>JBEKDC010000034.1:0-21337 GCA_050014535.1 Rhizomicrobium sp.
GGACCGGAGAATATGGTTTTGTATTGCTGGTAGGCGAGTTTTGCGTTTGCAACGGCAGCCTTACCGCGCAGGGCGGCCAGTCGGTCGTAATTCGTGCCGGCGTTGCCCTTGAGTTTCTCGTCGATTGCCGCATCGACTTTTGTATCGATGCGGCTGACGAAGAAACTCGCGACGCTCGCCACGCGGCTTAGATCCGCGTTCGCATCGAGCGCTTCGAGACCCGCGAGATAGGCCTCCGCCACTTTTCCATACATGGAGCGCGCGAAAAGCAACGTGACATTGACGTTGATTCCCCGCCCGATCAGTTCGCGGATCGCGGGAATGCCCTGTTCCGTTCCGGGAACCTTGATCATCAGATTGTCGCGGCGAACTTCGTCCCACAGCGAGCGCGCTTCCGAGATGGAGCCGGCGGTATCCCTCGCGAGATAGGGCGAGACTTCCATGCTGATGAATCCGTCAACGCGATTCGTCGTGTCGTAGACGGGCCTGAAGGCATCGGCGGAATCCTGGATGTCGCGCACCGCGAGACGGCGGAAGATGGTTCCGACGTCTTCGCCCCGCTCGACGAAGACCTTGATGTCGTCGTCATATTCCTTGCCTTGCGAGATCGCCTTCTCGAAAATCGATGGATTGGACGTCATGCCCTTCAAACCGTCGCGGACGATCGATTGTTTGAAGTCGCTGCTTCGTAGAAGTTCGCGGCTCAGATAGTCGAGCCAGATCGATTGACCGTATTTCTCGAGTTCCTTGAGCGGGTTCATGTGGCCTTCCGGGCAATTTGATCGCGTGCAGCTTGGGCGACGGCTTCCGCCGTGATTCCGAATTTGCGAAAGACATCTTCGCCCGGCGCCGATGCGCCGAAACTATGCATCCCGATGCGCGCGCCCGTAAGTCCCGTGTAGCGCTCCCAGCCCAGGCTGGCCGATGCTTCGACCGAAACGCGGGCGATAAGATCGGGCGGCAGCACGCCGTCGCAATAGCCCCTGTCCTGCGCGTCGAACAATTCCCAGCTCGGCATCGAGACGACTCGAACGCGGATGCCCTCCTTGGCGAGCGCATCCTGGGCTTTGAGACAAAGCTGCACTTCGCTGCCTGTTGCGATGAGGATCGCCCGCGGCGCGCCGCCGGACGCTTCGCTGAGAATATACGCGCCACGTGCAACGCCTTTCGCACTTGCATATTTGGTGCGGTCGAGCGTCGGCAGCTTCTGGCGGGTCAACACGAGAGCTGCCGGCTGGTCTGCGAGTTTCGCCACCACGCGCCAGGCTTCCGCCACTTCGTTGGCATCGCAGGGACGCAAGACAATTAGACCGGGAATGGCGCGCAGGCCGATCAATTGCTCGATCGGTTGATGGGTGGGGCCATCTTCGCCGAGGCCGATCGAATCATGGGTGAAGACCCAGATGCTGGGGATGTCCATCAGGGCGGAAAGCCGGATGGCGGGTTTCATGTAGTCGCTGAAGACCAGAAAGGTCGAGCCATAGCCGCGCAATCCGGAGAGCGTTAGCCCGTTCACGATTGCGCCCATGGCGTGCTCGCGAATGCCGAAATGGAAATTACGACCGTCGAATTGCCCCGCTTCGATGTCGCCGGCGCCCTTGATGTCGGTCTTGGTGGAGGGCGTGAGATCCGCCGCTCCTCCCACGAGCCAGGGCAGGGCGCCGGCGATCTCGTTCAGCACCTTGCCGCTGCTGTCTCGCGTGGCAACGCCTTTTTCATCCGGTGCAAACTCCTCGATCTTCACATTCCAATTCTCCGGTAATTCTCGACGCCGCATTGATTCCAGCGTCGCGGTCAGTTCGGGCTCCTCGATGCGATATTTCTTTGCCATTGAGTCCCACTGCGTGCGCAAGTCCCGACCGCGCTTGCCGACCCCGTCGGCGAAACGCTGTTGCACGCCGTCGGGAACAAGAAACGTCGCGTCCTCCGGCCAGCCATAGGCGCGCTTGGCGCCGCGGACCTCGTCGACGCCGAGAGGCTCGCCATGCGCCTCCTTGGTGTCCTGCTTGTGCGGCGCACCGTAAGCAATATGGCTTCTCACGACGATGAGTGTGGGCCGGTCTTTCGTCGCCGAAGCGTCGCTCAACGCGTGGTCGATCGCCGTGCAATCGTTTGCGTCCGGGGCCTGGATCACATTCCAGCCATAGGCCTTGAACCGCGCCTCTACGTCCTCATCGAATGCGAGCTTCGTGTTGCCTTCGATCGTGATGTGGTTGTTGTCGTAGATCCAGCAGAGATTAGAGAGGCGAAGATGTCCGGCGATGGACGCCGCTTCGCTGGAAACGCCTTCCATGATATCGCCGTCGCTGCAGATGGCGAACACGCGATAGTCGAACAGCGGCAGGCCGGGACGATTGAAATGTTTCGCCTTCCAGAGAGCCGCAATCGCCATGCCCACGCTCAAGCCGCAACCTTGACCGAGCGGGCCGGTTGTCGCTTCGACGCCGGTGGTGCGTCCGTACTCGGGATGGCCGGGACATTTGCTGTCGAGTTGCCGGAAGGCCTTGATGTCGTCCAGCGACACCGCCGGCGCACCGGTCAAATCGCCCTTGCGGTCGACCTCGCGAACTCCTGCGAGAAACAATGTCGAATAAAGCAGCATGCAGGCGTGACCGGCGGAGAGAATGAAACGGTCGCGGTTCGGCCAGAGCGGGTCGGCCGGATCGTAGCGAAGATGGCGCTGCCACAAAGTGTACATGACGGGCGCGAGCGCCATCGGCGTGCCGGGATGTCCCGAATTCGCCTTTTGCACCGCGTCCATGGAAAGCGTGCGGATGGTATTGATGCAAAGTCGATCGGGATCGTCTGACATGGAGCTGTGCAATCTTGGAGTGTCGGACGGCAAGCCGCCCGTCGAACGAGATAATCGAGGGCGGCCCGCCAAGACGCAACGTCTAAAGGAGGCTATAGTTCCGGTGGGAAGGGCCGCCGATTCCGGTCGATCCCGCGGGCAGGGGCGGCATGCTGATCCACACGGTTTTCGACCTCCTGGCATGGGCCTCGGCGGCGCTCATGGCCTGGTGGATCAGGCGGCGCGGGCTTCTCGAAGGTGCCGCGCCGCGCAGGACATTGCGCAGCGACCCCTGGTACTTCACCTCGCTCGCCATTGGCGCGATTGCAGGCGCAATCGCCTTCGGCTCGTTCAAGGCGGCATTGTCACCGTTGAGATTTACAAACTTGCGACGGGAATCACGGGATCGACCGGCTTGCCCTTTGTCGGACCGCTGGCGATCGGCATCGCGGTCGGACGGTTCGGGTGCTTTTTCGCGGGTCTTCCCGATTACACCTATGGCACGCCGACGATGCTGCCCTGGGGCGTCGACTTCGGCGACCATATCGCGCGCCATCCCGTGCAGTTGTATGAATCGGCGGCAATGTTCGCATTCCTCGTCGTCTATCTGCGCGCTCTGCAGAACCGCTCTGAACTTTTCCTGCAAAACGGCTTCTATCTGTTCGTCGGGTGGTATGCGCTGCAGCGCTTTGCCTGGGAATTTCTCAAGCCCTATCCCGCCGTGTTGGGACCGTTCAATATCTTTCACGTCATCTGTGTTGTGCTCTTCGGATACAGCTTTTTCATGATGCGGTGGAAACATGAACTTCGTGCGGCCGTCTAAGGGTTACACGTTTTACGGGCAGACGACTTCGTTGTGCGAGACATGTCTGCGCCTCGTGCCGGCGAAGATCGTCTTCGAAGACAACGACGTCTTTTTCCTCAAGCGGTGCAACGAGCATGGCGCGCAGAAGACAAAAGTCGCAAGCGACGTCGCGTATTTCAAGAGTTGCAAGGACTGGCTGAAGCCGGGCGATCGCCCGCTGGTGCTTCAGAGTCGCACCGAACATGGTTGTCCGTACGACTGCGGCTTGTGCCCCGATCACGAGCAGCATTCCTGCCTCGCGCTGATCGAAGTCAACGATGTGTGCAATCTGACCTGCCCGGTCTGCTTCGCGGGATCGTCGCCGGCGCACACCAATCAGCGAACGCTGGCCGAGATCGAGTTTATGCTCGATACGCTGGTCGAGAGCGAGCGCGAGCCCGATCTGGTGCAGATCAGCGGCGGCGAGCCCACCATCCATCCGCAGATCATGGAAATCCTCAAGCTCGCGAAATCGAAGCCGATCCGCCACGTCATGATCAACACCAACGGCATCCGCATCGCGCGTGATCCGGACTTCGTCAAACAGCTAGCCGAACTACGGCCGGGATTCGAAGTCTATCTGCAGTTCGATTCGACGCGGCGCGCCGCGCTCGAGAATCTACGCGGCGCCGATCTAAGGCGCATCCGCGAGCAGGCGCTCGCCAATCTGGAAGCGGCGGGCATTTCGACCACGCTTGTCTGCGTTGTCAAAAAAGGTGTCAACGACGACGAGATCGGCGAGATCGTGCGCCACGCGCTCACCTATTCCTGCGTGCGTGGCATCACTTTCCAGCCGATCCAGGACGCGGGGCGCAATGTCGGCTTCGACAAGAATACGGACCGCATGCTGCTCACGGATATCCGCCGCGAAATCGGGCTACGCTCGGGCATCTTCAACGAAGACGACATCATCCCGTTGCCCTGCAATCCTGACGAAATCGCGATCGGCTACGGTTTGCGCGACGGCATGAATGTCACGCCGATCACGCGGTTCATTCCAAAAGAAGAAATTCTTGCGGCCTCGCCCAATACGATCTCGTTCGAGAAATATCCGGAGCTCAGGCGGCGCGTGTTCGACCTGATGTCATTGTCGGTGACCGGCGAGGCGACAAAATCGGTGCTCGGCGATCTCTTGTGCTGCCTGCCGCAGGTGGAAGTACCCGAGGACCTCGGTTACGACAAGGTATTCCGCGTGGTCATTGTGCAGTTCCTCGACCGTTTCAATTTCTGCATCGGCGCCGTGAAACGCTCGTGCATTCATTTCGTGACGCCGCAAGGAAAAATCATCCCCTTCGACACCTACAATCTTTTCTATCGCGAAGGCTTGGATAAGAAGCTGAGGGAGCCCGTCCATGTCCACGCCTGAAGGTCCCGCAGACACAAAACAAAGGCGCAGCCTGACGGGTGTCGGCATTGCTCTCGTCGTCATCGGCCTGTTGATTCTCGTGCCGTCGGGCCTTTGCACCGGGCTATTCGGAATCATGGGTGTGGCGGAAGCCATAAGCAGGAACAACTGGAGCAACATTCTCCAGGCCATCACCGAGGCACTAAGTTTTGGCTTCATTCCAATCCTTCTCGGCGGCATCCTTTTATGGGCGGGATTGCAGCTGCGGAAGAAAAAATGAGAGTGACATCCTATGAAAATCGATCTACTCGATCCCGCAAGCTTTTCCGCCGGTCATCCCTTCGCGCAATATCGCTGGCTGCGCGAGAACGCGCCGGTGTTCTGGCACGAGGACCCGCATGGGCCCGGTTTCTGGGCAGTCACCCGCTACAAGGACGTCTACGACGTCGACCGTAACTTTCAGGCCTTCTCGTCCGAGCCCACGATCATGATCATGGACCCGCCCCCGGACCAGCAAGCGAATTTCGGCGGCTACAAGATGATGCTGATGATGGATCCGCCGCAGCACACGGCGTATCGCAAATTGATCCGTCAGGAATTCACCGTCGGGCCTGCGGCCGGACGCGCGCCACGGCTGCAAGCGCTTGCCCGCCAGATCGTGGATACGGTGATCGAACGGGGCGAATGCGACTTCGTGAGCGAGATCGCGGGCGAGATGCCGTCCTATGTCATCGCCGAGTTGATGGGCCTGCCGTTGGACGACGGCCGCGAGCTCTACAAGCTCACCGAAATCATCCACACCGCGCCTGAGGCGCTGCCGGCGCATGCCGGCGCCGAAGCGGTGCTCAAGATGTTTCAATACGGCCGCGGCGTGATCGAGGAAAAGCGCGCGCGCCCGAAATACGATCTCGCGACCAAGCTGTTGCAGGCAGAGGTCGACGGCAAGCGTCTCGACGATATCGAGTTCTTATTGTTCTTCCTGCTGCTGGTCGATGCCGGCGGCGATACGACGCGCAATCTCTTGTCGGCTGGTCTCATTGCTCTGCTCGAGAATCCCGATCAGCTTGCCTGGCTGAAATCCGATCTTCCGGCGCGACTGCCTGCGGCGCGCGAGGAATTGCTGCGCTGGACGAGTCCCGTCGTCTATATGCGCCGCACGGCGAAGCGCGACATCGAGTTCGGCGGGGAGACGATCCGCGAAGGCCAGAAGGTCGTGATGTATTTCGGCTCGGCCAATCGTGACGCTGCGAAATTCGACGCGCCGGACCGGCTCGATTTGTCGCGCACGCCCAACGAGCAGATCGCGTTCGGCACGGGACCGCATGGCTGCCTCGGCCAGCACATCGCGCGGATCGAAATCGATGCGGTATTGAGCGAAGTTCTGACGCGTATGCAGGGTATCGAGATTGCCGGCACGCCGGAGTGGCTGCCGTCGAATTTTATCTCCGGACCGAAACGGATGAACGTGCGATTCCGGCCGGGACAAAAATCGGCGGCGTAGCGATTCCGCGTTTCAACTGAAAATCTTGCTGGCCGTCAATCCGTCGAAAATGAATTGCATGGCGAGCGCCGCCAGCAAAATACCGGAAACGCGGGCGACGACATTGGCGCCCGTGATGCCCAGGATTTTCATCAACCGGTCGGACAGCAGCATCGACAGGAAGGTCACGCCGATCACAACGGCCAGCGCCGCCACCACAAGACCCTCGTCGATGACAGTGTGTGCTTTGCCCATCAGGAGCACGATAGCCGTCATGCTGCCTGGTCCTGCAGTCAGCGGAATGGCCAGCGGGAAAATCGCGATATCGGTCTGGACCTTGGCTTCGTTTTCCTCGACAGTGGTGATCGAGGACAGCGCCGTATGCTTCGCCAGCAAAAGCTCGGCGGCCACCATCAAGAGCAGAACGCCGCCGGCCGTGCGAAACGCCGGCAGGCCCACATCGATCAAGGACAGGAGCTTGATACCGCCGAACGCAAAGGCGAGCAGTACGAGCCCCGCAGTTGTTGCTGCCATAATCGCGAGCTTGCGCCGGTGCACGACCGAGAATCCTGCGGTCAGCGCGAGAAACATCGACGCCACTTCGACCGGGCCGACGGCAACGAACAGCGTGGCAAGAGCGGTGGGGAAGATGTGAAACATTCCGTCTCTATGGCCTACAACATGACGCCAGTAAACCCTGAGAATCGTGCCGCCACATTGTCCCCACAATCCCGGCGACAATGTTCGACAACAGGGAGGGAACCATGGCCATAAGCATCGGAACGACCGGCGATGTATCACCGGAGATGAACAGCACGCCGCTGATCGACGTGATGCTTGTCCTGCTTACGCTTCTCATCATGACGTTGCCTCTGCAAACCCACGTTATCAGTCTCGTCACCGCGCCAAACACCCGCCATTTCGCGCCGCCGCCTTTCGCGACTTTGCAGATCGACTTCGACGGCACCACGTTCTGGAACGGACGTGCGGTGGACCGTGCGACATTGGACGGTTTGTTCCGGATTGCCGCGCAACAATCTCCGCAACCGGCAATCCATGTGACGGCAGATCGTCTTGTGCGATATGATGGCGTCGCGAAGATCCTGGCCGATGCAGAGAGGTCGGGAGTAACCCAGATCGGCATTGTCGGCGCCGACCGCTATTGAGCGGAACCGCGCCTCAAAAGAAAACGGTCCCGCCCACAGCGCGGCGGGACCGTAGCAGGGAATTGGATTTAGTAGATTTCGAACAATCCTGCCGCGCCCATGCCGCCGCCGATGCACATCGACACCACTGCGGTCTTGGCGCCGCGCCGCTTGCCCTCGAGCAGCGCGTGGCCCGTGAGGCGCGCGCCCGTCATGCCGAAAGGATGACCGATGGCGATCGAGCCGCCGTTCACATTGTATTTGTCGGGATCGATGTGAAGCGTGTCGCGGCAATAGAGACACTGGCTCGCAAATGCCTCGTTCAACTCCCACAGATCGATGTCGTCGACCGCGAGATCATGCCGCTTCAACAGGCGCGGTACGGCGAACACGGGACCGATTCCCATTTCGTCCGGCTCGCATCCCGCAATCGCCCAGCCCTTGAACGCGCCCAGGGGCTGCAGCCCGCGGCGCTCGGCTGTCTTGGCTTCCATGATGACGACGGCAGCCGCGCCATCCGAGAGCTGGCTTGCATTGCCGGCCGTGACGAATTTGCCGGGACCCTTGACGGGCTCGAGCTTGGCTAACCCTTCGAGCGTGGTGTCGGGACGATTGCATTCGTCGCGATCGACCGTGTAGTCGACGAAGCTCTCGGCCTTTGTTTCCTTGTCGACCTTCTTCATCTGGGTCTTCACGGGAATGATTTCGTCCTTGAACTTTCCGGCCTGCTGCGCCGAGGCCATACGACGTTGGGATTCCAAGGAATACTGGTCCTGATATTCGCGGCTCAGCTTGTAGCGTGCCGCGACCACGTCGGCGGTGTCGATCATCGGCATCCAGAAGTCCGGATATTTTTCCACGAGCTTCGGTTCGCGTCCGCCGCCGCCGCCGCCCTGATAAGTGATCGAATCCACGCCGCAGCCGACGACAATGTCGGCGCCGTCGTCCATCACATAACGCGCCGCATTCGCGATGGCGTTGAGGCCCGACGAACAGGCGCGATTGACCGTCGAGCCCGACGTCGTCACCGGCAGGCCCGCGAGCAGGGCCGCCGCGCGCGCGACATTGCCCGAAGCGGCGACGCAACCCGCGACCACGTCTTCCACCTCGGCCGGATCGGCCTTGGAGCGCTTGACGGCCTGTTCGACGGCCGCGCCCAGCATGGTCATGTTGGACGTGTTGTTGAATCCGCCGCGCGCGGCCTTGGCAAGTCCGGTGCGGGCATAAGAGACGATAACGGCTTCACGCATGGTTGGGTCCTCTCGGTGTGTTTAGGTGATTCGCGAATAGCGAGTGGCGAATAGCGAATAGGGGGACTCTATGCTCATGTCTGCTAGTCGACCTTTTTCTCGAGTCGGCGAATTAATGCTCGAAGCATGCGGCCGAGGTGCTGGTAACCATCGAGAACCGCTTCGATTCTCTGCTGGGAAATAAGTTTCACCCTCGCGGCGAGTAGCAGATGCGTCTCGACTTCCTTTAGGGAGCCTTGGGCGATCCGCAGATATTGTATAAAGGTACGCGTACCCTCTCGTCCGTGCCCTTCTGCGATATTCGCGGGGATCGACGAAGCAGCTCGGCGGATTTGAGATGTCATACCGAACATCTCCTCGCGTGGAAACTCTTTGGTCAGCAGATAGCAAGATTCGGCAAGAGACATTGCGTCCTGCCAGACCTTCAAATCCCGATAGGAGTTGATCGGCTCGCTCAACATTCATCCCTATTCGCCACTCGCCATTCGCTATTCGCCTCACTTCAAATCCTGGAATCGTTTTCCTTCGGCGACGAGGCGTTCGAGCAGTGCGGAGGGCTTGTAGACGTCGCCCATCTGCGCCTGCCATTGCTTCATCTTGGCCAGAACTTTGTCGAGGCCGATCGTGTCGCCATAGAACATCGGGCCGCCGCGATAGACAGGCCAGCCATAACCGTTGATCCAGACGATATCGATGTCCGAGGCGCGGATCGCCTTGCCTTCTTCGAGGATTTTCGCGCCTTCGTTGATCATCGGATAGATCGTGCGCTCGAGAATTTCCTCGTCCGAGATATGACGCGGATTGACGCCACTCTTTGTGACGAAGTCCTTGATGATCTTTTCCGTGACGGGCGAAGGCTTCGCGTTGCGGTTCTCGTCATAGTCGTAATAGCCGGCGCCCGTCTTTTGGCCGCGGCGATCCATTTCGCAGAGCACGTCGCGGATCGTTTCGCCTTTCGACTTCTCCTTGATCCAGCCGATATCGAGGCCTGCCAGATCGCTCATCGCGAAGGGTCCCATCGGGAAGCCGAAATCGTAAAGCACGCGGTCGATGTCCCACGGCATCGCGCCTTCGAACATCAGCTTCTGCGCCTCGCGCTGGCGCTGGCCGAGAATGCGGTTTCCCACAAATCCCGGGCAAACGCCGACCAGGGCCGCGATCTTGCCGATCTTCTTGGCGATCTGCATGGAGGTCGCGATCACGGGCTTGGAGGTCTTGTCGGCGCGCACGACTTCAAGCAGCCGCATGACATTCGCGGGCGAGAAGAAGTGAAGTCCGATCACGGCTTCGGGGCGTTTCGTCACGCTTGCGATTTGGTCGATGTTCAGCGCGGAGGTGTTGGTCGCGAGGATCGCGCCTTGTTTCACGATTCCGTCGAGCTTGCGGAAGATATCTTTCTTGACGTCCATGTTTTCGTAGACGGCTTCGATGGTGAGATCGCTGTCGGCGAGATCTTCGAGATTGAGCGAACCCTTGATCAGGGCCATGCGCTTTTCCACATCGTCCATCGTGAGGCGGCCGCGCTTTGCCGTGTTCTCATAGTTTCGGCGAATGACTCCGAGCCCGCGATCGAGCGCTTCCTGCTGCATCTCGACGATGGTGACCGGAATGCCGGCGTTGGCGAAGTTCATCGCAATGCCGCCGCCCATGGTTCCGGCGCCGATGATGCCGACCTTGTTGACCGGAATGACTTGCGTGTCGTCCGGCACATCGGGGATTTTCCATGCCTGACGTTCGGCGAAGAACACATGACGCTGGGAGGCCGACTGATTGCCGGTGACGAGTTCGCGGAACAATTCGCGTTCCGTCTTGATTCCTTCCTCGAACGGTTTGTTTACCGCCGCCTCGATGCAGCGGATGTTGTATTCGGGCGCGAGGAAGCCGCGGAATTTGCGCGCATTGTCCTTGCGGAATTTGGCGAAGATTTCGGGTTTGCCGCGCGCGGCTTCGACCTTCTCGTTGCTGTCGCGCACTTTCTTGAGCGGCCGCTTCTCGGCCACGATCTTGCGCGCGAATGCAACCGCGCTGTCGCGCAGCTTGCCTTCCGGCACCACCTCGTCGACGAGCCCCATCTCGAGGCAAACCTTGGCCGGCACATGCTGGCCCGATGTGACCATCTCGAGTGCTTTTTCGATGCCGACGATGCGCGGCAGACGTTGCGTACCGCCCGCGCCCGGTAACAGACCGATATTCACTTCCGGCAAACCGCAGCGCGCCGAGGGAACCGCGACGCGATAATGGCAACTCAGCGCGACTTCCAATCCGCCGCCAAGGGCCGTGCCGTGGATCGCGGCGACGACGGGCTTGGGTGAATTCTCGATTGCGTTCTGCACGTCGAACAGGCTTGCCCCTTTTGGCGCCTTTCCGAACTCGCTGATATCTGCGCCGGCAATGAAAGTCCTGCCTTCGCATACTAAAACGATCGCCTTGACGCTCGGGTCGGCGATGGCCTGGTGAAAGCCTTCGGCAAGGCCGTCGCGAACGGCAGCCGACAGTGCATTCACGGGAGGCGAATTGAGCGTAAGAACCGCGACGTCGCCGTCTTTCGACAAATCGGCAACCGGATTGATGGCGGTCATGGGGGCTTCCTCGTCAAATTTTTTCTTGCGACGGCAACATGCACGCTCCGAAACGAGAGTCCAGACTGGACCCTAGCCGGAGCGCCGCAATATCGGCTCTGACGCTGGAGTGAATCCTCGAGCCCCTTTGCAGCCTTTTCGATCAGGCGCGCCCAAGCGCCAGATCGCTCACATACGGATTGGTTTTGCGCTCCCAGCCGAAAGTCGACATTTGCCCGTGTCCTGGCACGAAGCGCATGTCGTCCCCGAGCGGCCACAACCTCTCGGTAATCGATCGGACAAGCTGTTCGTGGTTGCCGCGCGGCAGATCAGACCGCCCGACGGAGCCCCTGAACAGCACATCGCCCACAAATGCGATTTTGGCTTCGTCATGAAACAGAACGACATGGCCCGGTGTGTGGCCTGGACAATGACGCACGCCGAAGACGATTTCGCCCAAGCTTACCGTATCGCCGTCCGCCAGCCAGCGATCCGGGCTGCAAGATTCGCCACCTTGAAAGCCGTATCGCTGGCCTTGTTCGGAGAGACCTTCGAGCAGGAATGCATCGTCCGGGTGTGGCCCCTCAATCGGCACGCGGAGTGTCCGGGCAAGTCTTGCTGCGCCTCCGGCATGGTCCAAATGACCATGAGTTAACAACACTTTCTTAACTGTAATTCCGTTTGCCGAAATTGCATCCTGAATGCGTGCGAGGTCGCCTCCGGGGTCCACAACTGCCGCTTCACTAGTCCGCGTACACCAGACGAGTGAGCAATTCTGGCGAAACGGCGTGACCGGTATAATTGCGGCTTTGAGCGGTATTTCGGGCATCAGAACGCTTTCTGGCTCAAACTGGAGGCACGGATTGGGGCTGCCGAAATGCTATTTCGAGCGGCGTCACTTGTCACAGGCGTTGGGAAACACTGCCACGAACGACTGGGTTTCCGGAGTGATGGTTGTAGGCTGTTGTGTCAGTAAGGTCACAGGTCGGAGGCTTGATTTCGTTGCTCGCGAGGGCATTTCTGCTAAGGTTTCTGCGGATTGTTCTCGTTGGTCAGGGATTCCTGCGCCGGCGGGCGTTGGGGTATCCATGCGTATTCGGGCATTAATGGGAGTTGTGGCGTTGTTCGCGACGGTTTGCGGAATCGCGCAAGCCGACACGACCGCGCCGGCGCGTGACCTTATCGCATTGTTCGCACCGACTCAGTTTGGCCAGCAGGACGGCGCAAACGTGTTCGATTCTCTGACGCCCGGAACCGTTGTCGATTTCGGCAGCAATTTCGATTCGGTGGGCCGGCTCGATCCCATCGACGTGTCGTCGAGCGACAGTCTGCTGCTGCCGTCGTCGGCGTGGAGCGCGCCTTACGCAGCACTCACGAGCAGTGGCAGTTATTCGGGCTCGACGATCGCGCTTGGCGACGGTTTGCGTGTGCGGTTCGGCGAAGCGACGCTTACCGCACAAAATCTCGATCTGGACGTTCCTGCTTTTGCCGATCTCGCGCAGCTCGACGGACCGCAGCAATTCGATTTGCGCTCGGCGCGAACGAGCATGGTCGGAACGGATTGGGACTTCGCGTCGTGGGGCGGCCTGGGCATCGTCGCGAGCCAGACCTCGGAACAGAACGGCGCTCTCGGAAGCGGCGATTCGGACGGCTTCGCGATCGCCAAATCGGCCGCAAATACGACCGTTGGAACGTCGGCCCGCGTTGGTTTTGGCGAGGGCTGGGTGACGACCGTTACGTATAGCGAGGGGGTCACGAACCTCGATTTGCGGAGCAACAGCCTGGCACCCGCCAGTGACACGTTGCACGACAGCTCCTACAGCTTTGCGATCGCAAAGCAGAATGTTTTCGGGGGCGATTCGATCGACTTCGCGGTCATTCGTCCGCTTCAGGTTTATTCCAGCGATTTCGGATTCCCGTCAGTTGACGGCTTGGGTACGGGCGCCAACATGATCTTCTCGCACGGTCGCGAATCGCTCTTGGGCCAGGCGCCGCAAACGGATCTCGAAGTGGGTTATGTGACGAGTTTCTTCAACGGCGCGCTCGCGCTGCAGGCGAATGCCGGTTACCAGATGAACCTCGCCGGCCAGAACGGCACCAATTCTCTTTCCGTCATCTCGCGCGCCAAGATCAATTTTTAGGCGTCGGGTCGCCACGCATCTCACGATAGCGGCTTGCGCGGTCGGATATTCCCCTGGTTTTGGCCCTGCATCGAAACCGTTGCGATAGGCCGGGCGCTTCGTTACAACCCGCGCCTTCCATACGCTTCGAGAGGCAGGCCATGGCCGTACAATACGTCTATGTGATGAAAGGCCTGTCCAAGACCTATCCGGGCGGCCGGCAGGTCTTGAAGGATATCTGGCTGAGCTTTCTGCCGGGCGCGAAGATCGGCATTGTCGGCGTCAACGGCGCGGGCAAGTCAACGCTGCTACGCATCATGTCCGGAATGGACAAGGAATTCACCGGCGAAGCGTGGGCGGCCGACGGCGTCAAGGTCGGCTATTTGCAGCAGGAGCCCCAACTTGATCCGTCTACGGACGTTCTCGGCAATGTGATGGCGGCGGTGGCCGCCAAGAAGGCGCTTCTCGACCGTTACAACGAAATCGCCGCCAACTACACCGACGAGACCGCGGAAGAGATGTCGTCGCTGCAGGATCAGATCGAAGCGCAGGGCCTGTGGGACCTGGATTCGCAGGTCGAAATGGCGATGGATTCGTTGCGCTGTCCCGAGCCCGATGCCGAAGTTTCGAAATTGTCCGGCGGCGAGAAGCGCCGCGTGGCGCTATGCCGGCTTCTGCTCGAAGCACCCGACATTCTGTTGCTCGACGAGCCCACCAACCATCTCGACGCTGAATCCGTCGCATGGCTCGAACACACCTTGCGCGAATACAAAGGCACCATCGTTCTCGTGACCCACGACCGTTATTTCCTCGACAACGTCACCGGCTGGATTCTCGAACTCGATCGCGGCCGCGGCATTCCGCACGAGGGCAATTACACCTCGTTCCTGGACGTGCAGGACAAGCGCCTGCTGCAGGAAGGCCAAAGCGAAGAAGCGCGCGAGCGCACGCTGGCCCGCGAGCGCGAATGGATCAAGCAGAGCCCGCGCGCGCGCCAGGCGAAATCCAAGGCGCGCATCAACGCTTATGAAGAATTGCTCGCGAAATCGCAGGAAAACCGCCAGGGTCCCGCGCAGATCATCATCCCGTCGGGACCGCGCCTGGGTGCGACCGTCGTGGAGGCTAAGGACGTGAGCAAGGCCTATGGCGACCGGCTGCTGTTCGAGCACATGGAGTTCAATCTGCCCGCAGGCGGCATTGTCGGCGTGATCGGGCCCAACGGTGCGGGAAAGACCACATTGTTTCGCATTATGACCGGGCAGGAAAAGCCGGACGCGGGTACGTTGCGCATCGGCGAGTCCGTGGTGATCGGTTATGTTGACCAGTCGAGAGACACACTCGATCCATCCAAGAATGTGTGGGAGGAAATCTCGGGTGGTTTAGACGTTCTGGAGCTCGGCAAGCGCACCATGCAGAGCAGGGCATATGTCGGAGCATTCAATTTCAAGGGCGGCGACCAGCAGAAAAAGGTCGGCAATCTATCCGGCGGCGAGCGCAACCGCGTGCATCTGGCCAAGATGCTCAAATCGGGCGCCAACCTGCTTCTGCTCGACGAACCGACCAACGACCTCGACGTCGAAACCTTGCGGGCGCTGGAAGCGGCGCTCGAAGACTTCGCCGGCTGCGCCATGATCATCAGCCACGATCGCTGGTTCCTCGACCGCGTGGCGACGCACATGCTCGCCTTCGAAGGCGACAGCCATGTCGAATGGTTCGAAGGCAATTACCAGGACTATGAAGCGGACCGTAAGCGGCGTCTCGGCATCGACGCCGATCAGCCGCACCGGATCAAGTACAAGCGCTTTACGCGCGCCTGAGTCCGTCTCAGCGCACGGGCGCGTTGGGCCCGCCGGTCCGGATGTGCCGCGTCAAGTCGCTCAAATGTGCCACCAGCGCGGGAACGTTGTCGTTGTTCTGTTCGAGGAAGGCAGAGAACTGGTCGCGCTCTTCGATCGCCAGCCACACGCCCGCGATGCTGACGTCGATGACCACGAACTTGCCGTTGTCGTTGAGAACGCGGAAATCGACCTCAATCGGTTGCTGGCCTGCCGTCTTGCCCGAAGGATCGACAAGCACGGTGGAGACGATCGAGTCGCCGGGTGCACGGTCCGAGGAGCCGGTCACCTTCAGCGCTTGACCGGAATATTGCGTGAGCCGCGATTCATAGACTGCGACCGCGTAGTCGCGGAACGCATTCACGAAGGAATCGATATCGGCCGGCGATGCGGTGCGCCTGGAGGCGCCCAGCGTGAACACCGCAATGCGCCTGATGTCGGTGAGCCCGGTCAGAAAATCGCGGAATTCGGCGCGCCGCTGCGTATCGGGAATGGTGTGATTGTTCAGGATCTGCAGACCCCGCTGGACGTTGTCCTGAACATAGGTTTCCGCCGGCGACGCTGCGATCGCGGGTGCGCTCGTTAATATGGCGGCAGCAGCGACGATGCAGGCCGCAACCAGGGCCTTCACTCCTGCGACAGCTGAAAGACGGGAAGAGTGCTCGGTCATATCGATCGTTCCTTCGGCAATATGCGCTCCAAACTCGGGGGATCGTCGGGGCTGTCTATGGCAAGTTCGTGGCAGTTCGACGTCCGAAATCTCTCACATGTCCGGCAAGTTTTTCAGGTCTTGCCTGCCATGGCGAATCTCGCTGTTCCGTATCTGGCGGTATAGACTGCGCACTGAGGCGTAATAGTCCACTGAACTGTTTTCAATGTCCTGGAGGGTGTTAAGGTTCCGCGACCTGAGATCGATGGCCCCCAATGCGCCGCGCCCCAGGGAATAATAGAAAAGGTCGCGCAGCTTGATGTAGTTGAACGGATCCAGAAGCGCGTCGGCGACCTGGCCCGTCAGATCTCGCGGCGGGTCGGGGCCGAAGAAGGGCAGCACCAGGTAAGGCCCTTCACCCACGCCATAAACCCCCAGGGTCTGGCCGAAATCCGCACTGCGATAGGGCAAGTTCATGCGGGTCGCCGGATCGAGGAGGCCCGCGAACCCAAGCGTGGAGTTGACTCCGAAGCGACCCGCCGTCTGGCCGGCAAGCTCGAACTCGCCTTGGAAGACGTCATTGGCGAACACGACCGGAAGATTGAGATTCTGCAGGGCATTGTGGAGGCCCGCGCGGGCAGGTTCCGGGACGGCCCGGGTGTAGAATTTGGCGATCGGCAGCAGGACGGCTTTGTCCGTCCTCTCATTCAACGCAAATACCTGCCGGTTCAGCTGCTCGAACGGATCGTTGGCCGTAGTATCCTGGCCGGCTCCGGACATCGGCGAAGCACACCCGGCCAGCAGGCAGACGAGCGCGGCAACCAAAAATGCGCCAATGCCTCTCATGGCCAATTTCCGACAAATGTCCTGGTTTGCTGCGCGCGCCCCGGAAGAGGCCTGCGCTCGGTGTTCCGCTGTCGCAATGATGAAACGCAGTAATGCTCTAATCGCCCATACCGCTATCACATTCGTCTCGGCGTCACACGTGACCTAGGTCACACCTTCCGCAGGGTAGTTCACCATTGCATAAGCATATAAAGATATGTTTATATGCAGTGGAATATTGAGCTTTGCAACATGGACCAGCTTCTCACGATGCTCCGCGCCGTCGGGGACCCGACCAGGCTTCGCCTGTTGCTCGTCCTGCGCGAGGCGGAGCTGACTGTCAGCGAATTGACCCAGATTTTGGGGCAGAGCCAGCCGCGCGTGTCGCGCCATCTGAAGCTTCTATGCGATGCCGGGCTACTTCAGCGTTTTAAGGAAGGCAGCTGGGTCTTCTACCGGGCTACTGAGCGAGGACCTCGCGCGCAACTTGGAACGACGCTTTCCACCCTTGCCAGGGACGAACCGGAAACGCTTGAGGCCGATCATAGACGCCTTGCCGCAGTCCGCGAACAGCGCGCGGCTTTGGCCGCGGCCTTCTTCAAGGCGAACGCATCGCAATGGGAGCGCATCCGCTCGCTCCATGCCCCCGAGCAGGATGTCGAGGCGGCCATCGTCCGACATTTCGAAGAAAAACCCATCGACGCGTTGCTCGATGCCGGCACGGGAACCGGGCGGATGCTCGAATTGCTCGCGCCGCTCATCCGCCGCGGCGTGGGCGTCGACGCAAGTCCGGAAATGCTGGCGATAGCGCGCGACCGGCTCGAGCGTGCCGGGACGCGTCATTGTCAGGTGCGGCTTGCGGATGTGTTCCGGCTGCCCTTTGCAGACGGAACTGCCGAACAGGGATTCGACGCCGTTCTGTTCCATCAGGTTCTGCACTATCTCGACGAGCCGCAAGCCGCCGTCGCGGAAGCCGCGCGCGTGCTGCAGGCGGGTGGGCGGATTCTCATCGTTGATTTCGCACCCCACGATCTCGAATTCTGCCGCTCGGAACTCGCGCATCGTCGTCTCGGTTTTCCGGACACCGAAGTACAGAGCTGGTTTCTTGCGGCGGGTCTGGAATCGGTGGCGTCGGAAGCGATCGCGCCGGGCGCGGAGCGCAGCGATGAGAACAAGCTGACGGTAAAGATCTGGACGGCCGTTTCGGCACGCAAACCAGCCCGCAACCGGACGAAGGAAGCGGCATGAGTCTTCAACGCCTCGCCGCCGGGAACACACCGCTCAGGGTCTCCTTCGAATTCTTTCCGCCCAGGAGCCCGGAGATGGAGGAGCAGCTCTGGCGCGCCATTCGTCGGCTTGAACCTCTCGCGCCGGCGTTCGTCTCCGTCACTTACGGCGCGGGCGGTTCGACGCGAGATCGCACCCACGCGACTGTGAAACGTATCGTCGAGGAAACTTCGCTCGTGCCCGCCGCGCATTTGACCTGTGTAGCGGCTCCGCGCGAAGAAATCGATCGTGTCGTGCGCGGTTACTGGGACGCAGGCATTCGTCATATCGTGGCGTTGCGCGGGGATACGACCGAGCCCGGCGCGCGCTACGGCGCCCATCCCTCCGGCTATCAATCGACGGCGGAACTGGTCGCGGGCATCAGACGTATTGCGCCATTCGAAGTGAGCGTCTCCGCCTATCCCGAATGCCATCCGGATTCGTCTTCGTTCGACCGCGATCTCGAATTGCTGAAGCAGAAGGTCGATGCCGGCGCCTCGCGTGCAATTGGGCAGTTCTGCTTCGATGCCGAAGCGATGGCGCGGCTGCGCAACCGCGCGGCGGCGAACGGCATAGACATTCCCATCGTGCCGGGCTTGATGCCGACCACGAACTTCAAAGGCGTGTTGCGGATGTCGGGTCGTTGCGGCGCGCAGGTACCGGATTGGCTTACGCGTCTTTATGATGGGCTCGACGACGATCCCGAAAGCCGCAAGGCGATTGCCGCCGCGGTACTGGCCGGGCAGGTAGAAGATCTGCGCGCGCTCGATTTCGATCAGTTTCATTTCTACACGCTCAACCAGGCTGATCTGACTTATGCCGCCTGCCGGCTTCTGGGCATGCAGCCTCAGCCGCGGAAGGATGCTTTATGAGTTTCGATCGCGAAGGCCGCATCGCGTGGCTCAAGGAAGAAGCACGCAAGCGCATCCTGTTGCTCGACGGCTCCTGGGGCGTGGTGATCCAGGGCTATCATCTGAACGAAAGCGATTTTCGAGGCCATCGCCTCGGCAATCATGCGTGCGACCTGCGCGGCAACAACGATATCCTCACGCTCACGAAGCCGGAGATCGTGCGCGACATCAGCCATGCCTATCTCGCTGCGGGCGCCGACATCATCGAGACAAACACGTTCTGTGCCACCGCGATTTCGCAGGCCGATTACGGTCTCGAGCATATTGTCGCCGAATTGAATGAAGAGGGCGCACGCATCGCGCGCAAGGCTTGCGACGAAGCCTCGACTTCGTCGCGGCCGCGGCTTGTGGCAGGCGTGCTGGGGCCCACGAACCGCACCGCGTCGCTTTCGCCCAAGGTCGACGATCCCGGATTCCGCAACATCGATTTCGACGCGCTGCGCCACACCTACCATGAAGCGACCTTGGGCCTCGTACGTGGCGGCGCCGACCTGATCATGATCGAGACGGTGTTCGACACCTTGAACGCCAAGGCCGCGATCTTTGCGATCCAGGAAGCGTTCGACGAATTGGGTGTGCGCCTGCCGATCTGGATTTCCGGCACGATCACGGATCTGTCGGGGCGCATGCTGACGGGCCAGACGGCCGAAGCGTTCTGGCATTCCGTTCGCCACGCGAGGCCCTTCGCCATCGGGCTCAATTGCGCGCTCGGCGCGAAGGAATTGCGGCCCTATGTCGACGAGCTTTCGAGCTGCGCCGACACGCTCGTCAGCGCGCATCCGAATGCGGGTCTGCCGAATGCGTTCGGCGGTTATGACGATACACCGGCATCCATGTCCGAGCGGATTGGAGAATTCGCGCGCTCGGGCCTCGTCAATATCGTGGGCGGCTGTTGCGGCACGACACCGGCGCACATCAAGGCGTTTGCCGAAGCGATTGCCGGTGTAACTCCGCGCGCCATTCCGGAAAAACCGCGCTATCTAAGATTGTCGGGGCTCGAACCGTTCACGCTTACGCCCGAAACGAATTTCGTGAATATCGGCGAGCGCACCAACATCACGGGCTCGGCAAAATTCCGCAAGCTGATCGCAGCCGACAATTACGAAGGCGCGCTGGACGTCGCGCGCGGCCAGGTCGAAAGCGGCGCCCAGATCATCGACGTCAACATGGACGAAGGCCTCATCGACTCCGAGGCCGCGATGCGGCGCTTCCTGTCGCTGATCGCCGCCGAGCCGGATATCGCGCGCGTGCCGGTGATGATCGATTCCTCCAAATGGAGTGTGATCGAGGCGGGCCTCAAGGTGGTGCAGGGTAAGGCCATCGTCAATTCCATCAGCATGAAGGAAGGCGAAGAGGCATTCCTTGCCCATGCCCGAAAGGTTCGTCGTTACGGCGCGGCCGTCGTCGTGATGGCGTTCGACGAGCAGGGGCAGGCGGACACGGCAGAGCGCAAATTCGAAATCTGCAAGCGGGCCTACGACCTGCTCGTGAACAAAATCGGCTTTCCCCCGGAAGACATCATTTTCGATCCTAACATATTTGCCGTGGCGACGGGCATCGAAGAGCACAACGATTACGCGCGCGCCTATTTCGCGGCCACGCGCCGCATCAGGGCCGAATTGCCGTACGTACATATTTCCGGCGGACTTTCGAATGTCTCGTTCTCGTTTCGTGGCAACGATCCGCTGCGCGAGGCGATGCACTCCGCGTTTCTTTATCATGCGATCAAGGCCGGCATGGATATGGGCATCGTCAATGCCGGTCAGCTGGCGGTCTATGAGGATATTCCATCCGACCTTCGCGACGGCGTGGAAGACGTGCTGCTCAACCGCCGTCCCGATGCGACCGAAAGGTTGCTCGAGCTTGCGCAGCGCTACAAGAACGATTCGGCTGCCCCGCGCGAAGAGATCACCTTGGCATGGCGGCAGAACAGCGTCGAAGAACGCATCAAATACGCGCTCGTGCACGGCATTGCCGATTTCGTGACCGAAGACGTCGAGGAGGCGCGTCTGACCGCGACGCGCACGCTCGACGTGATCGAAGGTCCGCTGATGGCGGGGATGAATGTCGTGGGCGATTTGTTCGGCGCCGGAAAAATGTTCCTGCCGCAGGTGGTCAAGTCCGCGCGCGTGATGAAGAAGGCGGTGGGCCACCTTATTCCGTTCATGGAACGGGAGCAGGCTCTGCTCTCGACGAAGAAAGAGCCCGCGGGTCGCATTGTCATGGCAACCGTCAAGGGCGACGTGCACGACATCGGCAAGAACATCGTGGGCGTGGTTCTGCAATGTAACGGCTACGAGGTGATCGATCTGGGCGTC
>JBEKDC010000035.1:0-18176 GCA_050014535.1 Rhizomicrobium sp.
CGCGGCTCGTGCGATAGGAAATACCCTTGATGTCCTTGAACGGAATCCCATCCGCGACATCCTTGACCGTGAAGTCGAATTCGTTGCGCGCGACATAGTCGATGGCCGGACTGCCGCGCAGCGACAGCTCCGCATTCACGGCGACTTTCGCTCCGATCATTCCGATGGTGAGCTCGGGCTTGGCATCCTTGAGCGCCTCCACGACCTTTACATCCGACGCAAAGGACGGAACGGATGTATGCAGGACCACATGATCGAAATCCTTCGCCTGGGCCACCACCTCGGCGAGGCTCGTTTTGTGGGGAGGCGCGTCGATCAGCTTCGAGTTCTCGACGAGAGCGGCCGGCTGGGCGAGCCAGGTGGGAAACCAGAAGGATTTGATCTCCCGCTTCGCCTGATAGCGCGAGCCTGCACCCCCGTCGAAGCCGTCGAAGGAAGGCGCCTGGAGAAACAACGTACGCAGCATTTCGCTAACCCTGGATTTGCGACATCAAAGCCGACTTCTCGACACTCATGCGGCCGCTTTTGTCGACTCTCAGCCGCTCGCCGCGCCACTCCACGGCGTTCCCAAAGAGCGAGCCCAGGAATATCGCGAAAGACAGCAAATCACGCAACGGCAACCACAAAATCGATCCCGTTCGCTGCTTGATCAAAGCGTCGATCTGCAATTTCAGGGTCGCGCGAACAGCAAGCACCGCGCACAAAATGACGCTCGCCGCATCTGCAAATCCCAACATGGCCGCGCCGATCAGCGCCAGGGGAAGCGGATGAGTCACAACGCTCGCCAAATGGCCTACCGGATTGACCACACGGATCGCGCGGGCCCAGCGCAATTCCTGGCCGGCCCACGCCGCGAAACTCGCATTGTCGCAGCCGTGCTCGACGGCCATCGCGGGATAGGCGATCGAGAACCCCGCTTCGCGCGCGGCGCGACCGATCTCATAGTCGTCCACAAAATGGCCGGTGAACGCTTCGAAGCCGCCGATCCTGTCCAGCGTCTGCCGCGAAAGCGCGATCGTGGACCCGAAGCACGGCCGGACGAATCCGACGGCCAGGCCCAGCGCCGCATTGGGCAGGAAGTGATAGCTGATGCCCATCGCGGCAAAACGCGACCAGAAGTTTCCCGAGCCCCTGCCCGAATAGAGACACGAGACGAGCCCCACACCGGGCCGCGCGGCAGCAGCAGCGATGGTCGTCAGATAGTCGCTGGGCACCGTGATGTCGGCGTCGGTCAGCACCAGAAAATCGTGCTTGGCCGCCTTCATCATATTTACGACGTTGGAAATCTTGCGGTTCGTGCCGTGCAGACTTGGATCGACGACGACCGCTATATCGCGGCCGGGAAAGCGCCGTTTGATTTTCTCCACAACGTCCATTGCCGGATCGCCGGTATAACGCAGACCGAAAACGACCTGGACCGGTCCAGGGTAATCCTGGGTCAAAAAACCGGCGAGCGCCGCTTCCAGGCCGCGCTCTGCTCCGTGCAGCGGCTTGAGCAGGGTGATTGCCGCTGCCGTGCCACCCGACAAACGGCGGCTGCGCCGGAGCGTGACGCGAGCAGCCATGGCGGACGCCAACCCGAAGGCGCAACCCGCGAGCGCCGCAAACATCAATACCCAGCCCGCGTCATGTGAAAATGACAAGTTCGCGCCTTCCGTCCAGCATTTCATGCGCTGGGATTGTCCCACCACCGGTGCCGACCCGGCACAAATCCGCAGGCCATGGTTACCGGTTCCGGAGGCATCAGCGCCAATGCCGCCCGTTATCCTCCCCGAAATTCGCCCTTAGCGATATGGTAGATATCGGCGTTGGTGCAAGCGAAGCGCGTCATCACTCGAATAGTACGAACTCCGAGACAACATGGATCGTAACACGACAATGCGGCCAACGGCTTGGACAAAGCGCGCGCAATCGGCCTGGAATGCGTGCAATCGCATGTTGTGTTGTCGACTAATTGGGCAGCCTGCCGCACAGTTGTAGATGTTAAAAAAGGACAATGTTGCGCGAAACGCACACCCGCGCGGCCGGCTCCGCAAGCCTGTGCGTCCGCCGGCGTACACAGAATCCGGCAGCACCTTCCCTTGGTGTCTCACGCGCTCGCCAGGAGGCCGAGGAGATGCCGCGCGACATCGGCAGCAAAATTAACGGCCCGGGATGCCCGCAATTGCTGCGGCAATTGGATGAGGCCGAGCGCCACTCTATGCTTCCGCGTCACCCGACAATTTCGGGCTCGTGTTCTGCGCCTGCTCATGCCCGGGCTTTCTATCCAGCAACCGATCGATGGCAGATTTGGCAGCCTCGATCGCGGCATCGCGCGTTTGGTAGGTTGGCCTGGGAGGCGGCATCCGAACTTCGGGACGCTTCGTCTTTTTCGGATAGATAACCCACCGCCACACGCCATCGTCATTGTCGGCGATCGAGTACTTGACTCCGCGGTATTCGCCGATGGTTGTCATGGCGGCGACTCTAGCGCAGCGCAAAATTTGTTTCGGCAAATGTTCGGTACGAAATCGGACTCAAATTGCGCTTTGTACGGACGAATTGACCGACATCGCCACGCTGCACACCCCGATACGGATACCTCATTCGCCCCCGGTCCGGCGATTGCCGGATCCCGGGCACTCGGCAGGGGGCGGTCAACCGAGCTGTTTATCCTGAGTTCGGGGTCTTTATGATTTCGACCAAAATTACTAATGGAGATTATATGCGACGATGGCTTAGAACCTTGGAAGAAAAGAGTATTAGGCCGATGCATTGGCCGCCCACTCGATAAATGGGCAAATTTCCCTCGGGCGCGATATCGACAGCGAATTCATATAAAGCAGGGGCACCCTCTGGATGAAATCGCCCGATAAATGACCGGCAAAGGCCGCTGTTTTATGACCGCTCATAAGATCGTCGAAATGTCCATGAAAGAGCTGCACGCGCCGCGTCGGATGCTTTCGATTCTGCAGCTGCGCAATCTCGTTCCCTATCTGGTCGGCGTCGGACTTGTTTTGGCCGCGTCGCTTGTTTCTTACGCGGTCGCCAATGCGGTTCGCAGGCCGGACCTCACCCTCATCTATCTCGTCGCCGTCGTGCTCGCCGCACGGCGTTACGGGCTGTGGCCGTCGATCTGGGTCTCGCTGCTCAGCATGATAGCATGGGACTTTTTCTTCACGCCCCCGGCACTCAGCCTCTATATGTCGGACGATCGCGATGTGTTCACACTCAGCATCTTCATGACGGTCGCCTTGATCGTCAGCGCGATGACCTCGCATATCCGGCTGCAGAACCGCCAGCTCGGGCAGCAAGCCGCCAACAATGCGCAATTATACGCGTTCAGCGAAGACCTTTCGGCGCTCAAGAGCGTCGACGAGATTGCGGATTTCGCAGTGACTTACGTCACGTCGAGATTGAAGCGCGACGTAGTTCTCCTGTTGGCAAGCCGCGTCGCGAGTGCGACCAACACCGTCTATCCGAAGGATTCTGCCGGCGACAAGCTCGGCAGATTGAGCCATCTGGATCTGGAGGCCGAATTACTCGTCTCCGAACTGCCGCAGACTTCGCTCGGTCGCGATTTCACGTTTGTTCCTCTGATGGCGCTTCGCGGCCGCATCGGCGCCATGCGAATTGCGGGAACTCGCGACAACCCGATCTTGCCGAGCGAGAGACAACAAATCACGGCCATTCTCGGTCAGGTCGCGATCGCCATCGAGCGCAATTGGCTTGCCGACGAGCACGAAATGTCCAGCCTCGCCGCCGAGACGGAACGAATCCGAAATGCGCTTCTCATCTCGGTCTCGCACGATCTGCGGACTCCGCTGACGACGATCATCGGATCGCTGTCGACGCTCGACATTCTGGACGAGCAGGAAGATGCCTCGATCGGGAAAGAATTGTCGTCGATCGCCCTGACGGAGGCGCTGCGGCTCGATCGCTTCATCGGAAACCTGCTCGACATGACGAAACTCGAACTCGGAGGTCTCGACGTCAAGCTGGCGCCGGTCGAGGTGGGGGATGTCGTGCAAGCCGTCCTTCAGCGATCGTATCGGTTGCTCCAGGGCTTCGATATTACCGTTGACATTCAGGACCGACTGCCGAGCGCTCGGGCGAATTTCGGCCTGCTCGAGCAGGCGATTTTCAACGTTGTGGACAATGCCACGAAATATTCGCCGGCCCGCGGCGAAATCCGCATCCGGGCGCTTGCCGAAGGAAGCGAAGTGGTCATCCAGATTCTGGATCGGGGAGAAGGGATACCCGACCAAATGTCCGAAATCATCTTCCAAAAATTCGCGCGCGCATCGCAGGGCGACTCGAAGCCACCCGGAACGGGGTTGGGTCTCGTCATCGCCAGAGGATTTCTGGAAGTGATGGGGGGCAAGATCGCGGCGGCGAATCGGGGCGACGGCTCCGGCGCAGTGTTCACTATCAGGCTTCAAGCTTTTGCGCCGGCAACAGCTTCGGAAAGGACTGCCTGAGCATCGTGCGGGGCGCGACATGTTCAATTCGTCGCGGGCCGGTTTGCGTGGGTATCCCCTGCAATCGACCCGATCCGGGAATTTTCATGCTACCTTCACATTCGGAGTCGAGGGGCTCGCGGCAAATGCGCGGGCCGGATATTCGCCTCCCGCAACCTGTGGCCGGATCATGGCTCTCGATCAAGCAATTCTTCTCATCGACGACGATATTCAAATCCGCCGTTTCCTGAAGGTCGGCCTCGCGGCCGGCGGGTTCAAGGTTTCGGAGGCGCGGACCGGAGCCGCGGGGCTGGAGCGGCTGGGCGACGAGGAATTCGCGCTGATCATCCTCGACATCGGGCTGCCGGACATGAACGGGATCGAAGTCTTGCGGGAAATCCGAAAAGCCTCACAGATTCCGGTCATCGTGCTGTCGGTGCGCAATGACGAAGCGGGAAAGGTCCAGGCCTTCGAGCTCGGCGCGGACGACTACGTTACGAAGCCGTTCGGCATGGCGGAATTTCTCGCGCGCATCCGCACCGCCATCAGGCACCGGCTTCAGTCGGCCGGCATTCATCCGCTGCTGCGCGTGGGCACGCTCGAAATCGATCTGACCAGCCATCATGTCAGGCGGAACAATGTCGAGATTCAGCTGACGCGAACCGAGTTCTCGCTGCTGAGATTGTTTGTCGAGCATCCGAACAAGGTGCTCACGCACGAATTCATTCTGCGCGCGATTCGCGGCCGCTACGATCCGCGCGATTCCCAATATCTGCGGGTTTATATGCGGGCGCTGAGAAGCAAGATCGAGGATCCCACGGCCGGAAAGAAGATCATCGAAACGGTGACCGGCGTGGGATACCGGCTTGCCAACGAGCAGGCTGCCGGTTCCGCCGCCTCCTGAAAACAGTTCGGAACGGGTATCGAGTCGGCTACGGTTCGATCGGCAAATTCAGGAATGCGCGGTCTTCTTCCGCGATCTCCATGTCGTCCGCCAATTTGATCGCAAACTCGGGCGAACCACCGGCCTCGGCGTAAAACACGAGACCGGCACGTACAGCGCGACCCACCTGCCCCTCGTTCAAATCGAACGCCAGCGCAATCGTTTCGATTCGATGGTTCATTTCATCGATCACTTCCGAAATTGCGATTTCGTGCTCCTTCATGAATGCCCGCACTTTTTCGAACATTCCGGTTCGAAACCCGTCCGCGTTTCGCACCAGCCTCACGATGCCCATGACGGCAGCGGCCTGAACGAGTTTCGTATCCAACCCGCGCTGGACCGCGGCGCTTCGCGCCTCGTTCATCTTGCGCTGCCACTGATCGTCCGGGTTGGCCGGCCATTTCTCGATTCCGTACATCAAAATACGATCGCCCGACGAAACCTTCCGGCCGCTATCGGGAGCGTCAAGCTCGGCTGTGTGTGCGTTCATGATCTTCACGACTGCTCGCTCATCGAACCTGTTCCCCACGATCCGCCGTCTGCGTCGTCGAGATATCGGGCCCGTTCCACCATCCGCCGCCGACCGCCTGGAACAAGGCGGCCGTATCCGCCAGCCGGCCGGCCTGAGCCTGAATTCGCGTGATGACGGCCTGCTGGTAGGTCTGCTGCGCCGTCAAAAGCGCGACATAGCTGATCGCTCCCAGTTGGAGCTGGCGTCGCGTGATCGCAAGACTGTCAGCTGCGGCATGTTCCGACGCCGCGGCTGCCTTCAGCGTATCGGCGTCGTATTGCAAGGCGTAGAGCGTATCGGCAACGTTCTGGAAGGCGGTATCGACCGCGCTTCTGTATTGCGATTGCGCCTGCTCGTAGGTTGCCCGAGCGGCGCGCGTCTTGTGCAACAGCGTGCCGCCTTCGAACAAAGGCTGCGTCACGCCGCCGGCAACGCTCCAGAAACCGGCCCCCGGCGTAAACAACTGGCCCATCTCAGTCGCAACACTTCCCGCTCCTGCCGTGATCGTGATGTTGGGGAGCATATTCGCGATCGCCACGCCGACCTCCGCGCTCGCCGCGTGCATGTTTTCCTCGGCTATCCTGATATCCGGCCGCTGGTCGATGAGTTTGGACGGGATGCTGACGGGCACGTCCTGAGGGAGTTGCAGCGCGCCGAGCTCGAACGTTTCGCCGATCTGTTCGCTCGGCAGACGTCCGGCGAGGAGAGTGAGTAGATCGCGTTGCTGCGCCAATTGCTTCTGCAGCGGCGGTAGAGCCTGCTGCGCCTGGGCGAGGGCTGCATCCTGAGCAGCCACGTCCGCGCCTGCGATCTGACCCAGCTGATACTGGCGGTGGAGGATGTCCAACGAATCGCTCTCC
Source organism: Rhizomicrobium sp. (assembly GCA_050014535.1). GTDB lineage: Bacteria > Pseudomonadota > Alphaproteobacteria > Micropepsales > Micropepsaceae > Rhizomicrobium. The sequence goes on from JBEKDC010000035.1 coordinate 6,754, forward strand.
GCCTTGATGATGCTTTCGGTCGCGGCGATCTGTTCGCGCAACGACGCTTCCTGCACGGCGGCGGCGACGACGTTTGTCGTCAACGCGATGTAAACGGCTTCGAGCTGGTAATGTTGCCCATCGGCCTGCGCCTGCAGTGCCTCCACGGCCCTACGGTTTCCACCCCAAACGTCTATGGTCCAGTTCGCAGACAGCTGAGCCTGATAGAGATTGTAAAGGAGTTGTCCGGACGCCAAGGTCGGCGAAAGCGGATTGGAGTTGTTGGCGCGGGTGGCGCCGAAGCCCGCGCCGATGCTCGGATAGTAGCTTCCTTCCTGCGCTCCGACATTTTCCATCGCCGCACGCAGCGCAGCCCGGGCGGATTGCAGGTCGGGATTTGCTTTGATGGATTCGGCCACAAGATCGTTCAGCGCCGTGTTGTGAAAAAGCGCCCACCACTGCGCAGGAATATTTTCGCCTTTAACCAGTCGCTGCGCCGCCCCGCCTTGTGTGTCCGCGGACGCAGTGGCGTCGGGCAATGGTTCCTTGTGATAGTCCGAGACTTTCGGTGCTTCCGGTCGCGTGAAATCCGGACCGACCGCGCAACCGGTGAGAAACAGAAACGCCGCGCCGAGCCTGGCAACGCGCATGCGGCGCGATACCGACCTCCCGGGAGCGACGTCTGTCGCAACGGGGTCGAATGCGCGGTTCTCGAATGCAGCCATCCGTGTCACTCGGCCGGTTGAGGTTGAAAGGATGTTTCCTCGTCCGTCTCCTGTACGACGGCGAACAAGTCGATCAGCACCGGCAGAATCACAAGAATGAGAATCGGCGCGAGGAGGATTCCGCCCACGACAACGAGCGCGAGCGGTTTTTGAACCTGCGACCCGATGCCGGTGGATATGGCAGCCGGAAGCAATCCCACGCAGGCCGCAATGCAGGTCATGACCACAGGACGCATCTGGGTCTGGCAGGTGCGGATGATGGCCACGGATTTCGCGAGGCCTTCCTCGATCATCGCGTTGTAATAGGAAAGGACGATGATCCCGTCCATCGCGGCAATGCCGAACAGCGCGACGAACCCGATGGCGGCCGAAACGCTGAATGCGGTTCCCGTGATGTAAAGCGCAAAAATGCCGCCGACGAGCGCCATTGGAATCACGCTGCCCGCCAACAGCATGCCGCGGATCGATCCGAAGTTGATGTAGAGCAGCAGGCAGATGAGCCCGATGCTGATGGGCACGGCAATGGCGAGTCTTTGAATGGCTTCCTGCAATTCGCCGAATTCGCCCACCCATTCCGTCCGCATTCCGGGCGGCAGCAGTATCTTCGCGGCGATCTTCTGCTGCGCTTCCTGGACGGCGCCGCCGAGGTCGCGGTCGCGCACACTGAACTTGATAGGAATGTAGCGCTCCTGGTTCTCCCGATAGATGAAGGAGGCGCCGGATACGAGCTGAACATTCGCCACATCCGTGAGCGGAATTTGCACGACGCCGCTGCCGGAGGGATTCGGCGCGCCTATCGTGATGCGGCGGATGGTATCGAGAGACCGGCGGTATTGGGGCGCCAACCTCACCATGATGGGGAAGTTGCGATCGCTGCCTTCCTCGTAGAGATTGCCGGCCGCCTGCCCGCCGATCGCCGCCTGGATCGTCGAGTTGATGTCGCCCGGTGCGAGCCCATAGCGGGCCGCGCGCGCGCGATCGATGTCGATTTTCACCGTGGGCTGCCCCAGCGAGTTGAAGATCGAAAGGTCCGTGATGCCGGGCACGGTCGCCATCACGTCTTCGATCTTCTTCGCGGTGATCTCCAGCTGTTTGAGATCGTTGCCGTACAGCTTGACCGAGTTCTCGCCTTTCACGCCGGAAGCGGCTTCCTCCACATTGTCCTCGATATATTGCGAGAAATTGAAGTCGACGCCGGGAAACTGCGCCTGGAGCCGTTTCGTCATCTCGTCTGTCAGCTTGGCCTTGTCCATGCCGGACGGCCAGGTATCGGCTGGTTTCAGTGGGACGAAGAATTCGGCGTTGAAAAAGCCCGTCGCGTCGGTGCCGTCATCGGGTCGTCCGTGCTGCGAAACGACCGTCTGGGTTTCCGGATAGCTCTTGATGATGTTGCGGATCATGTTGACGTCGCCCTCGCTTTCCGCGAGCGAAATCGACGGGGGCATCGAGGCCCGGATCCACAGATTTCCTTCCTCGAGATGCGGCAGGAATTCCGAACCCAGCCCGCGCAAGGCAAAGACGGCAAGCAGCATCAGAATTCCGGCGCAGCCCAGGGTCAGAATCTTGTTGTCGAGCGCGAACTCGATCACCGGCTCGTACACGCGCCGCAACGCGCGAACGATAAACGTTTCGGATTCGGACGGCGCGTCGAGCAACAGCAGGCTCGCAAGCGCGGGCGATACCGTGAACGTGGCGATCAGGCCGCCGGCGATCGCGTAGGCGTAGGTCCGCGCCATCGGCCCGAAAATATGTCCTTCAACGCCGCTCATTGTGAACAGCGGCACGAAGCCCGCGATGATGATCGCGGCCGAGAAGAAGATTCCCTTGTTCACTTGCGCCGCCGCATTAGCGATGACGGCAAACTTGCCCCGCAAGCCGATCACGCCGCGAGTCCGGTGCAGCGCGGCGTGGCCCATCACGCGGCGCTCATGGGACTGGCTCAAATGGCGGAAGATATTCTCGACCATGATGACCGTGGCGTCGACGATCAATCCGAAATCGATCGCGCCGACCGAAAGCAGATTCGCGGATTCACCCCGCACGACCATGATGATCACGGCGAAGAACAACGCGAAAGGAATCGTGGTCGCCACGATGAGCGCGCAGCGCAGATCGCCCAGGAATAGCCACTGGATGAGGAAAATCAGGATGATTCCCACGATCATATTGTGCAGGACGGTATGGGTCGTGACGTCGATGAGGTCCGAGCGGTCATAGATGGGTTGAATACGAACGCCCGGCGGCAACACGCCTGTGCTGTTGATCTTGTCCACTTCGGCCTTCACGCCGGCGATCGTCGGCTTGCTCTCCGCGCCGCGGCGCATGAGCACGATGCCTTGGACAATGTCGTTGCTCGCGTCCTGTCCCGCGATACCCAGGCGCGGCTGGTTGCCGACTTCGACGGTCGCGATGTCTTTCAGCAGCACCGGCGCGCCGTTGACGCTGGTCAGCATCGTATTGCTCAACTGATCCATCGAATGGATGAGGCCCAGGCCGCGGACGACGGCCGATTGCGGTCCGATATCCACGGTCTGCGCCCCGATATTCACGTTGCTGTTGTTCAGGACCTGTAGAACCTGCGGCACCGTGAGGCCGTAATTGATCAGGCGGCTTTGATCGATCGAAACATCGTAGGTTTTGGTCTTACCGCCCCAGCCGCTGACGTCGATCACGCCGGGCACGGCCTTGAAGCGACGCTCCAGCATCCAGTCTTCGATCGTCTTCAGGTCAATGACGGAATAACCGGGAGGTCCCTCGACCCGATAACGGAATATCTCTCCGATCGGGCTTTCGGGAGATATCTGCGGCTGGACGCCGCCCGGCAGCGGCGGCAGCTGCGACAGGCGATTGATGACCCATTGCTCAGCCTGGTCATAGGTGAAGTCGTAGCTGAACTGAATTTTCACGTCCGACAGGCCGAACAGCGAGATCGTCCTCAGAGCGGTGACGTTTGGAATCCCCGCCATCTGAATCTCGATGGGGATCGTGACGTATCGCTCCATCTCCTCGGCCGACTGGCCGGTGGACTGGGTGACCACGTCGACCAGAGGCGGAACCGGATCGGGATAAGCCTCGATATTGAGGTTGATGAAACTCACGAAGCCGACCGCCAGCAGAACAACCAGCATCACCACGACCAGGATGCGCTGCTTCAATGCAAATGCGACGATGTCGTTCATGACCCGATTGCGATCCGATGAAAGGCGTCAATCCGAAGCGCCGGACGCCGCGCGATCGATGAAGATCGCCCCGCCCGTGACGATCTTCTCCCCCGCCCGAAGACCGCTCAGCGCCTCCATGTCGTCGCCGTCGCTCCGGCCGATACGGATGATTCGCAATCCCAGCCGCCCATCCTTTTCCTGCACCCACACGCGCGCCGTTTCGCCTTCGTAAACGATCGCGCTTTGGGGCACGGCAGGAGCCGCTTCGTCCTGACCGGTGATGATGTTGAAGGCGGCAAACATCTGCGGCTTCAGGACGCCGTCCGGATTGTCGACATCCGCCCTCACCTGCAATCGATGCGTCGCGGGATCGATCGACGGCGCCACATAGGTGATCTTCGCTCTAAATATGCGGTTGGGAACCGCCAGCACGCGAACGTTGACGGGGTCGCCGAGCTTGATATACGGCGCGTCGACCTCGCGCACATTCGCCACCAGCCAAACCGTCGACAGATTCGAAATGGAATAGATCGGGTTCGACGCTCCGGATTGGATGAACTGGCCCACCCCCACCTGGCGAAGAATCACCGTGCCGTCGATAGGTGCGGCCACGATCGCATCGGGACTCGTCTGCCGACCGATGGGTGCGCGCTCCATGGCCGCGATCTCGGAGTCGCTCTTGCCGAAGATGCGCAATCTGTTGCGGACGGCCGCGAGCGCAATCATCGCCGTTCGGTAATTACCCTGCGCGGTCGCGAGGTCGGACTGGCTCTGCTGCCAATCCTTTAGTGCCGCTCCACGCGCATCGAAGAGCTGGTGCTCGCGCTTTTCATTGGTCTCGGCCAGATTGAGCTGGGCCGTGGCGGAATGCAGTCCGGAGACGGCCGTGATGAGGTCGTTCTGCGCCTGAACGAATTCCGACGCCTCCACCACCATCAGCGGCTGCCCCTTCTTCACCTGGTCGCCCAGTTTCGCGATCAGTTGCGTGACGCGTCCTGTAAACGGCGAGAACACCGGCGTCGTCAGATCGTCGTCGCTGGCGATGTTGCCTTCGGTGGATGTCACTGCGGGAAAGATCTTCGCATGAACCGGCTTGATGACGATGCCGGCAAGCTGCTCTGGCGTCGGCTGAAACGTCGTCGAGGCTGCGCCCGAGCCGTTGCTCTCGTCGGTACTGACCGCATGACCGGAGAAAAGCGCGCTCACCCCCCAGGCCAGGAGCACCAGAACGAGCGCGGCGCCGCCCAGCGCGCCGACGATGCGCCATTGCGCAATTGCCGGCAGCGAGAGTCTTCCCGGTGTGTAAGGCGGCCGCACCAAGTTCGCGTTCGCCGGTGCATGACTGACCACGCCGACGGCAAAGTATTTCCGGACCGCGGACCCCAGATCGCCCTCCGCCGCGCTGAACCAACGCGCGATCTGAGCCAACTGACGCCTGAGACTCTTCATGAACGCGGTCATTTATTCACGCCTGTAAGAAACCACGCCATCCGGGAGACCGATATGCCGCGGCGGCATTTCGATCTCCCGGCAAGGCGCGACTAGAAGTGGACGATGACGTCCGATGCCGCGAGCAACGTCCAGCTTTTGTCGCCCGGGATTCCAGCATCGGCATCGCCGTTGAAGGGGTCCGCGTGCGCGCTCAGGGCCTTGTAATAGCCAAGCTCCGGACGGAACTCAATCTGCGGCGAAAGCCAATGCTGCCAGCCCAGCGACAGCTCGAAATAGGCTGTTTTGGTTCCCGTCCGCTGTCCCTGAAAGTCGTCATAGTACTCCGGCCGGAGCGAGATATTGTCCAGCGGTTCGGGCGAATAACTTATATAGGCCACCGCACCCGCGGCATTCATCGTACAATCGAGTTGCGTCGTGGTTTTGCAGACTGCCAGATCGGGTGCGTTGTACGGCATGTATTGCGGCGAATTGAATAGACCGCCGTTGTTGTAGAGCGCCACGACCTGCGGATTGTTCTCGTTCGGCACGTTGTTTTCGTGCTCGTCGTAGGCTTCGAACGAGATGTGCCAGTGGTCGTTCCATTTGTGGTAGGCGGTCAGCCCGTACCATTGCAGATTGTTGTAGCCCCACTGGCCGGTATTGATGCCGTTGGCGCAAAGATTGATGTCGTCGTTCCCGTCCGCGGTCGTGTAACGCGCGCAGAGTGTGCCGGCGAGTTTGTCGCCGGGATCCTGGAGCATCGTCTTGTTCGGATTGAAGGGATCGACGCCAGGTCCAAAGCCCGCGGCATTGGAATTGCTGAGAACGTACTCGTTGGGAATCTTCGATCCCAGATGCCATGGCGGCGCCTCCGTGCCGGTTTCCACGCCGACCTGCAGGAAGAACTGGTTGGTGACGCCGACCGTCGCGACGATCCCCTCGTTGGTGTAGTTGTCGACGGCATAGGTCAACGAATGCGTATACATATAATTGTTCGGAGCGAGCTGCGCCTCGATGTCGGGCAGCGAGATGTAACGACCGATGCGGATAATCGTCCCGGCCTGTCCGATCCAGGGAATGAATGCTTCCACCCATTCCATCGGGAAGTCGTAGCCGTTCACCTGATTGTTCTTGAGGAGCTGGTAGCTCGCGATGCCATAGGCGGTCGTATAGCGATAGTTTTCGCCGTAGATCGCGGAAAGCCGGAAGCCCCAATCGATGTGATCCGATTGCACGGTATCGGGCCAGCGGTCGAGATAGACCACAGCCTGATCGAGTTGCACGGTATTCGGCGTGTACGCATAAGCGACCGGCGCGTTGCCGCCAGGCTTCACCTGGTTGCTGCTGATGTTGCCGCCCGGATCCACCCAGCCGTAGAATTGCATGTGCTCATCGGCCATCCATTGGCCAAGTCCCGTATTGGCGATCGCCACCATCAACGGGCTGTCGGCCCCGGCCGGACGCGTATGCCCGAGCGATTCCGTTCCGCCATAGGGCCAGTCCGTGAACGGCATTGGCGGCGTGGTTTCGGGAGCCGGCGGGAAGTTGTCGCGCGAGCCCGGCGGTGCGTTGGGATCGCTAGGCGCCACGGCGTGGCCCATCTCCAATAGATAATAGTTGAAGAACCGGCCAATGATATCGCTGCCGAGATATTGGTCGAGACACGCGTAATTCGCGTAGGGATCGACCGGACCGGTGCAGCCGGCAGGCGTTGGCGCCGACGCGCTGGTGGTCGCCTGCGCAACGACGGTGACATTCGACGGCAAGCCCGAAGTCACGTTGATGTTCGGTGTCGCGCTTGCCGGAGCGTCATCGGCGACTGCCGCATGCGCGAGCCCCACGCTCATCGCCGCGCCCAGCAACAGGCGCTGCCATGCATGTCTGCGTCTTTCGGATGCGTTGTTCTTCAGCGGCGACGCCCCGAAAAAGACGGTCTGCACGCCAGATACATTTGTCATGGAATGTCCCCTGATCGCTTTCGCTCAGATACTCAAAGCCTGCGGGTTTTTGCTCCGGCACCCGCCCGTCCGCGCTCCGCTTGTCGGAAAATTGGTCCAATCGTGCTCGTCACGCCGGTCGGGACCGAAATTCAGCCAAACTCCGATTTTGTACATTCGCATCGCCAAAGCTCCGGGGATGTTGATTTTCATCAACGTCATGCCGGTCACTTGGCAATGCGCATGCCAACCTCTCGCAACTGCGAATGAACCACGCGGCCCAGTATAGGATCGAGCGTGAAACGGCAGAGATGTTGCACGATCGAAGCGGCGCGTTTGGAGCAAGGTTCACCTATTGCGCACGCGGCGGATTGCATGGACATGACCAATATTCTCATTCTTGCATCACTTTTGGCGCTTGTTTTTCTATGAAATTTATATTTTTCGCGACATCGCAGTTTCTCATGTCCCGAATTTCGCAACGCTGTGGCGATTTCGAGAGGCGTTCAACGCACACCGCCAGGAGCAGGAACGACACCACAAGAAATTAGGATTCCTGCCATTGCTATGTGAGGCTGCTGGGCACGTGGCCGCCGTGCACCTTTATGTGGATTACGCGCGGATGACGATTTTCCGGCATGCAGCCCCGACTCGCGACTTCCTGGAATCGCGAAAAACGATCCGGGAATGTGGCTGCCGCGACCGCAGCGACACAGGCCTTTGTTCAATTATTGTGCACTGCACACCGCCGATGAATCACCGCTCGAAAACACGAATCAACTCGAGAAGTCGCGTTTCGGTGACGTGGAGGTGCGGCGGCGCCAACATCTCAATGGGAGATATAAGAAAGACATAAATAAATAGGTGGAGGCCCACAATTTGAAATATGTTGAAAGTACCGTTTTGAGTCTCTATGTGTCCTGAATTGCCAGACCGGTGGCACACGGGGGACCACAATGGAGAAAAAGCCGATCGAGCCGCAGCTTCAGGACAATGGCGACCGCACCTGGAGTTGGGCAATCTATCCGCCCAAAACTCTCAGCGCCGTCGTTCGCGGGAAAGCAGGCAGCGCCAAAGAGGCCGAACGCGCCGCCAACGCGGCAATCGCAAATCTAACCGGCTGATTGGAGCCCGATCCGATCGCACACCCCCATCGCGACAAGCTTTAATGCGCGCGAGAAATGTTTCGCAGACACCGTCTCGCGTTCTCCGACTGCACTACTCATGGTGCGCCGACGGCTGCCAAAATGGCCGCCACGATCCCGGCGGATATGACGGGAATTGCGAGCGCGTAAAGGAACTCATATCGGAACATGGGCGGCACCTCGCGAAACGCCCGACACATAGGTTTGGACACATATAAATTCCAGCCGGCTGGCGACGCGCAAAAAGATAAAAATCGGCCGGATCGCACCGCAGCGTGCGGAATGACCTGTGATAGGCTTCGCGGACGCCATTCGCCGGGGACCGCCATGCAGCAGGTGGAATCGTTTCAGCCGGATCTCTACGATTACGAGTTCGAGAACGATCCTGTTCCGGCCCTGAACCGCCTGCGCGCGGAAGACCCCGTTCACTGGTCGCGCCACGGCTTCTGGTATCTGACGCGATACGATCATGTGAGCGCGGTTCTGAAGGATGCCGAGCGTTTCTCCAGCGCTGCGGCCGGCTGGGGAGGCGCCAATCCTCTCGCGCGCGGCGGCAAGAGCGAAGGCCAATCGAAATCCGAGCAGGGCCTCAGCCGCTCGCTCGCCCATTCGTTCAACCAGATGGATGCGCCGGATCACACTCGCATTCGCCGCCTCGTGCAGGCGGCCTTCTCGCGCCGCGCAGTCGAAGACCGCCGCGACCGCATCGTGGAGGTGATCGCGGGCGTGCTGAACGACGCCGCGGCCAAAGGCACATTCGATCTCGTGAGCGATTTCGCGTTTCACATTCCCATCATCGTGGCCAGCGAAATCATCGGCATTCCCGCGGGCGACCGCGACTCGTTTCGGGAAGCGTTTGCGAGCGCGGCCGGGTTAATGGCGCCGAAGCGTTCGGAGGACTCCTGGACCAAGGGGCTCGTGGCCGGAAGATGGATCGGAACCTATTTGCGCGAATTGACGGCGCAGCGCCGCGCGCACCCCAAATCCGATCTCATCATCGCATTGATCGCGGAAGAGCAGGAGGGAGAACGCCTGAGCGAGCCGGAGCTGCAATCCGCGCTGAGCACGATCTACACCGCCGCAGGCACGACGACGGAGCGCTTCATCTCCAGCGGGCTCTTTCTGTTGCTCTCGCATCCCGAGCAATGGGCGGCGCTGAAGCGCGACCGTTCGCTGTTTCCCTCGGCGCTCGACGAGATCCTGCGCTTCCACCATCCTACCCAATCGACTTCGACCAACCGGCGCTGCACGGTCGATGTGGAGATGGGCGGCAAGACCTTGCGCGCAGGCGATACGGTGCGGGTGGGCCTGGGCGCGGCCAACCGCGATCCGGCGGTGTTCGACGATCCCGACCGTTTCGATATCGCGCGGCGTCCGCGCGTCCCCATTTTCTCCTTCGGAACGGGCCCCCATTTCTGCTTCGGCGCGGCGCTGGCCCGCTTCGAGGCGCATCTCGCCATCGAAGCGATGGCCGATCGGTTTCCGGAGATCGAACTCGTGACCAAACATCCGGTGCGCGACCCTGCGCGGCATGATCGGTACAAGGAGATACTGGTCGCCGTTTGAGAGCTATCGGGCGCGATCTAGCCAAACAGCTTCAACGGTTTATGAACTGCGACGAACAGCCGCGACGTTCGGCGGACGGTTTGGTGGTGCCAGGGGCGACATCCCAGTGAACCGGCGTGTAGTTGATTTGACCGGACTTGATGACCATCGTGGCAATTACCCGTCAGGTGCCTTGGCTTGCAAGAACGATCAAGGCTCTTGTTCGCAGACGCAAGATCGAACGCCTGCCTGCCTACACGCCTTGGCCGGTTGCAGGCATTCTCCTGCCACTGGGGCCGAAGGAAGGCGCCAGTATCCTGCCCGTCACACGCAAGGGCATCTTTGTCGGACGCAGAATTACTGCCATGCTCAAGGGCAAAGACCTTTTCATTCCGCGCTACCGGAAGGAATTCGGGCGCGGCGGAAAATAGCAAGCTGGAATGATCGCAATATGCCTGGGAGGACATCATGACCAAACCAAACGGCGTCCATCATTTCGCGATCTGCACAGCCGACATCAAGACCCAGATCGAATTCTTTACCGACGTTCTGGGCATGGAGCTTGTCGCGCTCTACTGGATGCATGGCGTCGCCAACACCTGGCACGGCTTTCTGAAGCTTCACGATCAATGTTCGGTCGCCTTCGTTCAGTCGCCCGAAGTCGGCAAGATTGCGACGGAGATCGGCAAGACGCATTCCGGCAATGCGGGTGCTGCCAGCGCACCCGGAACGCTGCAGCACATCGCCTTCAACGTCGATACTGCGGAAGACCTGCTCGCCATGCGCGACCGCATCCGCTCGCGCGGCGTGCATGTCCTTGGCCAGATCGATCACGGATTCTGCAAGTCGATCTATTTCGCCGGTCCGGAGAACCTGACCCTGGAAGTATCGACGTCCGAAGGCCGCGCAATCCAGCCCGAAACGTGGATCGATCCCGAAGTCGTCGGCCTCGCGGGGATATCGGTTCAAGATCTGGAGCGCTACAAATCGCCCGCGAAATTTGTGCGTCCGGCAAAACCTGTACCGCAGCCCGCGATGAACTCCGGTCGACCGCAAATGGCCTTTCCGCCGGAGATCTACACGCGTCTCCTCTCGACACCGGATGAGATCATCCTTGCGCAGGCGAGCGAGACCGAACCGCCCGTGAAGCTCGCGAGCTGAGCAAACCGGGTCACCGCCTCTCGAGGGGAAGCGGAATATGAAAATTCTCACATCAGGCGTATGACGCGAGGGCACAGGTCGGTTGAATACGCACAAGGCGAACATCATGAAAACCGGCGCCTATGACTACGTCCCCATCGAACGCGTTCGGTGGGGTAAGACCGCCGCGGAGGCGGCGATGAGCGAAGCCGAACGGCTCGGCGCGCAGCGCATCTTCACTGTCGCCTCGAAGACGCTCGCCCGCAAAACCGATGCGATCGCGGGTATTCGCGCGGCGCTCGGATCGCGCGATGCGGGACTTTTCGACGAATGCCGCGAGCATACGCCGCTCGACAGCGT
>JBEKDC010000036.1:0-18073 GCA_050014535.1 Rhizomicrobium sp.
CCGCAGCGGCTAGCCCCTCCCCGAAAATGCTTCAGGCATTTTCGACCCTCCCTCAAGGGGAGGGTGGGGTTATGGCGGCGACGGCGCCGAAAACGGACTCGGCACCGGTGCCGATCCTGCGTTCGCTCGACGATATCGCGGCGCTCGCGGGACAGCGCGGCGCGGCGGTGCTCAAGGTCCACATCGAAAACGATATGCACCTGGTGAGCCTCGAGCCCGGCCGAATCGAATTCCGGCCTTCCGCGCGCGCGCCGCGCACGCTTGCGGCCGATCTGGCGCAAAAGCTCAAAGACTGGACTGGTATCCGCTGGGTGGTGACTGTCGCACGCGAAGGCGGCGCCGCCACGCTCGGCGATTCCAAAAAGGCCGTGCAGGCGGCAAAGCTCGAGGCGGTGGCGCAGGACCCGATGGTGCGCGCGGTGCTCGATCGCTTTCCGGGCTCAGAGATCGTGCATGTGCGCGAGAAGATGGACGACGATGTGCCGCCGGCATCGGAAGACGCTTCCGGATAATGGCCAATCTTCCCGCAGGCCTGGAGATTGAAAGACTGGTGCAGCTGCTGGCGAAGCTGCCGGGCCTCGGTCCGCGCTCGGCGCGCCGCGCGGCGCTCGTCCTTCTGAAGAAACGCGAGGCATTGCTGGAACCGCTCGCATCCGCCATGCAGGAAGCGGCCGCCGCGATCCGCATCTGCGAGGTCTGCGGCAATCTCGATACGACGAACCTCTGCTCGCTGTGCCGCGACCCGCGGCGCGACGAGCACGTGCTGTGCGTCGTGGAAGATGTCGCGGATTTGTGGGCGCTCGAACGGGCAAGCGTTTTCAGGGGGCGCTATCACGTGCTGGGCGGCTCGCTCTCTGCCCTGGACGGGATCACTCCCGAACGCCTCAACATCGCCGCTCTGATGACGCGCATCGGAAACGGGATCGAAGAAGTGATCCTCGCGATGAATGCCACCGTCGAAGGCCAGACCACCGCGCATTATCTGATGGATATTTTGACGCCGTCCGGCGTGAGGGTGACCCGCCTGGCTCATGGCGTGCCCGTCGGCGGCGAGCTCGATTATCTCGACGAAGGCACGTTATCGGCGGCTTTTAAGGCCCGGCGCGCGATGTGACGTGCGAATAAGCGAGAGGCGAATGAACCCACGGGCGATATCGCACGTTCCTCATAGCAGGAGGATCGTTCATGTACTCGCCACGGATATTGGGTCATTTCAGGGTTTTGGCGGTATCAGCCATCGCCGCGCTTCTCAGCACCGGCGGCGCCTTGGCTGCACAATCCTTGCCTTCCGATCTGCAGCAGCAACAAGCGGCACTTCTTTATGTGCATTGCCTGTCGGAAGCGGCACTGGCACATGACGACGGAACACGCAGCGCGATCGCCGTTGCGCGGGAGATTTTGCCGCTCTGCAACGCCAGCCTGGCGCGTGAAGAACAGACATTCGGTGCGGGACTGTCGCCGGACGATTGGTTGGCCTACCAGTTGGCCGTCGCGCGCGCACAGCCCGCCTTGGCGTTGGATGCCGTCAACGGCGAGCGCGAAACTGACTCTCAAGACGGCACCCCTGTTGCCGTCGCTGGACAAACGCAGCTTTAGCCCAAATCTGAATGAAGACACGTTGTCCGCGGCCTTCAGGGCCCGGCGGGATGCGCTGGAACGCCAGGCGCGGCCGGCGGCTGGATGGCCGACGGATTCGTTTCGGCGGCAGTCAGATAAAGTTTTTGCTTCCCGTATTGGACGAACACGTGCAGTTGGCGAAGCACGCTGAGGCCCAGGATGATTTGCGTTTCGTCGCGCCAGCGCGCGGGAAAATAGTTGTCGGCAACCACGTAGATATCGGGGTTCTTCACGGTAACGCCGTTGAAGTCGAGCAATACAAAAGGATGACTATAGATCTGAACGGGTCGCCCATTGTTGATCCGCGCTATTGTCAGGAGCTTGACATCCGGATTTTTCCCGTCCTCGCCGAAGACTTGCTTGGCGGTCGTCCAACTCATGAAGGAATGGGAACTTCCGGAATCGACAATGACGGTCATGGGCTTTCCATCGAGCACCACGGTCGTGACGATGTGGTGAGCGCCATCGAACTTTACGGGAAGTTCGGCATGAGCATCTTTTGTCCAGTACACCACGTCGGAATCGCATATGGCCGGCTGGAACAGATTGAACTTACCGCGAAGGAAATCGAACTCTATGTCGTAGTGTTGCAGAATGTCCGGCCCCAGCATGCCGTAGACGGACGGCTCGATCATACCGTCGGGCAAGACGATAAAGTCGCCGCCATCCTTCGATGTCGACTCCCCCAGTTTGTAGGAATCTATCGTGGCCGATTGGTAAATGATAATGCCGTTGAAAAACTGGCCCACGCGACCGATATTTCTGATCCCCAGACCGAATTCGCGCGCGGTTTCCGATGACACCGAACTGGTCTTGCTTCCTGTATCGACAAGCAGGTCCACATTGCGACCGTTAAGCGCGATCGGTACGGCGAACGTGCCGTCGGGCTGCATCTCCATGTCGAGCGACGCGAGCTGCACGAGGCTGCAATTTGTTCCCGCTTGACTCGCCGGGTCGGCATGAGCGGCCGACGCAGGCGAAAGGGTAGCTGCGACAACAATTATCATAGCCATGAATAGCGCTTTAAGGATCGGTTGGAGTTCGGTCACGGCGCCACCGGGCGATTCGATTCGGCGATCGCTGCCGGTCTTATGACCGCATCGTCGGCGCATGTTTGCGCGACTTCCTGGAACTTTCTGGTCGCGGCCACTTGATGGATTTGTTGCCATTCGGCGACGAAAAACTGCGCCTCGCAGGTTTCGCCGATCTGCGATGCCGCGTCCGCGCGTTTGACCGCCGAATCGACGTCGCTTGGCGCGGCCTTGCCGAGAAAGAGAGCCACAAGCGGTCCGGGCCACTTCGTCAAGTCCGAGGCAGAGAAACTTTGGCTCATTTCGCTGTCGATGGCGGTCGAAGTTTTGCCTCGTGTGATTGCAAGCCAGAGAAATCCGAATTTCTGTTGAGGCTGTATTTTCAACGCATGTTCGAACGAACTCTCCGCATCTGCGAACTTTCCCCAGTCCCATTGCACGGCGCCTTTGCGCATATAGGGAAGGGTCAAATCGACCGATAGTCGAATCTCGGAATTGAAATCGTCGACAGCGTTGGAAAAGTCTCCCTTGGCGGCATAGTCGAAGCCTCGCTCCCGGAAATCGACTGCCACCTGGTCATTGATAGCGAGGGCAGTCCCTTCATCGGCGATTGCCAGGTCGTAGTTGCCATTTCGGCGATACGTTGTTCCCCGCAGCCGATAGAGCATCGCCTCATTGGGACTCATTTTGATGAGCGTTGTGCAATCGGCAATCGCTGCTTCCATATTTTTCGTCGCGGTGTAAATGGCGATGCGCTGATAGTACGTCGGACGATAGACGGGACGGAGGCTTATGGCTTTGGTGATGTCGTCGATCGCCTTCGCAAATTGAGTCTTGGCAGCGAACGCCAACGCACGCGCACTATAGGCCTCGATGTAGTCGGGTCTGAGCTGAATGACAGTCGTAAAATCCGCGATTGCGGCGTCGAACTGCTTCTCGCCCAAATAGGACGTACCACGATCGAAATAGGCCACGACTCTCAGATGCTGAGGGAGGTCGGGTTCGGAGAGCGCGAGGGTCATCAATTTGACCGTCGCGTCCCAATCCTGCCGATTTCTGCTCACCAGGCCGAGGTTGAAATCCCGGTATCCGTCCGCCTCGGCCGCGCCGGCAAACAGCAATACCAACAGGCTTGCCGCCAATACCGGCTTCATTCGGGCCCCCACCCTCAAAGCGAGATCGAGCTTAGGCGAAGAAGCCGGCGGCTTCAATGCAGCTCCGGTCGATTGCGATTACTCGCCTTCCAGCTGCGGCTTGCCCGTGTCTGACCGGCCAAGCTCAGCCGCCGCTATGGCCCCGGCACGTTTGACGATTTTTTCGGTTGATACGACGATCTCCTTCAAGTCGCCTTCGGTTTGATTGAAGTGGCGCTGAAGATTGCCCACCCGATCGCCCAGTCGTTTCACGTCCTGAAGCATATCGCCCACGGCAGCCTGAATTTTGTGCGCCTGTTCGCGCATCCGCGCGTCGCGCATCAACGTCTGAATGGTGTTGATCGCCAGCATGAACACGTGCGGCGAGACGATTACCACCTGCATGCGGCGCGCCTGCTGGATAACTTCGCTGAAGTTCGAGTGAAGCTCGGCATAGATCGATTCCGACGGCACGAACATGATCGCCGGCGTCTGCACTTCGCCCGGTATCAGGTATTTCTCGGCGATATCCTTCACATGCTTCAGCATGTCCGCTTTGAGCCGCTGGGAAGCGACCTTGCGCTCTTCGTCTGTGGCAAGGCCGCGCAACGATTCGAACGCCTCCATGGGAAATTTCGAGTCGACCACGATCACGCCGGCCACATTGGGAATGCGGATGATGCAGTCGGGCCTTTTGCCGTTCGAGAGCGTCCATTGGAAATCGTAATGCGTGGGTGGCAGCTGGTCGGCCACGATCGCTTCCATTTGCGCCTGTCCGAACGCACCGCGAGTCTGCTTGTCGGACAGAATCTCCTGCAGCGACACGACCTGGCCGGATAACGCCGCAATATTTTTCTGTGCTTCGTCGATTACCGTCAGCCGCGTCTGGATGCCGCCAAGGGTTTCGGCGGTCTTGGCCGTCGACTCTTTCAGTCCTTCTCCCAGTCGTCGGTCGAGAGCCTCGATGCGTTCGGCCAGCATTTTCTGGAGTTCCGTCTGGCCAGCAATAGCTTGCGCGAAGCGGCCGGAGATTTCGTTTTGCGTTGCCGCGAGCGCATCCAGCCTAGGCGCCACGGGTTCCGGGACTTTGCTTTGCCCGCGCAATGCGATGAAGACCGCCGCCAGCGCTGCCGCAAGTGCAGCAACCACAAGCACGATAATGAGAAATTCCATTCCACACGCCCCGGTGATGCGACGACCGCCGCCTTGACCCGAAAGAGGCCCTCGCCTATTTCCAAGCCATGGCCGTTCGCCCCATCCTTACCGCGCCCGATCCGCGCCTCAAAGCGGTCTCGAAGACCGTCGAGACGGTGGACAGCGACACGCGCCGCCTGGCTGACGACATGTTCGAGAGCATGTACGCAGCCGACGGGATCGGGCTTGCCGCCATCCAGATCGGCGTGCCCAAGTGCGTGTTGGTGATGGATTTGAACCCGAAGAAGGGAGAGAAGGAGCCGCGCCTCTTCATCAATCCAAGAATCGTCTGGTCGTCCGACGATCTGACTGTGAGCGAGGAAGGCTGCCTCTCGGTTCCGGATATCTGGGAAGATGTCGAGCGGCCAGCCAAAATCCGTGCCGAATATCTCGACCGCGACGGCAGGCTGCAGACGCTCGAAGCGGAAGGATTGCTCTCGACCTGCCTGCAGCACGAGATGGACCATCTCGAAGGCGTTCTGTTTCTCGATCATCTCTCAAAGCTCAAGCGCTCGATCGCGCTGCGAAAGCTCGCCAAGGCCAAGCGGCTCAAAGACGTGGGCTGAGCGGGCATGACGCTCCGTCTCGCTTTCCTGGGCACGCCCGATTTTGCGGTTCCGACGCTCGTCGAATTGATCGGGCAGGGGCACGACATTGCCGCGGTCTATTCGCAACCGCCACGTCCCAAGGGCCGCGGACTGGCCGCCGAGCCGTCGCCCGTCGCGCGCCAGGCGGAACTGCACGGTCTCAGCTTACGCACACCGGAATCGTTGAAGAACGCGGACACGCAAGCAGAGTTCGCGGCGCTGGCGCTCGATTTGGCGATTGTCGTCGCCTATGGACTTATTCTGTCCAAGCCGATCCTCGATGCTCCCAGGTTTGGCTGCTTCAATCTGCACGGCTCATTGCTGCCGCGTTGGCGAGGCGCTGCGCCCATTCAGCGCGCGATCATGGCTGGCGACAGCGAAACCGGCGTCATGGTCATGCGCATGGAAGAAGGCCTCGATACGGGACCGGTCCTGATGGCGGAACGCGTCGCCATCGGCCGCAAGACATTTGGAGATCTGCACGACGAGTTGGCCCGGCTGGGCGCCGACCTGATGGCCCGCGCGCTGGCCGCGCTGGAGCGCGGCAGTATCGAGGAACATCCGCAGCCTTCCGATGGCGCGACCTATGCGAAGAAAATCCTCAAGGAGGAAACACGGATCGACTGGTCCAAATCGAACCGCGAGGTCGATTGCCTGATCCGCGGACTTTCGCCGACGCCGGGGGCCTGGTGCGAAATCCGGGGCGAGCGGCTCAGAATTCTGTACGGCGACCCTGTAGACGGAAGCGGCGCGCCGGGCGAGATATTGGACGACCGATTGACAATTGCCTGCGGGCAAGGCGCGTTGCGCGTGATAAGGCTGCAGCGCGCCGGCCGCGCACCGATGCAAGCTCAGGAATTTCTGAGGGGCTTCGCGCTCAAACCGGGGGAACGCGTGTGACGATATTGAGGCCCTCGCTATTGCGGCGAATTGGAAATTCGATCCGTCTTTCGCGGCGCAAGAGAGGCGCCACAATCGATCTGACGGCCGACGGGTTCGTCTTCACCCAACGCCGCAAAACCGTGGACGTGCGCTGGGAAGAGATTTCACGGATCGATGCCGGCGTGCGCGACCACATCACATTCGACACTTTCTACATCGTGGTCTTTGCCGGAGGGAGAAATCTCGTCATCGAAGAACTGGACGACGGCTTCCGCCAGCTGGAATTCGCGATCCACGAGCGTTGGCCGCAAATCCGCGAACGGTGGCTGCAACTTCTCTCGGTGCCGCTGCACCAGGCGCATTACGAGACATTGTGGAAGCGCTGAGCATGCCGCGCTTCCGGCTTGTGCTCGAATATGATGGCGGCCCGTTTGTCGGTTGGCAGCGCCAGGACAACGGGCCCAGCGTGCAGGCCGCTCTCGAACAGGCGATCTTAAAGCTCTCGGGCGAAACGGTCACGGTGACCGGCGCGGGCCGCACCGATGCCGGCGTTCACGCGCTGGGGCAGGTCGCACATTTCGATCTCGAGAAGATTTTCTCCGGCGATACCGTCCGCGATGCGTTGAACCATTATCTGAAACCGGATCCCGTCGCCGTGCTCGATTCGCATATCGCGGCGTCCGATTTCCATGCCCGCTTTTCGGCTGTCGGCCGCCACTACTGCTATCGCATTGTCTGCCGCCGCAGCCCGCTGGTGCTGGAGCGTGGCCACGCCTGGCACGTCGTGCGCGCGCTCGATCGTGAGCCGATGCAGGAGGCCGCGCAAATGCTTGTCGGCCGCCACGATTTCACCACCTTTCGCGCGGCGGAATGCCAGGCGAAGTCGCCGGAGAAAACGCTGGATCGCCTGGACGTGGCGCGCGAAGGCGATGGACTGCGTATCGAAGCGTCCGCGCGCTCCTTCCTGCATCACCAGGTGCGCTCGATGGTCGGCACTTTGAAGCTTGTCGGCGAAGGCAAATGGAAGCCACGCGATGTCGCCCGCGCGCTCGCGGCGCGCGACCGGGCGGAATGCGGAACGGTCGCTCCCCCCGAAGGGCTCTATCTCGTGCGGGTAGATTATCCCGCGTCCTGAAGGTCGACGAGTTCGACGCTGTCGGGCACCCGGCCAAGGAAAATCCGTCCCACGCGCGCGAATCGCTCCGCCGAATCCGTGGCGAGGAATTCGTGGCTAGGCGCAGCTCCGCCGAGATGCGCAAGCCCGCGTTCGACAATGAGCTTCGCGACCGCGTCGGCCGTGGTCGCGGCGCTGTCGACCAGGATGACGTCCGGTCCCGCGACGCGCGCGATGACGTTTCTCAACACCGGAAAATGCGTGCAGCCGAGCACCAGCGCGCGTGGCCGCGCTGCCGGCTTCTCGAACAGCGCGCCGAGATAAAGCTCTGCCGCAAGTTGCGTGATCGGACTGTCGACCAAACCTTCTTCCGCAAGCGGCACGAAAAGCGGGCAAGCCTGCTGAATGACGTGGATGCCGGGTGCAATTGCGTGGATCGCGCGTCGATACGCGCCACCTTTGACTGTTCCCTCAGTCGCAATGACTGCGATGGATCCGTCAGGCGCGGCAGCGATGGCCGCCTGCGCGCCCGGCTCGACGACTCCGATGACAGGCGTGGGCGTAAGCGCCGTGCCGAGGGCAGGAAGCGCCACAGCGGATGCCGTGTTGCACGCGACGACAATGAGCTTCACTTGGCGACGCATTAAGGCGCCCGCCGCCTGCACGGCGTAACGCGTGACGGTTTCACCACTCTTGGTGCCGTAGGGAAGCCGGGCCGTATCGCCGAGATAGATAAAACTCTCCTGCGGCAGCCGCGCCATGAGCGCACGCATGACGGTCAATCCGCCCATCCCGGAATCGAAGATGCCGATGGGCTGCGAGGCGTCACTCACTGCGGCGGGGCGGAGAAATAGGATTCAAGAATAGCGGCATAGATATCGGCCAACCGAGTTATCTCGTCTATGGGCACGCATTCATCGACCTTGTGCATCGTCGAACCCGGCAGCCCCACTTCGGCGACCGGGCAATAGTCCTTGATGAAGCGCGCATCCGAGGTGCCGCCGCCGGTCGAGAATTCGGGAGTCACGTTGGTAACGCGCGCGATGGCTCGCGCGAGAAGCTCGGTATAGGCGCCGGGCTTGGTGAGGAACGACACGCCGCTCACGCTCGATTCGATCGCGATTTCGCTTCCGGTTTCGTGCGCGACTTCGCCCGCGATCTGCTCGGCCCTCCGGAGCAGACTCTCGGCCGTGTGCAGATCGTTGAAACGGATGTTGCATGAAGCTCGTGCTTCGGCCGGCGAGACATTCGACGCGGGATTGCCGACATCGAACGTCGTGAAAACGAGTGTGGACGGCTCGAAATGGTCGGTGCCCGCGTCCAACGGCTCCGCGTCGAGCCATGTCACAAGCCGCGCGAGAACGGGGATGGGATTAAGCGCGTTCTGCGGATAGGCCGTGTGGCCCTGCACGCCGCGCACGGTGAAGGCGATTTTCATGCTGCCGCGCCGGCCGATCTTGATCGTGTCGCCCGCGCGCGCCGTCGAAGTCGGTTCGCCGACGAGGCAATGATCGAGGCGCTCGCCGTGCTCGCGCAGCCATTCCAGCATCGCTTTCGTGCCGTTGATCGCAACGCCTTCCTCGTCGCCGGTGATGAGCAAACTGATCGAACCGTTCAGCGCCCCTTTTTCCAGATGCCGCGCGGCGGCTGTTGCGAACGCGGCGATACCGGACTTCATGTCGGCTGCGCCGCGGCCGTAAAGCACGCCGTCGCGGATTTCGGCCGCGAAGGGGTCGGTGCGCCAAAGCTTTGCATCGCCCGGCGGCACGACGTCGGTGTGCCCAGCGAAGCAGAAATGCGGCGCCTCGGTTCCAATCCTCGCATACAGGTTGTCGATCGGCGTGGTTCCCGGCGCTTCGAAGCGCAACCTGCGACAGGTAAAGCCCAGCGGTTTGAGGACAGCCTCCAGCACGCCCAGCGCGCCGGCATCGTCGGGCGTCACGGAGGGGCAGCGGATCAAGGCGCGCGCGAATTCGGCGGGGTCGGGAATGCTCATGGTATTGCGATTTAGGCCGCGCGCCGGGTTATGGTCAATGAAGACAACATCTGGGAGGCAAAATCATGTCCGGACGTCTGGAAGGCAAAGTTGCGGTGATCACGGGCGCCGCAAGCGGCATCGGCCGTGGAACGGTCGATCTGTTCGTGAAGGAAGGCGCGCGCGTGATCGCGGCCGACATTCAGGACGACAAAGGCGCGCGCATCGAGGAGGATCATAAGGGGAGGGCTCGCTATGTGCGCTGCGATGTGTCGCAGGAAGGCGATATCGCAGCGGCCATCGCAGCCGCCACGAAACATTTCGGCAAGCTCGATTTCCTGTTCAACAATGCCGGCACCGGCGGCGCGCGCGACGCCGCGGACGGCGTCACCGCCGAAGGCTTCGATGCCGTCATGCATCTGCATGTGCGCGCGGCACTATTCGGCATCAAATATGCCGCGCCCGCGATGCGCACGAATGGCGGCGGCTCGATTCTGTCGACCGCCTCGGTGGCCGGACTGCAGGCGGGCTTCGGCCCGATCCTTTATTCGATCGCCAAGGCCGCCATCGTGCATATGACGAAGGTGACCGCACCCCATCTCGCGCCGTCGAATATTCGCGTCAACTGCATCTGTCCGGGATTGATCGCCACCAACATCTTCGCACAGGGCATGGGCATCCCGAGCCAGATCGCGGAGACGCGCCTCGACGCAATCGCCGAATCCGCGAAGGATTCGCAACCCATCCCGCGCGGCGGAAGACCGCGCGACATTGCCGAAGCAGCACTTTATTTTGCGAGCGACGGATCGGATTTCGTCACAGGCCAAGCGCTCGCAGTCGACGGCGGCATCACGCTCGGGCCCAACGGCATGGCGCAGCTGTCGGTCTTCGCACCGATCGTCCAGGCGCTGGGTGTGGATGAAGAAACGCTGGCGCAAATCATCGCGGGGCGAGTGTAGATCGCCGCAACCATTTTGCTGCGAGATCAGCCCGATGGTGCCAGCGGGTCCGGCCCGAAGCGGTTGTCGCCACGCGTGCCGCGCAAACAATAGAGCTCGATAAATGCCCAAATATTGAGGGCAAGAGCAGCAATTCGGAAAACCCCCATCGGGTCAGAATGAAGAAAGCCGAGCGCCCACGGAACATAGATGAACAGAATAATCCACAATCCATTTTTATTTCGGTCGTGCAATCTCTTTACACCGATAGTCAGACTCAGAAATGCGATAATGAGCCAGAGAGGCAACATCAGGGTCAACGCCTTTTGCCCTGTTGGAGTGTTGAAACCATCTGTTGAAAAGAGACGGCCGACTTCCTTCCACGAAACTCCCAGGTAATTTGTGACGAACCCTTCATAGACGAGGGCAGGAACCAGAATCAGCCCGAGAAAAAGCCATTGTTTCGCGCGATTCAATCGCCCATTGAAGCTGAAAAAGTAGTGACCCCAATCCATCGAGTGAATCCTCCTAATCGCGCAGCAGTTCGTTGATTGACGTCTTCGCCCGCGTGCGCTGATCGACGCGTTTGACGATCACGGCGCAATAGAGCGAGGGCCGGTCGGGGCTGGCGGGCATCGTTCCCGACACAACGACAGAATAAGGCGGTACGCGGCCGTAATGGATTTCGCCGGTCGCGCGATCAACGATCTTGGTCGATTGACCGAGATAGACCCCCATCGACAACACCGAGCCCTCGCCCACGATCACGCCTTCGGCCACTTCCGCGCGCGCGCCGATAAAGCAATTGTCTTCGATGATTACCGGTGCGGCCTGCAGCGGCTCCAGCACGCCGCCGATGCCTGCACCGCCCGAGATGTGGCACGTCTTTCCGATCTGGGCGCAGGAGCCGACCGTTGCCCAGGTGTCGATCATCGTATTCTCGCCGACATAGGCGCCCACATTGACGAATGACGGCATCAGCACGACGCCTTTGTCGATGAAGGCCGAATGGCGCACGACGGCGCCGGGCACGGCGCGAAAGCCCGCCGCGCGAAAGCGTTGCTCGTCCCAGCCCAGGAATTTCGAATCGACTTTATCCCACCACGGCGCGCCGCCAGGACCGCCGTCGATCGGGCTCATATCGCGCAGCCGGAACGACAGCAGCACCGCCTTCTTAAGCCATTGGTGTACGACCCATTCGCCGGCGTGCTTTTCGGCCACGCGCGCGGCACCCGAATCGAGCGCATCGAGCGCATGCTCGACCGCCTCGCGCACGGGACCTTTGGTTGCCGGGCTCAGCGTGTCCCGCGCCTCCCAGGCATCGTCGATAATTCGAGAAAGTTGTTGATGCGAGGTCATTTCAGATCCTGATGGAATGAAGAAATTGCGGAAGGTCTTCGGTCACGTGATGGATGTGTTCATTGCCGGCGACCGGATGTTCAGGCCCCTGCTTCGACCAAGCCGAACCGTTTCTGAGCCAGACCGTCGTCCAGCCCAGAGCGTGCGCCGGTACGAGGTTGCGCGCCACATCCTCGAACATCGCGCATTGGCCGCCCGCAATTCCGGCTTTTGCGATCACCGCGCGATAGGAATTTTCAACCGGTTTCGGGCGGTAGCCGATCGTCCGGATATCCCAGATTTCGTCGAACAATTCATCAAGCTGCAGGCGCGCCAGCACGCGCTCTGCGTGATTGCGGCAACCATTGGTGAAGACGAAGCGCCTGCCCGGCAGCAGAGCGAGCGCGGATGCGAGCGAAGGGTCGGGTTCGAGCGCCGAAAGGTCGATATCGTGGACGAAAGCCAGGAACCCTTCGGGATCGATCCCGTTGACCTGCATCAGCCCGTTCAGGGTCGTGCCGTAGTCGCGGTAATAGGCTTTTTGGATAATCCTTGCCGCGGCGAAATCGAGGCCGAGAAGTTCCTGCACGAAAGCCGTCATGCGCGCATCGACCTGGACGAAAAGATCGCTTTCCGCCGGATAAAGCGTGTTGTCGAGGTCGAATATCCAGGCCTCGACATGGCGGAAATCCGGGCCCGTCCGCGCCTCGTTGACCGTGTTTGTCTTGCCTGCTCGCATGGTGGGCGAAGATGGTCGATGGCCGGCATATAGGCAAGCGCCGGTTCATATTGCGCTAACCACGACCATTTAACGGCTCTTAATCGAAAGTTGCCGATACTCCATCCGCGGAAATGCGTTTGGCGCAATCGGGAGCAATGCATGGCGGCCGAGGATCGAAAGGATTTGCGGGATTTGCTTCCGGCCCAGCTCAGCCGCGAGGATGTGCTGAAAATCCTTGAGGCCCATGACCGGGCTGCGCGCGAGGCGCTGGCCAAGCGCTCCGACGTGTCGCCGGAGGTTCTTTTTCTTCTTGCCACCGAAGGTAACGAAGCTGCGCGCCGCGCGGTGGCCGCCAATCCGTCCGCGCCCGCCCATGCCAACCGGCTGCTTGCGGACGATGCCGACGACGAAGTGCGTGTCGAGCTCGCCCGCAAGATCGGCCGGCTCCTGCCGGATCTGACCGCCGAGGAAAGCAAGCGCCTGCGCGACCTCACCATCGAGACCCTTGAACGACTCGCGCGCGATCGGCTGGTGAGAGTGCGCCAGATTCTGGCCGAGGAGATCAAACTCCTCGATTGCGTGCCGAGACAGGTCATCAAACGGTTGGCGCGGGACGTGGAATCCGTGGCGGCCCCGATCCTGGAATATTCGCCGCTCCTTTCGGATGCGGATTTGATCGAGATCATCTCGACGGCACAGGCGCGCTATGCGCTTGTCTGCGTCGCCAAACGCAGACCGCTCAGCCCCAGCGTATCGGAAGTCGTGGCCGCGGCACTCGATGTGCCGTCTGTGGCGGCCCTCCTCGCCAATTCCGGCGCGCAGATAAGGCGGCAAACGCTCGACAAGATTGCTGAGCAGGCCGTGAAGGTGACGGAATGGCACTTGCCGCTCGTTTTGCGCAACGATTTGTCGAAGCGAGCAATGCGCAGGTTGGCAGGCTTTGTGAGTTCGGCGCTGATCGCAAGGCTCGCAGCGCGACACGGCCTCGACGAGAAAACGCGTCAGCACCTGGAACAGAGAATGCGCGAAAGGCTCGACAAGGAAAGCGTCGATCCCGAGGTGAGCAAGGGCACCGATGTGACTGCCCTTTTCAAGGCCGGCAAGCTCAACGATGGTTTTGTCGAAAGCGTGGCGGAGGCGGGCCGCCGTGAAACTCTCGTGACGGCCCTCTCGTTGCTCGCAAAGGTGCCGGAAGACACTATCAGGCGGATCCTACAATCGGGCTCCGCCAAGCCGGTGACTGCGCTCGTCTGGCGCGCCAAACTCAGCATGCGCGTCGCCTTCAAGATACAGACTTTTGTCATGCATCTGGTCGCCGCAGAACTGTTGCCCGCGCGCGACGGCGTGCATTTCCCCCTCACCGAAGACGAAATGCGCTGGCACCTAAATTATTTCGGCGTGCGCGGCTGAACGATCTTTGGAGCCGGCACGAGCAGGCCGTCCTTGCCGACATGCGCGGCATACCCCGTGCGTCCTTTGGTGTCGGTCGCAGCGAAACCTATTTCAGACAGCCCCCGCGAGGCGCATTTGTCCGTCCCGAATATCTCGAACTCGATATTGGTGACGCAGAATTTCATGGGGCCCTTCACGAGATAGTCGTTGGTACGGCCCTCGACCAGCAGATAAACCTTGTCCGTTGCGAGAGGATCGGTGATCGCCTTGGCGCAACCGGCCGGAGGCACCTTCCACCATCCGCGCGATACCCAGTTGGTCCCGCTCTTGAGGCCGAGAGCCGCCCAGATGTCGCCGTCGCTGTCGTTGCAGACGGCATAACCCGCGGGCGCAGATGCCTTGAGCGCCTCGGTTTCAAGAGCATCGAACATGTCGCTGTTCGATGCAGTGATGGGCAATTTCATGCGCTGACGGAATTTGATCATGGCGTCGTCGCGGCTTTTGTTGCCGTTCGCATCGCCCTGGCCGACCTTGTAGCCGATGTCGTCGAGCAATCTCACGATTCCGATTTCGCGCGCCGCATCGAGAGACGTAATGAGCGGCGATTCCGTCAACGTCGTCGACCAGGATTTCTTGCCGCGCGTCGCCACCGCCGCAAACGGCAGCTGGAAGGCATCGTCGCCCTGACACCCCGGCACCGTGAGCGGCGACTGCAACGCGAAGTTGGCGTCCTTGGCGCAAAGTCGGCTCGTCCCGCCCCACGCGCGCGCAAGTCCGGAATGCGCCTGGGACGTGCGCGCATAAACGTAATAGGTCGGCGCGGTCAGCGGATCGGAAAACAGATCGGCGCAATCGCCCGGCACCACGCGCGTCCAGCCGCGGGTGAACATGGTCTCGCCGGCTTGATATCCGGCCGCGGAATAAAGGATGTAGCTCGTCTGATTGCACAAACGCAGCCCTGCTGCGGCCGGCGCGCCGTGAAGAGACGCAATCGCGAAAAGCAGAACTGCAAAGAAACGCCGGAAGAGCGTCATTCGGCCGTGATCATCGTACCCGCGCCGTGCTCGGTGAAAAGTTCGAGCAGCAGCACATGCGGAATGCGCCCGTCCAGGATGACGGCCGCGGGAACGCCTGCCTCGACGGCCTCCATGGCCGTTTCGATCTTGGGGATCATGCCGCCCGAGATCGTCCCGTCCGCGATCAGCACACGTGCGTCGGCGACACTGAGCCGCTGAATCAATTTACCTTCGCGATCGAGCACGCCTTCGACATCCGTCAGAAGCAGAAGGCGCGAAGCCGACATGGCGCCGGCGACGGAACCCGCGACCGTATCCGCGTTGATGTTGAATGTTTCGCCCTTGCGGCCTGCGCCGATGGGCGCAATGACGGGGATGAGGTCCGAGGCGATAATCGTGCGCAGCACGTCGGGGTTCACCGTTTCCGGTTCCCCAACGAAGCCCAAGTCGACCGGCTCGCGTTTGAGCGTGACGGGATTGAGTTTGAAACGCTCGAGCTTGCGCGCGATCACAAGGTTGCCGTCCTTGCCGGAAAGACCGACGGCACGGCCGCCCGCGGCGTTGATGCCGCTCACGATTTGTTTGTTGATCGCGCCGGTGAGCACCATTTCGACCACTTCGATGGCGGCGGAATCGGTGACGCGCAGGCCGTCCACGAAAGACGACGGGATTGCGAGCTTCTTGAGCATGGCGCCGATCTGCGGACCGCCGCCATGGACGACCACCGGGTCGATGCCGGTCTGCTTCATCAGGACGATGTCCTGGGCGAAATGTTCGGAAACGCCGCTTTCCATGGCGTGGCCGCCATATTTCACGACAATTGCGCGGCCGTCGTAGCGCAGAATGAAGGGTAGAGCTTCTACTAGGACGCGCGCCGTCGAGCGCCAACGTGCCAGCACCCGCAGGTTGCGGTCCTGGCTGACATCGTCCTGCAGCGCCATGCGCGGGGCCTCGCAAAATTCGCAGGCTTATATCCCAATACCTATGGCCGAGCCAGCGCGGCGAGATGAGCCTTAAGCATATCCAGTCCTTGGCCCGTTTCCGAGGAGGTGGACAACACGTCGGGATAGGCCGCTGCATGACCGCGAAGTTCGGTCAGGCAACGCTGCACCGCGGCGTCTCGTCCGGAAGCCGGCAAGGTGTCGATCTTCGTCAGGACCACAACATAGGATACCGCAGCCTGGTCGAGTTGCTTCATCGCTTCGTGATCGGCTTCCATCGCGCCGCGCCTTGCGTCGATCAGGAGCAGCACGCGCCTCAGCGTCGGCCGGCCGCGAATATAATCGAAAATGAGTCCACGCCACTGCTCCGCCGCTTCCTTCGAGATGCGCGCATAGCCGTAGCCCGGCAAATCGACAAGGAGGCATGCATTGCCCAGCCGGAAGAAATTGATCTGCTTGGTTGCGCCGGGCGTGTTCGATGTCCGGGCGAGCGAGTTGCGTCCCGTCAGCGCGTTGATCAGGCTCGACTTGCCGACATTGGAGCGGCCGACAAACGCCATCTCGGGAAGGCTGGGCGAAGGGATCGCATCGATGTTCGCGGCTCCCGCGACGAAATCGCAAGGGCCGGCAAACATTTTTCGGATGCGTTCGGTTTCTCGCGCAGTCGGAACGCTGTCGTCGCTCACTCGCCCGGAGCCGTGCTCTTGCTGCCCCTCGGCCGTGTCAAGAAGGCGGGCAGCTTGATGTTCTTGAACAGGTGAACTTCGACACCCTGTCGCCGCATCATCACATATTGCTGGCCTACGGAGAGAAGATTGTTCCAAGTCCAGTAAATGACCAGACCCGCCGGAAATCCCGCCATCATCATCGTGAACACGATCGGCATATACGACATCATGCGGGCCGTAACAGGATCGGCGGGCGCCGGGTTCATCTTCGTCTGCAACCATTGCGTGATCCCCATCAGGAACGGCCAAATTCCAATGTGGATCAGCGTCAGCACCAAGGACTGCAAAGTGCCGCCGATAAGCGGAAGTTCGGCGAGACCGGGCAGCGCGGCCGGCATCGTCCACGGAATAAGACCGAAGAGATTGAAAAACGACGTGGGATCCGGTGCCGACAGGTCGTGTATCCAGCCGAAGAACGGCGCCTGGCGCATCTCGATGGTGACGACGAGCACCTTGTAGAGACAGAAGAAGACCGGAATTTGAACCAATGTCGGCAGGCAGCCGGAAACGGGGTTCACCTTCTCGCGCCGATACAACTCCATTGTCTCTTGCTGTTGCTTGACCTTGTCGTCGGCAAAGCGCGTCTTGATTTTTTCCATCTCCGGCTGAAGTTTCTTCATCCGGCTCATCGAGCGATAGGACGCGTCGGCCAGCGGAAAGAAGATCAACTTGATGGTGACCGTGAGCAGGAGAATCGCGAAACCAAAATTCCCGATGATCCGATAATAGAAATCGAGCAACAGGAAGATGGGCTTCGTTAGAAAGGGAAACCAGCCCCAATCGATGGAGAGATCGAAGCGCTGTATGCCGTCCCTGCTTTCGTAATCGTTGATCAGGTTCACAATCTTGGCGCCGGCGAACAGCCTTTGATGTACGGACGCGGTTTGTCCGGGCGCCACGGCAATGCTATTCTGAAGCCGATAGTTCGATTGATAGCTGGTTTGTCCGTCGGGATTGGAAGTTACATACTGACCCTGGAACGGCGCGTTTTGCGGCGGGATGACGGCCGCCATCCAGTATTTGTCCGTGATGCCGATCCATCCGCCGCCGCCGGAATTCAAACTTTCCGACTGCCCCGCTTTGATGTCGGCGTATTTCTTGTAGTCGGCGCTGCCGTTCGCAACGCCGACAAATCCTTCATGAAGCACCCAAAAGGGCTTGCTGTCCGGGACGCCGATGCGTGCGGCATAGGCGTAAGGATAGATTTCGACTTTCGCGCTGCTCTTGTTGGCGACGGCATCGTCGACCGTGAACATGTAGCTGCTGTCGACCGAAATGGTTCGCGTAAATAGAAGGCCATGCTGGTTGTCCCATTGCAGTGTGACGGACGAAGTCGGCGTCAACACATTTCCGCGCACAAGTTTCCAGACGGCGGTTTGCTCGTTGGGCACGGAAATGCCGGACCCCGATGCTGCGACCCATCCGAACACGGCGTAATAAGGATAATGCGTACCGGTCGGAGACAG
>JBEKDC010000037.1:0-18049 GCA_050014535.1 Rhizomicrobium sp.
ATGCGCCGCGGCCGCGATAGGCGGCGAATGCCGCATCGAAAGACGGAAACCGGTCGCGCCGCTGCGCGGCTCGATCGGCGAGATTGGGCCCCTTATAAAGGCCGAAACTTTTTGGAATGCGGGAGAGGAACCAGGCCTGCCACGGCACGATGACAGGCTCGATCAGCACGAGGCCCGACACGCGCGCAGGTCGCGCGGCCGCAGCCATCAAGCTTGTCGTCGCGCCCATCGAATGGCCCGCGAGAACGATCGGCCTGCCGTCCAGCGCGTCGAGCAATTGCACGAGATCGTCCCGATAGACTGCCCAATTCGCGTTCGATTTCGGGTCGGCGGTCAGGGTGGAGAAACCGTGACCGCGCGCATCGCCGGCAAATATGTGGAATGTTTCGGCCAGCGGCTGGAGCAGCGAACGATAGGTTTCGCCATTGAAGCCGGTCGCGTGGGCAAAATGGAGCGGCGTACCGTTGCCGGGCCATTCGAGGCACGAGACGGCGCCGTCCGGCAGGGCAACGGTCTTGCGGACGGGCTCGGTCATATCGGGCTGAAGGGTCTCGCTTGTTCTATCGCTTGTCGCCTGACCGTCTCGGATGTGTCAACGGGCCGGACGACCGGGTTTGCGCCGCGCGCCGCGCGTTCGTACATTCGACAAAACGATCATCGAGGAAACGACCTTGCATCCTTCCGTCATTGTCCAGAACACGCCCGACAAAGCAGCCATCGTCATGGCCGAGACCGGCGAACAGATGAGCTACCGCGAGCTCGATGAGGGCTCGAACCAGGGCGCGCAATTGTTCCGCAAGCTGGGACTGAAGGTAGGCGACGGCATCGCGATCTTCATGGAGAACAATATCCATTTCCTTGAGATCTGCTGGGCGGCGCAGCGATCGGGACTTTATTACACCTGCGTTTCGTCGCGGCTGACCGCCGGCGAAGTCGAATACATTGTGCGCGATTGCGGCGCGAAAGTGATGGTCGCGTCTCACAGCCTGTCGAAGGTTGCGGGCGAGCTCGTCTCGTCGCTTAGCGGTGTAAAGCTGCTGATGATCGGCGGCACGATTCCCGGCTTCGAAAGCTATGAGGACGCGGCAGGCGCCATGCCGAAAGCGCGCATCGCCGACGAGATCGCGGGTCTCGACATGCTCTATTCGTCCGGCACGACGGGGCGGCCCAAAGGCGTGCGTCATGCACTGCCCGGTCTTCCCATCGACGCGCCAAGTCCCTTGGGTGCGCTTGTCGCCATGCTGTTCGGGCTCAACGAAGATACGATCTATCTTTCGCCGGCGCCGCTCTATCACGCGGCACCGTTGCGCTATTGCATGGCCATTCATCGGATCGGCGGCACGGCGGTGGTGATGGAACATTTCGACGCCGAAGAGGCGCTCAAATTCATCGAGAAATACAAGGCGAGCGGCAGCCAATGGGTGCCGACCATGTTTATTCGCATGCTGAAGCTGCCCGATGAAGTGCGCCTGAAGTACGACGTGTCGTCGATGAAGAGCGCGATCCACGCGGCAGCACCTTGTCCGATCGAGGTCAAGCGCAAGATGATCGACTGGTGGGGGCCGGTACTGCACGAATATTATGCGGGCACCGAAGGCAACGGCTTTTGCTATGTCGGCAGCGCCGATTGGCTGAAGCATCCGGGAACGGTCGGCCGCGCCTTGGTGGCCGAAGTGCATATTTGCGGCGAAGACGGCGCGGAAGTCCCCATCGGCGAAGAAGGCGTGATCTATTTCGGGGGCGCCGCCGAATTCGAATATCACAACGACAAGAAGAAGACCGCCGAATCCCGCCACCCCGCGAATCCCGGCTGGTCGACCTTGGGCGATGTGGGCAAGCTCGACGCGGAGGGCTTTCTCTATCTCACCGACCGCAAGGCGTTCATGATCATTTCGGGCGGGGTCAACATCTATCCCCAGGAAGCCGAGAACATTCTCGTCTCGCATCCCAAGGTGGCCGACGTGGCGGTCATTGGAGTCCCCAACGAGGATTTCGGCGAAGAGGTGAAGGCCGTCGTGCAGCCGGCCAACTGGTCCGATGCGGGGCCTGCGCTCGCCGAAGAATTGATCGCCTATTGCCGGGAGCGGCTGTCGCCTTTCAAATGCCCGCGCACGATCGATTTCGACCGCGAATTGCCGCGACACCCCACCGGCAAACTCTACAAACGTCTCGTTCGCGATCGCTATTGGGGCAAGCGCGAGTCCCGCATTGTCTGAGACCGACCAGAAAATCAAATCTCTCGTTCCGCCGGGCGGGATGTTGCGGCGTGAGATGTTCACGGCCGAGCGCGCACGGGCTTACGCCGAATTGGTCGCCAAAAATGGCGGCACGCAGTTGTTGAGCGAAGAGGCGCGCGAGGCGTCGCGAAAAGCGATCGAAGCGGAAGTGGCGCCCGGCGCGGATGTGTGGGTGTTCGGCTATGGATCGCTGATGTGGAATCCCGCGATCCTCGTGGCGGAAAGCTGCAAAGCCGAGATCCGCGGTTATCATCGGCAATTCTGTCTGACGCTTGGGCTCGGCCGCGGTTCGCCGGACAAGCCGGGTCTGATGCTTGGCCTCGACCGGGGCGGCGCATGTGTCGGCGTCGCGCATCGCATCGCCGCGAAGGATGTGGCGAGCGAACTGGCGATCCTGTGGTATCGCGAAATGCTCTCGGGTGCCTATACGCCGCGCTGGCTCAACGCTGTGCTCGCAGATATCGGCGCGACGAAAGTGCTCACATTCGTCATCAATCGCGCCAATCCGCGCTATGAGCCCAGCGTTCCCCAAGAAACGATGGCGCAGCGCATCGCGACGTGCGAAGGCATTTTCGGTACCAACCGCGATTATCTCTATCGCACGGTCCGCCGTCTGCGCGAGCTTGGCGTCGCCGACGGTCCGATGCATCGTCTCGAGCGGCGCGTGCGCGTGCTCGCCAACGAACCTGCCACAACAACCGAAGGAAACCGAACATGAAGACGATATCGTTTGAAGAATTGCCCACGCTCGTCGGCCAGGAGATCGGCGTTTCGGACTGGCAGACAATCGATCAGGACCGCATCAACAAATTCGCCGAGGCGACGGGTGACCATCAATGGATCCATGTCGATGTCGAGCGCGCCAAAAAAGAAATGCCGGGCGGAAAGACCATCGCTCATGGCTATCTCACACTGTCTCTCGTCCCGATGATGGGAGCCGGAATTCTGCGCGTCACGGGCGTCTCGCGCGGCATCAATTACGGTTGCAACAAGGTGCGCTTTACCAACATGGTGACTGTCGGAAGCCGGGTTCGCGGTCGACAAAAACTCCTGTCGACCGATGCGCGCTCCGGCGGGATGCAGATGATCAACGAGTTCACGATCGAAATCGAAGGGCAGGACCGTCCGGCTTGTGTCGCCGAGACGATCAGCCTCATCTATAAATAGGCGTCAGGCGCCGCGGAAATATTGCGTGATCGTCCACGCGCCGATGACGATGAATCCTATGCCGGCGATCAGCTTGAGGGGCACCGCCGTCATATAACGGCTCGCCGCCGTGCCGAGCAGGACGGCGAAGGCGGTGCCCAGCACCAGCGCGCTTGCCGAAGTGAGGAACACGGCGAAAGGCGACACTTTGCGCTCCGACGCGAACAACAACGTCGCGACTTGCGTCTTGTCGCCCAGTTCGGCGACGAAGATCGTGAAGAACATCGTGATCAATTCCCGCATCGTTTCCCCCTCTTTCGCGGGCACATGTTAGGGCCGTACCGCAGCGGCCCGTCAACTCGCGCCTGACGGGCAACGAATGGAGGACGCTCGGGCCCGCGATTTGCCGCTTGCCCGGGTCCTGCTAGGCTGGCCCCCAGGCGTTATGCGGCGGGATTCGGTATGGGTGGATTGCGGCAATTGGCGGCTGTCACGGCCTGCGCCATGGGCGCGATGACGGCGGCGCAGACTGTCCAAACCCGGCATCTGCAATGGCCGGAACACGCGTCGTTGTGGCCTGAAATGACGGCAAGCGCTGCGCCGCTTGCATCCAGCGGCTCGACGATTTTGCCGACGCCACTGCATCCGGTTGTCGTAAAGCCCGCCGTCGTGAAGCCGGCCGCGGCTCCCGTCGCAGTTGCGTCGCCCACGATTTCTCCGCCCGCACCTGCCGCGACGCCGAAGGCTCCAGATCCGTGGCTCGCTCCGGCCATCGATGCCGCCGCGCTCGCGCAGCAAAGCGAAGCCGTAGCAGAGCGTCTGCGGGACCGGGTGCCGGCCGCGCTGTTCCCCTATTTCGACGAGTATCTCTATGTCAGCAAGGCGGCCAATGGCGCCTGGGCGCAGCATATGTACATGTTCCACAAGGCAGACGACGGCGACCTCGTCTATGAGCAGGCCTTTCCCGTTTCTACCGGCCGCGAGATGCAGGAAAAATACTTCACCAGCACGCCATCGGGCATGTTCGAACTCGATCCCGATCGCTTCGATCGCGTGCACTTTTCGCATCGCTGGCATGGCGCGGCGATGCCCTGGGCAATGTTCCTCGATTACACCATTCATGGCCATGCAACAGGGATCGCAATGCATTCCGCCGAGGGACACGCGTATGAGCTCGGTCATCGCGCGTCGGGCGGTTGCATCAGGCTGCCGCGCGAGAAGGCCGAAGAGCTCTTCCAGCGCTTCCAGGCCGAGGAGCGCGGTCGCGTACCGGTGTTCGCGTTCGACGGCACCCGCGCCACGACCTTCACCGACGGCTCGCTCGTTCGCGATGCGGGCGGCAACGTCGAACTGCAAAGCGGCTACAAGGTCTTGCTGTTCATCGAAGATTATCCAGGCGGACCGGCAGTCGTGGCGGTTCTGTCGTAATTCTGGGACTATGAACTTCAAGGAACCGTGCCGACCGCGCTCTTAACCAACTACCGCATCTGTAATTCCCTGATAGACGGAGGTCTCCATGCTCAAATTGTCGACAAAGATCGCGCTGAACGTCGCCGGCATGGCCCTGCTCTCGGCGCCGATTGCCGTGCTCGCCGCACAAGCCAAGGCCGGTCTCTGGCAAATCACGGTCTCGGTAAGCGGCGGCGGCACGCATATGCCGGACTTGTCGAAATTGCCGCCGGAAGTTCAGGCCCGCATGAAAGCGATGGGTGTGGGAATCGGCGGGAACTCGGTTACCGTGCAGCACTGCATGTCCGCGCAGGAATTCGCGCTGCACAAACTCCCCTATATGGGCTCGCACGCCAAGGGGTGCGCCATGTCCAATTACAATGAAACGGGGAATCATGTGTCGTTCGATCTGGCCTGTTCAGGCAAATCGAGCGCCACGGGCCATGTTCAGGCCGACTGGGACTCCGACGAGCATTACACAGCCGAGGTCAACATGACCGGGACCCAAAATGGCCAGACCGTGTCGAGCAGCGAGAAGCTGGAGGGAAGGCTGATATCGGTCTCCTGCGGGTCGGCGGGGCAGTAATCCTGTGGCTTGGAGCCGCTTGGCCCAGGTGCCGCACCCCCTTCCCACCGGGATCGACACAAGTTAGGATTTGCCCCACTGGTGCCACGAGGGAGTCTCCACATGTCGCTCCGTTTTTCGCTTGCCGCCGCAGCGGCGCTTATCGGGCTGGGAGTGCTCACGGCGCCGGCGTTGGCCATTCAAACGATACAAATCCCGGACCCTCAGTCTCCAGCCAACGCTCAGCAGACGCCGGACGGCCTGTTCGACAATTCCATTCCGGACTCCTGGCAGAAAAAGGGCGATCCGTCGGACACTCAGCTGAATACCGGCGGGTTCCATTTCTCCATGCACAGCTCAAACAGCCAATATAACCCGACATCGACCTCGTCGGTGTATCACGATCCCATGGTCCCCGGTTCGGAGTTCTATCAGCCGCTTCCAGGCACCACGGATCCCTACCTGCCGCACTGAGGTTTAACTTCGCTACCGAACAGAGCGACCGGAATATCGCCCGATCGTAGTCATGATGCATGCCGTGAAGGGTGCGTCGATGCCGCATCTGATCGGAGCAGAGTTGCGACTCGTCGACCGGTGCGTATCAGATCGCGCGCATACTTTTGCCGAACGTCGAGCGCTGCGCAGTGTTCGGTTTGGTGGTGTCGCGAGGCTGTCTGCTACGCGCGGTTTCAACGCGCACTTGCCCCACGCTATAGGCGGCTTCGAACATGGCCGGCGCGCGGGACTCTGCGATCACGATTTGTTTGACGCTTGCATCCGTCCGGCTTTGCGGAATTGCGAGCGATGCGCCGCTCCTGTCACGTGACAGGTATGCCCGCACCATCAGGATGGGAGCGAGCAAAATGAATGCAGGAATACCGATCAAAAGGTCGAAAATTTCCCGCGGCGGGCTCTTTGCCGGGCGAGTTCCCGGGGGCACGATGTCGGAGGTATCCGGCGCCATGCGCGCGGGCAGGGCACGCGAATTGTTCGCCCCCGTTGTCGCCGCAATTCCGCGTTTTTTCGATTGAAGCGGAGGTGCCACGACTGTGTCCCGTTTGATGATTAGACGCGGGGCGCGCGCGCACGCGCGAACGGCTTTTTCCCTTACGCGCTTTGCTGCAGGCGCCGGGCCAGGGTCGAACGGCTAAACCGCTTCAAAAGGAAACACGTATCCGGGCAAACTGCCCGGATCCTGCCTTGCTTCGGCGCGATCGCGCCGGCCCACCCGTTCGGCGCCGTGCGATAACGAGACAGCGCGGGACCCCGGCTATCCGCTTTGAACTGCCGCGCGCGTCAACCGGCCCGGGAACGAGGTCATCTGTAAATTCCGTGGACGCAGCTCCAGCTTCGTCCCGTCATTGCGGCGGGTCTGTCCGCCGGCGCTTGGTTCAGCTCTTCGCCGCGTGAGGCCGCATCGCGGATCGCGGATAAGATGCGTTGTGTCCGCACTCGGGGCATTTCGCAAGAAACGGATCGGGCAAATGCTCGACCGCCATCTTGCCCACCGCCAGCATGTTCAGTGCAAAAGGCTCTTCGCATCTTTCGCAGAGAAGCCCCGGATGCTCGATCTCGCCCATCTCAATCTCCCAGTTGCAATTATGCCCGAACATAGCCCGAACTGTCGGGAACGTCAGTGTAGCGCATCGAAATCGGCTCCGCCACGCCGCAGGTAAGGCAGCGGCGAACGCAACATCCGAAAGCGTTATTTGGGGTCCCCGAAGAATTGATTGCGTGGCGAAACGATAACCCATTGCCCTCGGACCGCCGGCCCGCGAAGCGCCAATCCCCTTGAACATAGACCTTTATCTTGGCTCCTCTTTTGGATTGCGCAGCTTTCGATATGGTGAAGGCTCACGGTTCGGGGGGCGGATGGTCGAGGAAGCGGAGGGTCGGGGGGCAGATTTGCCAATTCCGGAGGCGGAATTGCGCCGCGAGAATCTCGGCGCGCAAGCGATTCTTTTGCCGCCGCAACCGCGCTCCGTGTTCGGGCATCCGCGCGGACTTTTCTACATTGCCGGGACGGAGCTATGGGATCGAATCTCTTTTCACGGCATGCAGGCGCTGCTGGTGCTTTACATGGTCGAGCAACTT
This sequence comes from Rhizomicrobium sp., assembly GCA_050014535.1. Taxonomy (GTDB): domain Bacteria; phylum Pseudomonadota; class Alphaproteobacteria; order Micropepsales; family Micropepsaceae; genus Rhizomicrobium. The sequence continues at coordinate 7,492 of JBEKDC010000037.1, forward strand.
CTTCTGCCCGGTCATATCGAACGCATTGTCGGCTTTTCCGTCTTGCGCGCCGCTATCCAGGCCGTCACGGGGCCGCTGTCGACGCAGGCGCTGGCTTCGCAGATATTCGGCCTCTATGTGGGCCTGGTTTATTTCACCCCCGTGTTCGGAGGTCTGCTGGGCGATCGCGTTCTCGGCCGCACCCGCGCCGTCGTGCTGGGCGGCGTGCTGATGGCGACGGGTCATTTCTGCATGGCTTTCGACGAATCGTTTCTGCTGGCGCTGCTGTTTCTGATCCTGGGCGCGGGATGCCTGCGCGGAAATCTTGCGCCGCAATTGGGCGAGCTTTACGCAAGCGCGGATCGCCGGCGCAATACCGGCTTTCAGATCTATGGGAGCGCGGTCAATCTCGGCGCATTTATTGCGCCTCTCGTGACCGGCGCTTTGGGGCAGGCCTATGGCTGGCATAGCGGTTTCGCGTTCGCCGGATTCGGAATGCTGTTCGGCCTCGTGGTCTATCTCTCCGGCCGGCGCGATCTCCCGCCCGAACGAGAACACACGCCAGGCGAAGTGCTGCAGCCCCTGGCGCGGGGCGATCTCAAGCGTGTTTTCTTCCTGATCGCTATCGTGCCCGTCGCCGCGCTGTTCTGGATTGCGCAAAGCCAAGTGTGGAACACATATAATCTTTGGGTGCGCGATCACATCGTGCTGCGCTACGGCGGCTGGACCATGCCGGTGCCGTGGCTGCAATCGCTCGATGGACTGGCACCTTTCCTCACATTGCCGCCTTTGCTACTGTTCTGGCGCTGGCAAGCGAAGCGCGGCACCGAACCGGACGAATTCACCAAGATGGCGATCGGGTGCTTCCTGTTCGCGGCTTCGACCCTGTGGCTCGCGGGAGCGCAATTTGTTGGAGGCGCAGGCGGCCGAGCGCCGTTGTTGTGGGCGGTGGCGTTCCATCTCGGCTCGAATGTCGGCTGGCTTTACTTCTCACCCACGGCCATCGCACTCTTTTCGCGCGTCGCACCCAGATCGGTGAATGCGACGATGATGGGTGTCTATTTTCTTTCGATTTTCCTCGGCAGCACGATCAGCGGACGGTTGGGCGGGCTGTATGAAACGCTCACGGCAGCGCAGTTCTGGTCGTTGCATGCCGCGCTTGTGGGGCTCGGCGGCGCAGCGATGCTTGTTCTCGGCGCCTGGATGCGGCGCGCGCTCGCGCCGACCTGACGCGAGCGCCGGCGGAAGAATGCCGTACGCGGCGCTGGGCGATACTACTTCTTCTTGTACAGCCCCCTAAATGTTCCTTCGTCGCCCGGCCAGACGATATCGGCGATGCGCCAGCCTTTCGGCGTTGCGACGAGTTGAAGATGGAGCGTCTTGGGCTGCTTCACATTCTCGAATCGTACGGTCGCCGTGGCCGCGGCGGCAGACTGCGTATCGATGTGAATGGTCAGATGCGTGATCTCCCAGTCCTGCGCGTCCACAAACGGATCGCCGTCGAGCGCGGGTACGTCGCCCGATTTCGCAGAAGCGTTCTCGTCCGCGATGATGAGATTCGCCAGATCGTCCGCGAAATACCGGCGATAATCGGCGTCCTTCTCGAGCATGATGCCCTTGGCGACGCGATCGCTGCCGCGATAATGCGAATAGATATCCTGAAGGAACGCATCCGGCGTTTGCGCCGGCGCCGCGAACGCAGGCGCACAGGCGCAGAATGCAAGCGCAAGCAGGACAGCTATGCGGGACATGGCGTTTTCCCCGAAGAAGCGGCGCGAAGGTTCCGGCATTCTCCAACGACACGCGCCGTCTGTCGAGGCATTATGAAATCGGACCGGTCTCCAGTCAGCCCCAATTTTAGGCTTTCGCGGCATTTGCTATGGTGAGTGCCGCACGGTTCGGGGGGCGAATGGTTGACGAGGCAGGACATCTCAATAGCGCGGTAGCGAGCGGCGAAATCGTCGCGCGCTCGGCTCCGAAAGGCGAGTTGCTGCGTATTTTGGGCGTGCCGTTCGGGATCGCGACTGCCGTCGGCGGCATGATCGGCGTGGGAATTCTGCGTGCGCCGGCCTTGATCGCTGCCGATGTTCCCGATGCCCGTTTTATCGTTCTGCTCTGGGCGCTCGGCGCAATCTATGTCTCCCTTCAAGCCAATGTGATGGCCGAACTTGCCACGGCGATTCCGCGCGCGGGCGGGCCCTATATATTTGTGCGCCATGCGCTGGGCGACGTGGGCGGCGTGGCCGTCGGCTGGACCGACTGGATGGCGTTTGTGTGTGGCGTCGCGGCGCTTGCGGTTGCGTTTGCCGAGTTTCTGGGAATCGTCTGGCCGGCTGCCACGCATTTCACGCCGGTCACGGCAGTGGCCGTGCAGATGCTGATCTTCGGCATGAACGCGATCGGTCTGCGCCAGGGAACATTGGTGCAGCATCTGACGAGCTTGCTCAAGGGGCTCGCACTCGTCGCATTTTGTATCGCGGCTGCGATCGTGGCCACGCGCATGCAGCGGTCGATACCGGCGCCTTCCGCGGCCGCCGTCGGATGGTTCGGCCTTATCGCGGCGTTCCAGCTGATTGCCGGCGCCTATTCCGGCTGGAACCAGCCGACCTATTTCAGTGAAGAGAATCGCGACCCCGGACGTAGCATTCCCCGCGCACTCGGAATCGGTATCGTCCTGACCGCGGTGCTTTATATATCCGTCAACGTCGCGCTGCTCGCGGCGTTGGGCGTGAAAGGCGTGGCGAACAGCGCGCTCCCTTTTACCTCCGTACTCACGCAAGTCGGCGGCGTGGGAGCCGGAATTGTATTCGCCGTCTGCGCGCTGCTGGCGGTGGCAAGTTGCGCCAATGCCGGAATAATGGCGGCTCCGCGCATTCTGCTGGCGCTGTCGCGCGATGGTTTGCTCCCCCGCATGTTCCAGCGGGTGAACCCGGGCGGAAGCCCGCATTTTGCGGTCGCGTTGACGGCCATTGTTTCGATTGCTCTCACAATGACGGGGTCGTTCAAATTGGTGTTCGGACTAATCGGCACCTTGAACGCCGCGACATACATCCTTGTCATGGTGGCGTATTTCGTATTGCGCCGGCGCGACGCGGCGTTGCATCGCCCCTATCGCGCACTCGCCCACCCCTGGCTGCCGGCGCTGGCCCTCGCATCGAGCCTCGTGTTCTTCGTGCTGTTCCTGAACGCCAACTGGCTGGGTGGCCTCTACGCCGCCATCATGTGGCTGCTGTGCATTCCGTTCGCGCTCATCGCGCGCAGAGTTGCGCGCAAGCCGACATCGTTGGAAGCCCCCTGAATCGCCTCAACGCTCCACCGGTCTAGGTGAACGCAAAATCGTGCGACACGAGATGTGCGAGCGTCTGGTGCAGCAGCACGATCGAGTCTCCGGAATTGAGCGTGATGACGACGTCGGCGCCCACCTGCACCATGTCTGCCTGCACCGCTGCGTAATTGGCAAAGTCGTTGGACGAGAAGCTGATTGTGTCGTGGGAATTGCTGGTCGCGACGAACGAGGCGATGGTCTCGTGGCCGAACGAACCGCTGAAATCGAAGGTGTCGGAATCGGCGGCGACGATCTCTCCCGTGACGACGCCCGTGCTCGTGTTCAGCACGTCGCCGACGCCCAAATCGAGATTGCCATGGATCGTGCCGTCATTGGTTATGGTGTCGTTCGTGCCGCCGAAGGTCACGGTACCCGTGATCGTGCCGGCATTGTCCAGCGTATTCGTTCCGGAGAAATCGACCGCGCCGTGAATCGCGCCCGAATTCGTCAGCGTGGCGCCTGTTTCGGAGATAGTGCCCGTGATCGTTCCCTGATTGTCGATCGTGTCGCGAGTATCGGAGTCAGAGATGCCTCCCGTGATGATTCCGGAATTCGTGATCCCGTCGTTGCCGTCGCCCACGATACCACCGGTAACGGTACCCGAATTGTCGAGCGTGTCGATCTGCCCGAGGATAACGCTGCCGCTGATCTTGCCGGAGCTGGCTACGAAGTCGCGTCCGACTGCGGTCAGATTGATGCCTCCCGATATCGTTCCGTCGTTTTCGATATAAGCCTTTCCGTCACCGGCAACGCCGTTCAGCATCGTTCCGGTGTTGTAGACGTGATCGCTCTCTCCCAGATAAAGACCGCCGCTGATCGTGCCGGAATTTGTAATGGTATCGTCGCTGCTTTGAGTGAAAAGAACGCCGGAATCGATGATCCCCGTGTTCGTCAGTGTAATGGCGGATGAGTCGCTGTTCTCACTGATGCCGATGAAATCGGAGGCGGCGCCGATAAGTCCATGATTCGTAATCGTGCAGTTCGTGCCGGCGTAAATGCCAATTCCGTCGGCACACGTGACTGAGCCCTGCGTACCTATGAGGAGAGAACTACCCGAACCGAACGCGACACCGTCCGATATGCTGCCCGTATCGACGACCGCGGAGCTGCTCCCGAAATTAACCTGCCCGATGATCGAACCGGAATTGGTCAGGGACGTGCCGCTGGTGCCATAATCCACTACCGGGCCATCGATCGTCCCGCTGTTGGAAACGATTGCGCTACCCGGCAGGATGACAGCACCGTCGATCAGGCCTGAATTCGTCACATAGTTCACGCCTGTCGAAGCTTCGAGATTGACGCCTCCCGTGATGGTTCCTGCATTCGTGAGAGAAACATAGGCTGCTCCCGTCGTCGCACCGACGCCGAAATTAAACGTCGAGCTGATCGATCCATAATTGGTGATGACGTCGTCGCTCGATGCGATGAAAATTGCGCCATTTCCTCCGCTAACCGCCCCCTGCGCGCCGATGACGACCTCCGCGAAGCCCGTACCGGCCAGCAACAGGCCAAAATTATTTCCCTGAACCGAACCGTCGATCGTGAAGGCGCCCGCTGGGTAGCTGCCGGTCCCCTGGCTTGCGTTGAGGTCGATGCCGTCATCGTCTCCGTAGACCTGCGCGCCCGCGTTGATCGTGACGTCAGGGACGATACCCGAGACATTGAATACGAGAGCGGTGCCGTTGGTGTCGATGACGCCGCCCGTGCCGGTGATGAGAAGGTCGCCCCCGGTAAAGACGGTCGGCGACGTCTCCGTTTCGACAGTGCTGATTACGGTGGTGGTCATCGGTCTCTCCCGCAGGGTGGCTAAGGTGCAATCGTGTAGATCGTGCCGCAGCCTTGGCCGGCGCAGACGCCGGTTGAACCGCTGCCGCCATTTCGCGTCATGCCATAGAGCGTTCCGCCGATATCGATCAGTCTGCTGCCGGGATAAGCGCCATCGCTGCCGTCCGCAAAGGAATGCAAGACCGTTTCCTTTCCGGCCGTTGTGATCTGGAACACGGTCCCGCAGCCGGTGGTCCCGGTGCCGGAGCATGGACCCGTGCCGCCGTCGAAAGTCGTGCCGTAGAGTTTTCCGCCGACCTCGAGCAGCGTGGATGATGGATTGCCGCCGTCGGCGCCGCCGGTGAACGCGTAAATTACTTTCTCGGTCCATGCGCCGGTCGGCGTTGACGGCGGCGTGAGTTTATAGACGGTGCCGCATCCGCTGCTCGCGTTGCCCTCGACGATGCAGCCCTTTCCTCCGCCGTAATACGTCGTGCCGTAATAATTCGCGCCGACTTTGATTATGTCGGCCGAGGGATTTTCGCCATCCGATCCGCCCTGGAAGGAATAAATGACGGTCTCCGCTCCAGCGGGCGTCACCTGATAAACCGTGCCCCAGAGGGAGTAATTTCCGGTGATCGGAGTTCCCCCATCGCTCGTCGTTCCGTAAAATGCAGAACCGATTTGGCGCATCGGCGACTCGGGCTCGATGCCGTCATGTGTCGCCGTGCCAAAAGCATAAACGGGGCTCAGCGCGCCTGCGAGCGTCGATTTGTAGACAGTGCCGCAGCCCGCGATGGTGGTGTCGTAAGTGCAGGAGCCCGCGCCGCCGCCCCATTGTGTCACGCCGTAAAGATCGCCTGACGAGTCGAGTAGTGCCCGTATCGGGAAAGCGCCGTCGCTCCCGCCTTTGAAGCTGTAAAGCAACTTGTGTTTGCCGGCCGGCGTCACGCTGTAAATGGTGCCGCAGCCTCCCGGATTGCAGCTGGCGTCGCCGCCATATTGCGTCACGCCATAGAGCTTGCCGCCGACGAACAGCGGCTCGCCTGCTGGGAAATTGCCGTTCTTTCCGCCCTTGAAAGCGTAGACGACCGACTCCACGCCGCCCAATGTCGATGTGAACAGAGTGCCGCAGCCGCAGCCGGCGCCACCCTGTGGTGTGGTTCCGTAGAGCATGCCGCCGGCGTAATTCAACGCGTAGACGGGGAAGGCGCCGTCGCTTCCGCCTTGAAAGGAATAGATGACCGATTCGGAGTCGGCATAGGCTGCGCCTAACGAGCCGCACAGTGCTGCAGTGCCGAGCGCCGCGAGCGCGACCGCGTTCTGGAAGATTTTGCGCAAACTTGCTCGCCGCCCCGGCGCTCGCAGTCCATCGCGTCCAAAGGTTGATTTCGTAACGGTGGTGGTCATCGGTCTCTCCCGCACGAGCACGACCATCCCGCCCCCCTGTCCGGGGGGTAGCCGGCGCGCTATGGTTCCTGGCTCAATGATGGGGGCGTGAGGGTCTGGCGTCGTCAAAAAAGGCGTCAAATCTTGTCAAAGCCGGTCAAAAATGGACGTCAAGGCGCCAGACGAGGGCCAATACCGGTTCGGCCCGTTTCTGTTGAACCCGGCTGAGCGCCTGTTGTTGCGCGACGGCGCAGCCGTTCCCCTGACGCACAGGCTGTTCGAAACCCTGCTGACATTCGTCAGAAGTCCGGGCCGCGTGCTGACGAAAGACGAGCTCCTCGAGGCGGTTTGGCCCGGCCGTTACATGGAGGAGGCGAGCCTCAAACAGGCCGTGTTTACCTTGCGAAAGGCCTTAAGCGATTCCGGCGAGGACGCGCGCTACATCGTGACGGCCCCGGGCATCGGATACTCGTTTGCGGCGCCGGTGCAGAAGCTCAATCGCGCGCGCGATGCGGCGAAATTTGAGGCGCCGTCACAAATTCCTTCCCCGACTGTCACGGAGCCTTCGCGGCGACGCAGTTCGGCAACTCCATATATTGCCCTGGTTTTGATAGTCGCGGCGCTTGTCGCGGGACTCGCAATTTACGAATGGTACCGGAATGTTCCGCCGTCGCCCGCCAAGCCGAACGTTCTAGTCCTCGCGGATTTCCAGAATTTCACCAACGATCCGGCGCTTGGAACGGTGCTGGGAAAAGTCTTGGAGATAGATCTGTCGCAGTCTCCGTTTCTGACTGTTCTGTCACCGCAGCAGGTCACAGAAACGTTGCAGATGATGGAACGCCCGGGCGACTCCAGGCTGACCCCGGCGCTGGCTCAGGAAGTTTGCGCGCGCGATCAGGGCAACGCATTCTTGAATGGTGCAGTCGCCCAGGTTGGCGCCCATTTTCTCGTGACGCTCCAGGCAAGGAGCTGCGCGTCCGGCTCGAGCATCGCCGAAGACAAGGCCCGGGCCGACCAAAAGGACGACTTGCCCAATGTGCTCGACACGCTTGCGGTCCGCGTCCGGCAGGGGATGCAGGAGTCGCCGGCGTCCATCGGAAGATTCGATGTTCCTATCGCTGACGCAACCACGTCGTCATTCGAGGCGCTCAAGGCATTCTCCATCGGCGAAGCGGCTCGCGTGAAGGGCGACAACGCGGGCGCGCTTCCCTTTTTCAAGCGTGCCGTCGAGCTGGATCCGCAATTCGCGATGGCAAACGAGGAGATTGCAGGTTGCTATCTTTCTCTGCGCGAGCAGGATCTGGCGCGCCCCTATTTCCGGAAGGCATTCGAACTTCGCGACCGCACCAGCGAGAACGAGAAGCTTTGGATATCGGCGACCTATTATCGCTTCCTCGGCGATCTGACGGAGTCGCTGCACAACTACCAGGCATGGACGCAGATTTATCCTGGGGATTGGCGTCCATGGACCTCCATGGCAGGCCTTTACACCGCAATGGCGCGATACGATGAGGCCATCGCGGCGGCAAGAACCGGGCTCCGGTTGAATCCCCGACACGATCTTTCCTATGTCGTGCTCGCCCGTGCATATAAACGGGCCACGCGGTTCGCCGAGTCCGAAGCGGTCGCCAGAGACGCGATCGCCAAGAAGCTCGATGGCTTCGACATTCACGGTCTTCTCTACGAAGTTGCCTACGCCCGAGGCGACACGGCGGCGATGGAAGCGCAAGTCGCCAACGAGCGGGGCAAACCCACCGAAGACTGGATGATCGAATACGAGGCCTGGACCGCCGCGACCGATGGGAGGCTCGGATCGTCGCGCGCGCTGTTCGAGAAGGCGATTGCGCTTGCCGATGCACAGGGGCCGGACGCACACGATATCGTCAGGGGCTTTTACACCGAATACATGGAGATGCTCGCCGATTTCGAGTTGACGGCGGAGGCGCGGGGCCTCGCCCAACGAGTGCCAGACCTCGACGAGAACGAGAACGCCGCGTTCAGCTTTGCCTGGGCAGGGGATTTTCAGCAGGCGGCATTGGCGGCTGCGGCGCTGCGAAAACGCAATCCCGACAGCACGACGGTCAACGACATCTATATTCCATGGACCAAAGCAGCGATCGATCTCCGCCAGAACAAACCGCAAGACGCCGTCGCGGTTCTTGAGCCGGCGCGTCCATATGAGCTCTTCGACTTCAAAATGCCGTCCCTGCTGGGCGCGGCCTATCTGGAAATGAAAGCTCCGGAGAAGGCGGCGGCCGAGTATCATTTGATCCTGGCCAATCGCGGCGTGGATGCAAACTCGCCGCTCTATCCGCTCGCATATCTCGGACTCGCGCGCGCGCTGCATATGCAAGGCAAGAATCAGGAAAGCAAAGCGGCCTACGAAAACCTGTTCGCATTCTGGAAGAACGCCGACAAAGATCTGCCCGTGCTGATGGATGCGAGGCGCGAATATGCCCAATTGGCATCCGCGCAACACTCTTAAGTCGGTCGATCGCCGCTCGAAGTTGATTGGGCCGGCCTGCCACCCGAAGCTCGCCAACGCGTCACCCGTCCTCCTTCGCTCCTATCGGAGCTTCGGAGGACAGTTTGCGCTCGCGAAGCGAGCGAAAACTGGCTGGGGCGGAAGGATTCGAACCTTCGAATGCCGGAATCAAAATCCGGTGCCTTACCACTTGGCGACGCCCCAAGGCTTGGTAAATCCCGCTTCGGGTCGCGGACCATACTGGCTCGCCCCAGGCCTTTCAACGACAGTTGCGTCCGGCTTCGCTGAGGCTTCGCCGGACTGCAAGCCTATCGGCCGAAGCTTTTAGCGGAGACGGATTGCGGGGGCCGGAACCCGTCGTTATAAGGGCGCCTCCCGAAAAGACCGGAGAGTAGCTCAGCCTGGTAGAGCACCACGTTCGGGACGTGGGGGCCGGAGGTTCGAATCCTCTCTCTCCGACCAGCCTTCGCTCTTCGAGCTTCGGCTGGCAGGCCATCCGCCTTCGATGAATTTATTGGTCAAGGATTCTTTTGACTGACGTGAATGGCGGTTTGCCCAAGAGCAAAACGGCGGGAGCATTGCTGCACCCGCCGCTGCGTATGTAGTTTGCGTAGGCTCAGAAATGAACCCACACGCCGCCATGCCAATAGCCCCGGCCGTGATGTTCATGCCAGCGATAATGATCGCCGACACCCCACACCCAACCATCGGGGTGTTCCACAATGCCCCACTCGGGGTGATAGTCGTAATGGCCCTTCTGGTGCCAGCATTCGCCTTCGCCGTTGCAGACGATATAGGCCGATGCACTCGTGGCCGTGAGCGCGAGCGCGCCCAAACCGAAAACCGCAGCAGCAGCAAGCTTGACATAACTCTTCATTCAAGTTCTCCCGGTTAGGACCGGCTCGAACGGCCGGTCGAAATCCAACCCCTCGTACGAAACGCTAACATTAATTGTTAATTCCGAAAAGCGCAGAAGGTTGCAGCGCGCCCAATGGCGCCGGCCAGGCCATCGTATTTCCTGACGGCAGCGTCATAATTGGCGCCATGGCCATGATCCGCCCCTACCGGACAGACGACCTCGACGACCTGTTTCGCATCTGCCTGGCGACCGGCGATGCGGGCCGGGATGCCGCCGGGCTCTACCGTGATTCGAGGATTCTAGGGTCCGTCTATGCCGCGCCGTATGCAATCCATGCTCCCGATTCGGCCTTTGTGGCGGAGGACGGCGAAGGCGTTTGCGGCTACATCCTGGGCCCTGCCGACACATATCTTTTCGAAAAGAGGCTGGAGACCGAATGGTGGCCGGGGCTGTGCGCCCGCTACCCCGAACCATTGGCGCCCCGGACGCCGGAAGAGCGCATGGCGTGGCTCATTCATCATCCGCCGCGAACGCCGCGCCGGATCTCGGAACCCTGGCCGGCCCATCTGCACATCAATCTGCTGCCGCGGCTGCAGGGCAGAGGGTTTGGCGCCGCCCTGATTGATCGTTGGCTCGCGACGGTCGGTGCGCTCGGAGCGCGCGCTGCGCATCTGGCGGTGGGCGCCCGCAACGAGCGCGCGGTCGCGTTCTATCGGCGCTATGGTTTCCGCGAGCTTGAGCGCGCCGGGCCGCCATA
>JBEKDC010000038.1:0-18026 GCA_050014535.1 Rhizomicrobium sp.
CGGGGAGACCAATTCCCCCGCCAAGCGTCGAAATTGCAATCTGCGCGAGTCTTTTGGAGCCATATCTGCAACCGAAAAGCTTTCCCCGGACAGCCCTGCTGCGGGGGCGAGGGCAAATTACGTCAAGCTTTCTTCCCGCCACGCAAAATGTCCGCGAAGGAGGGCCAGCCTTTGGCGCGTTCGCGAAAGTCGGCCTTGAGCTTTTCGAACTGCATGACGTTTTCGATGCGGTGGTCGAGAAATTCCTGCGCGGCGGTCTCGCCTTCGCTGTCGTCCGTGAACCAGCGCATCAGGGTCGACGAATAGACCGCCGCCAGGATCGCGCGCTTGGTGTAGAAATTGAAATCCGTCGACGTGTCTCCGATCGCGCGCCAGATCGCGTCAACCGTGCGATAGAGAAGCTTCGCACCCATGGCCGCATGAGGCGGCAAAGTGAGGAACGCAGCCGCGCGGCGGGTCGCTTCCTTGTGCGGCTTCAACAATTCCAGCCGCGTCGTCACCGCCGTCCTGATGCGGTCGCGGATTTTCATCTGTGCGAGTTTCTGCTTCGCCAGGCGCTTTTCCATTTCGGCGTCGATGTTCTCGGAAAACGCTTCGACGAGACTGAGCGGGCCGTCCGGGAACAGTCGCGCGAGCAAAATCTTGTCGAGGCCCGCTTCGGCCGCGGCATCGGCCAGAACCTTGTCCGTGAATCCGTCGGGCGGCACGTGCGGCAGGGCAGCTTCGAGGACGGCAGCTTTGAGCGCGGCATCGTCGCCGGCCGCAGGCTTTCGGCGCGTGCGCGGTTTGCGGGGCTCCGTCATTGTTCGCCTTCCGCCGGCGCCCAATGGCGCGCTTCCGATTCGAAGATGAACTTCGTCATGTCGCGCATACGCTGGGGATAGAGAATGCCGTCGAGATGATCGCATTCGTGCTGCACCACGCGGGCATGGAATCCCTTGGCCGTGCGCGCGATGGGCCGGCCTTCGGCATCGAAGCCGCGATAGCGGATATGGGCAGGCCGCTCGACGAGACCCCGCAAGCCGGGCACGGACAGGCAGCCTTCCCAGCCGCCTTCGATGCTCTGATCGACGATCTCGATTTCCGGATTGATCAGGATGGTCAGGGGTGCGGTGTGGTCGAAGCGCTCGGCCTCCGCCACGTTGGGATCGGCGCGCTCGCCGGGCGCCTGGAACACCACGACCCGCAAAGGAACATGGACTTGGGGGGCCGCGAGGCCCGCGCCGTTGGCGTCGATCATGGTCTCGACCATGTCGGCCACTAGGCGGCGAATTTCCGGCGCGGCCGGGTTGACGATGGGGTCCGCCTTGCGCGCCAGCACCGGATGGCCCATTCGGGCGATCTTGAGGATAGCCATGGGCCGAATATGGGGTGGGGCCGGGCCTTGGTCAAAGCGGCCAGATTGCGGCTTTTGGGCGGGGTGGACACCCCATGGGGCTTCTGGTAATTAGCCCGCCCTTACGAAAATGGCCTCAAGGAGCTGCCTTTGCAGATCATCGTTCGCGACAACAATATCGACCAGGCGCTGAAGGCGCTGAAAAAGAAGATGCAGCGTGAAGGCATCTTCCGCGAGATGAAACTCCGTGGCCATTACGAGAAACCGTCCGAGAAGCGCGCTCGCGAGCGAGCCGAGGCGATCCGCCGCTATCGCAAGCTGCAGCGCAAGCGCCTGCAGCGCGAAGGCGTGCTGCCGCGCTAAGCTTCTGCGAATGAACTGCGAAATTTGAGGCCGCCAACGGGCGGCCTTTGTGTTTCCAGGCGTCGTGCGTTGTGAAGAATTTTAGCGCAGAGGACGCAGAGGATTCGCGGGGGACGCAGGGAGGCCGGTGCGTCGCGCGATTCTCGCGTCATAAGGGCTAATTCCTGCGCGCTTCGCGCACATCGCTTTCCTCAGCGTCCTCTGCGCTTCCCCTGCGTCCCCTGCGCTAAGTCTTTTTTATACCGAAGTGACCCGATAGGCGCAGCGGTTCGCACCCGCCAATATGTGCGACACGCGTTCCACGCGCACATCGTTCCCCAACACCCGGTTGAACAGCGCGAGCTCTTCGCGACAAAGCCCCGTACAGAGCCGCGCGGCAGCACAAATCGGGCAATGGTTCTCGACGAACAGCCAGTCGCCCGTCTCGGGATCGCGCCGCACATCGGCCATGTAGCCTTCCTGACTGCGTACACGCGCGAGTGCATCGAGGCGCGCCTTCAGCGAGCGCTTGTCCGCGACTCTGGCGCCATAGATTTTTTCCTGTTCGGCGGTGCGCAGCTTGAGAATCTTATCGAGACCCTCTTCGCCGAACGCTTTCCGCAACTGGACCACCAGATCGGCCGCCAGCGCGGAATGGGAATCGGCGAAGCGGCCATTCGCGGCCGCCGTCGCCTGCCACAGCTTGGCCGGACGGCCGCGGGCACCGGCTCGCGTTTCGTGCGCGGCAAGGCCTTCGCCCTCGAGGCCAGCGAGATGCTGGCGGACCGCCATGGCCGTAATACCCAGCCTCGCCGCCAGATCCTCGCTCGCAACCGGCCCTTCGCGCTTCAATAGGTCGAGCACGGCCGCGCGTCCGGCCGGCGGTTTGGCGGTAGATTGGGGGAAAGGCTGCTTCTCGCGCATAGCCGGAATAACTAAAGGAGAGGCTTGTGAAATACAAGTGCGCGGACTATGATTTTAGAAAGGCTGTCCTTTCGAAAAGGAACACCCCATGTTCACCTCCAGCGGTGTGACGCGCGCGGAACTCGAGGCCCGGACGCACAAACTCGTGCGCAAGGCGGCCAAGCAGGTGCTCCTGATTGCGAGCGAAGGCCGGCTCTTCGCGATCGCCAATCGCTGCCCGCATGAAGGCTATCCGCTGAGCGAGGGCACGCTCGGGCCCGGCTGCGTACTCACCTGCAACTGGCACAATTGGAAATTCGATCTCGCGCAAGGCACCGCACTCGTGGGCCGAGATCCCGTCCGCACCTATCCTATCGAAGAGCGCAACGGCGAAATCTTCATCGACCTTGCGGACCCACCGGCCGACGCACAGCGCGCTCGCGCGCTTGCGGGCCTCGATGCGGCCATCGTCGACAATGACGCCGCGCGCATCGCACGCGAAGTGGCGCGTCTCGAACATGCAGGTTTCGATGCGCAGGAAGCGGTGGTCCATGCGTTCAAGTCGCGCAACGATCGGCTCGAAGAGGGCATGACGCATGCCTACGCCGCGGCGGCGGACTGGCTTGCCCTGGCCGAACGCGCAACCTCGCCCGAAGCCCATCTCACCGCATTGCTGGAGCCCATCGGCCACATCGCATGGGACACGGAAGGCGCGAACAGATTTCCCTATGCGGAGGGAACATCCGCCTGGGACCCGGCCGCGTTTGTTGCGGCTGCGGAAGCCGAGAATGAAGCAGCTGCGCTTGCGCTGATGCGCGGCGCGCTGGCCGAACATATTCCCTATGCGAAACTCCGGCCGGCCATCGCCGAAGCGGCGTTGGCGCATTACGCGGATTTCGGCCATTGCGCGATCTATACCTTCAAGATCGGGCAGTTGATCGTGCGGCTGGGTGAAGACGTCGCCGAACCCGTTTTGCTCGCGCTCACGCGCAAGATCGTCCTGGCGACACGCGAGGAAAGGCTGCCGGAATTTCGCTTCTATGAGAAGGCGCTCGCGGCCTGGGACAATTCAGGCGCCGCGCCCGCACGCGCGGAAGATTTTATCGGCCAGTCCATCGACGCCACGCTCAAGCGCGTGCTCGCATCGTCGGGCCGGCCCATCCGCGAAATCTACGACGCGCTGGTCGGCGCCGCGGCCTGGAACCTCACCCATTTCGATCTCGGCTTCGACCGGGCCGCAGACAACGCCATCGCCGACAATATCGGCTGGCTCGATTTCACCCATGCGCTCACTTTTGCTAATGCCTGCCGGCATATCTGCGAAGACCGGCCCGATCTGTGGCCCCGCGCGCTGTTGCAGCTCGCGCTCTTTATCGGGCGAAACCGCAAATATGTTCGCGGCGACGAAGATGCGTCGCGCTGGAGGGTCGCCGACCGCGGCGCGTTCCTCGTGCGCGAACAGAACGCGCTTTACGACCACGGCATCGTCGAGCCGATCATCGCCTGCCACCATCTGAAGGTGCTGTTTGCATTGGAGGACGAACTGACCGCCGCGCCAGATGCGCCTTGGGCCGACGAGATGCTGACGGCGGTGAACCGCTATCTCTCCACACCCATGAAGCGGCATCACGGGCTGCGCACGGCATCCCAGGCGCTCGATTTCGTCGCAAAGGAAGCTTAAGGCGTCGCACAATCCGCGCAGACGGTGACTTCCACCGTCACGTGGCTCAGATCGGGATGACGTGCGCGAAGCGCTTGCTTGATCGCTTCCGCCGTCGTCGCATCCGGGCTCACCAGCGAGACGATCAGCCCGCGATGGCCGGGTCCGAGCCGCCACAAATGCAGATCGGCGACGCGGGCGCCGAGTTCGCCTTCGATCATCGCGCGGATATTCTTGGCGAGCTTCGGATCGGCTTCCGCGTCGAGCAGCACCATGCCGCTGTCGCGCACGAGGCCATAGGCCCAGGAACCGATCACGCCTGCGCCGACCAGGCCCACGAGCGGATCGAGCCAGCGCACGCCGTAAACCAGGCCCGCGCCGAGCGCGACGATTGCGAGCATGGAGGTCGCGGCATCGGCCAGCACATGCACATAGGCCGCGCGCATATTGTGATCGCCGTCGGCATGCGCGTGATCGTGGTCATGCTCGTCGTCGTGAGAATGGCCGTGCGAATGGCCATGAGAATGGTCGTGCGAATCGCTGAGAATGAATGCACAGATCAGATTGACGGCGAGGCCGATCGAAGCGATGTAAAGCGCGCTGCGGTAATCGACCGCGATAGGCGAGGCAAGCCGCTCGATCGATTCGATCGCGACGCCGAGACCCGCGGCCCCCAATGCGATGGCGCTGGCGAACGCCGCGAGATCGCCGAATTTGCCCGAACCGAAACTGAAGCGCGCATCGCGGGCATGGCGGCGCGCGAGCCAATAGGCGCCGGCCGCGAGACCCAATGCGCCGACATGCGTCGCCATATGGACGCCATCTGCGATGAGCGCCATCGAGCCGAATACGAGTCCCGCAACGATCTCGACGACCATGAAGACGGCTGTGACCATGGCGGCGAGGCGCGCGCGCCTCTCGCTGCGCTCGTGGCCCTCGCCCAGGAAGCGGTGGTCGTGGGTCCAGAGCCCGTGTTCGTGGGTGTCGTCGATCGCCATGGCGCGACCCTAATATAGGGCGGCCCGGGAAACCACTAAGGATAAATTCGCGGAACCCGGCCCGAACGCGCCGCCTTTTGGCGGCTTCTAGCCGAACATAACGGCCGCCAGCGCCAGGAGGAGAATTGACAGAAAAGTCAGGTACAGCGCCACATTGAATCGCAGCGAGCGCCGCAGAACGAGAAGGAACACTCCCTGGACGGGGTCGGCCGGCGCCGCGTCGGATTTCCCGGCATAGGGCCAGAGCGTGCCTCGGAGATTCGCCATAACCAAAAGCGATCCCGCCAGCATCAGCAGCAGCGAGGCGAGAATTATCTCCTTCGGCCAGCCATGGTCGATCGCGAATATGTCGACGACGACAAAGATGCCCTGCGCGCCCAGGAGAGCACCCGATTTGGCGGTGTTGTGCGAGGCGCCGTCGCGGAACAACTCGATCGCGCTTTCCTTCGAGCGATTGCCGACCATCTCCGCCAACACGGCCGCACGATCCTTGGCGCCGAACGGCACGCCGAAAATGAAGGAGAGCAGTTTCATGACGAGGGCCTAGTCTCCGCTCAGCCGACGAAACCGCACCTGACCGGGCTCGATAACCACGAATTGGCCCACGACATCATCGCCCAGCATATTCAGTGTTTCAAGTACGCGTTCGCAGCGCGCAGCGCGGCCGAGAGGGTCAAGACGCATCAAAATGATTGCCAGAGGATGTTCACCTGCACGCTCAGCCAGACGGCCAAAATCCAGATCGTCCGTCAGCACAATTAGACTGTTTTCGCTTGCCAGCCGGAACAGTTCGTCGTCGCTCTCGCCGGAATCCGTCTCGGCGACATAATCCACGTCGTAACCGGCTTCACGAAGCACAGCCACAATCAATCGGTCGCAATTCTCGCCTGCGAGAATTCGACTCATTCTGCGTCGATAAGAATGCGTTCCTCGGCAAGCCGGGCGGCCGCGTAAGCGCAGGCAGCACGAATATCGTCAATCGCAAGTCGCGGATGCGCGTCCACCAACTCGGCCGGCGTCATGCCCCCGGCGAGTTCGCGCAGGATATGCTCGACAGTCAGCCGCGTCCCTTTGATGACCGGTTTTCCGACCATGACCTTGGGATTGAGCGTAATACGCTTCAGAAGTTCATCCATGGCGTACATCTCCGTGACCCCTGGACTATAACACAATTCCAGCGCCAGACGTCTAATCGAGATTCTTCACGATCTCTTCGGTCATTTTCTTGGCGTCGCCGAAGAGCATCATGGTGTTGTCGCGGAAGAACAATTCGTTCTCGATCCCGGCATAGCCCGAGCCCATGCCGCGCTTGACGAACAGCACGGTCTTGGCCTTTTCGACATCCAGAATTGGCATGCCGTAGATGGGCGATTTCGGGTCGGATTTCGCGGCGGGGTTGGTCACGTCGTTGGCGCCGATCACATAGGCGACATCGGTCTGCGCGAATTGCGAATTGATGTCTTCCAGCTCGAACACTTCGTCGTAAGGCACGTTGGCTTCCGCGAGCAGCACGTTCATGTGTCCCGGCATGCGGCCCGCGACGGGATGGATGGCGTAGGAAACCTTCACGCCTGCCTTCTTGAGCTTGTCGGCCATTTCGCGCACGGCATGCTGCGCCTGCGCCACCGCCATGCCGTAACCCGGCACGATGATCACGGAGCCCGCATTTTTCATGATGAAGGCCGCGTCTTCCGCCGAGCCCTGCTTGACGGGCCGCGTTTCGACTTTGCCGGCCGCCGCCACTTCGCCGCCGAATCCTCCCAGGATCACGGAAACGAACGAACGGTTCATGCCCTTGCACATGATGTAGGAGAGTATCGCGCCCGAGGAACCGACCAGCGCGCCGGTGATGATGAGCGCGGTGTTCTCCAAAGTGAAACCGATGCCCGCGGCGGCCCAGCCCGAATAGGAATTGAGCATCGAGACCACGACCGGCATGTCCGCGCCGCCGATGGGAATGATCAACGTGATGCCGAACACGAAGCTCAAGCCCGCAATGGCCCAGAAGGTCCAATGCGCCTGCGCCATGCAGAAATACACGATGAGCGCCACGATGCCGGCAAAGATCAGGAGGTTGAGCAGATGGCGCGCCGGCAGCAGGATCGACGCGCCGCTCATATTGCCGTTGAGCTTGGCGAACGCGATCAGGGAGCCTGCGAAGGTGATCGCGCCGATGGCGACCCCCAGGCTCATCTCGATCAGGCTTTGCAGCCGGATCGCGCCTTCCTCGCCGATGCCATAGGCGTGCGGCGAATACATCGCAGCACCGGCGACCAGCACGGCGGCGAGACCGACAAGACTGTGAAACGCCGCGACCAGCTGCGGCATGGCCGTCATGTGGATGCGCTGCGCGATCACGGCGCCGATGGTGCCGCCGATGGCAATGCCGCCCAGAATCATGCCCCAGGTGATCGCGTCCGTGACGCCGGCCACCCACAAAGTCGTCGCGACCGCGATCGCCATGCCCAGCATTCCGCGCCGGTTGCCGGTGCGCGACGTGACCGGACTCGAAAGCCCGCGCAATGCGAGGATGAACAGAACGCCCGAGACGAGATAAGCGAGCGCGGCAAGATCGGCCTGCAAACCCGGGCTCATTTCTTCTCTTTCTTCTTGTACATCGCGAGCATGCGGCTGGTGACGAGGAAGCCGCCGAAGATGTTCACCGAGGCAAGGATCAGCGCGACGAAGCCGAGGCCCTTGGATATCCAGGATCCGCTTGAGAGAGCAGACACGGACACGGCGATCAGCGCGCCCACCACGATCACGGATGAAATCGCATTCGTCACGCTCATCAGTGGCGTGTGCAGCGCCGGCGTCACGCTCCAGACGACGTAGTAGCCCACGAAAATCGCCAGCACGAAGATCGACAGCCGGAACACGAAGGGATCGATGGATTCCATGTCAGCTCCTTCTAGCCTTCCCCCCGCGAAGCGTGGGGGAAGGTGTCACGCGGAGCGAAGCGACACGTGACGGAAGGGGGGCGTCGATGCGACGATACCCCCCTTCTGCCTCGCTGCGCTCGGCACCTTCCCCCACGCGCTGCGGGGGGAAGGGTGAAATTCTCGTGCGGCGCTCGCTCATCATCATCACGCGCCTTTCAATGCCGGATGCACGATCTCGCCGTCGCGGGTGAGGCCCGCGCCTTTGACGATCTCGTCGTTCCAGTCGAGCGCCAACGCGCCCGTCTTCTTGTCGACGAATAAACTCACGAAATTGAAGAGGTTGCGCGAATAGAGGCCCGACGTGTCGATGGGCAGCCGTGCCGGCAGATTGCTGTAACCCATGATCGTCACACCATAGGCTTCGATCATCTCATCGGGCTTCGACAACGGACAATTGCCGCCTTGTTCCACGGCAAGATCGACGATGATGGAGCCGGGCTTCATCGTTTTCACCATCTCTTCCGTGACGAGCATCGGCGCTTTCCGCCCCGGGATCAGCGCAGTGGTGATGACGATATCCTGCTTCTTGATTGTTTCGGCGATGAGGGCCGCCTGCTTCGCCTGATACTCTTTTGACATTTCCTTGGCGTAGCCGGCGGTCGTCTCCGCCTGTTTGAATTCGTCGTCGATGACGGCAACGAAGGTCGCGCCCAGCGATTCAACCTGTTCCTTCGTGGCAGGACGCACATCTGTTGCGGAAACAATTGCGCCGAGCCGCCGCGCGGTCGCAATCGCCTGCAGGCCCGCAACGCCGACACCCATGATCAGCACGCGCGCGGGCGCGATGGTGCCCGCGGCTGTCATCATCATCGGCATGGCGCGGTCGAATGCCGATGCCGCATCAATCACGGCTTTGTATCCGGCAAGATTGGCCTGCGACGACAGGACGTCCATCGCCTGCGCGCGCGAAATGCGGGGAATGAATTCCATGGCAAACGCCGAGACGCCCTGCGCGGCGAGCTTCGTGATCGTCTCTTTCTCCGTGTACGGAGCAAGCAGCGCCGCGAGCACAGCGCCCTTTTTCATCGCAGCGATCTCTGCCGCGTCGGGTCCGCGCACTGCGAGTACGATATCGGCGTCGGCGAGCGCCGTTGCCGCGTCGGGCGCGATGCTGGCGCCGGCCGTGATATAATCGGTATCGGCAAATCGCGCGGCCGCGCCCGCCCCGCTCTCGATCACGACATCGAGGCCAAGTCCCTTCAGCTTCTTGACGGTCTCGGGCGTCGCCGCGACACGGGTTTCACCGGCGCGGCGCTCTTTGAGAACAGACAGCTTCATTGTGCGGGCCGGGAATCCCTTAGCCGTGGGTGCGGAAAATGGCGAGGAAGATCATGAGGATTATGGTCCCGATAATGATCCACTTCACGAGCGAGAGAAACCCGTTCCAGGTCCTCATATGCTCGGAGATGTCCATCGTACCTTTGTCGGAATGCTGGCCCGTTTCCGCTGACATATGATTCCCCGGGGGTTCGAAGCGGCGGGGACTATAACAAAGGAGACTTCGAGGGCAACCGCGCTAGACGCCTGTCGCGATCCTCTGCCGCGGCGTCGTGTGATCCCAATCGGCGAACAGCGCCCGAAGCGCTGCGACAAAAGCGAGCGGCTGATCGAGCATGACGTGATGCTGGGCCTGGGGGATCTCGACCATGGGCGCCGCGCGACCCAGAAGGTTGAACACATATTCGCCGATCTCGGGCGGCATGAGGACGGAATTCTCGCCCCGGAATATGGCGATGCGGCACTTGGTAGCTCGAAGCCGCGCGGCGGCATCGCCGATGGAGAAATCCTGCCAGATGCCGGGATCGAATTTCCAGCTGAAGCCGCCTTCGACCGGCTTCAGCGAATGCCGCGCCACCCAATCGACCAGGAAGAGATTATCGCAGGTTTGAGGCGGCATCAGGCGGAAGCGGGCGAGCGCATCGGCGAGCACGGGATAGACATTGTGCGGACGGAATATCCGTCGCGGCGGGCCGCCTGGACGACCCGGCGGATTGACGGGCGAGTCCACGATCACTGTTCCGGCCAGACGGTCGCCATAAAGGGCGCCTGTCAGGATGGTGACGAAACCACCGAAACTATGGGCGACGATGATGGGCGGCTCACCGACACCAAACATGCCGGCATCTTCGCAGACGGCGAGTTGTTCCTGGACGAAGGTGTCCATGGAGTATGAAGCGCGCCAATCGGAATCACCCATCCCGGACAGATCCATCGCCGCGACGTTGTATTCGCGGGCCAGAAAGGGCGCGACAAAAGACCACCAATAGGCATGCGCCGCGTTGCCGTGAACAAGGAGTAAACCAGGTCGGCTTTTGTCGCCCCATCTCAAATAGTGAATCTTCGCGCCCTCAACCGTGACGAATTTGCTTTCAGGAATCTGTGCGACGGCGTGCTCGAACCAGGCGGGCGCCGGCGGCACGGCGCCTTTCAGCGGCGCGAGCGGCCCGAGCTTCGAGATATCGACGGGAGACGGCGTATCGTTCATGCGGGCGCGCGTCGCGGCGGGCGCGGGCCCAGCGTCTTGAATATGCCGGTGCCCGTCATGAGCGTGCGTTCGCCGCACCAGATGCGTCCTTTGACGGTGAAGAGATCGTCTTCGATGCCGACAACAGCGCCGGTGCCTTCCACCCAATCGCCGAGCTTCGCCGCGCTGAGAAAATCCGTCAGCAGGCGCACCGTCACCCAATAATGATCGCGACGTGTCATCGAGACCGCGTGGCCGAAGGCCGTGTCTGCGAACGCCATCAGCATGCCGCCGTGGCAATTCATCATGCCATTGGTGTGATGTTCGCAGACGAGGAAAGCGCGAGCATAGGAACCGTCCTTGCCGTCCTTCTGGTAGAGCGGACCGATCTGGCGGCCGAAGCCGCGCGTCCATTGCATGAGTTCGTAGCCAGCGGGGACGGAAGGTGCGTCGCCTTCCAGCAGATCGTCGGTCATGGCTTGCAGTGCGCCGGTGTTACGCCAGCCACTCTATCCATGCGCCATGGGGATCGCAAAGCGCGAGCGTCTCTTCGGTCTTGGTGCCGTCCTGGTAGCGTGTGAGCCGCAGCGGATGGGTATTTTCGCCGGCGAATTCGAGCGAGAGCCGCCAGACCGGACGGCGCAGACCGGCCGCGATCAGAATATGGTCCAGCGCTTCGCGCATCTCATGGCTGAATTGATAGGTGACGATGGTGTGATAGACGCAGAGCGTTTCGTTCGCGGGCGCGCGCGCCAGCGCCTCAGGCAAAAGCGCGAGCGCGTCTCCCACCCGGATCTCGACTTTCTGTTTCGCGTAGATCGCAAGCGCCTTGTCCAGCCGCGCGAAGCGAACAGGATGGTTCGGCCAGACGAGCGCGCGCAGCCAATCACGCGAATCCGCGTCCGTGAGATCGACGGGATTCATTTCGAGACCGACACGGCTTGCCACGCGGGGCGGCGGCCCAAGCGGAGGGATTTTCTCGCCGCGCAATGCGACATCGACAATCAACTCGGCGCCGGGCGCGTCCGTCGCAAAGCTTTCGTCTTCGCGTACATATCGCACACCATATTGATCCCAGATCATGTTCAGTCCGGCGCTCGGTCCGATCTCAACGAGATGCAGAGGTTCGCCCGCGCGTTGCGCGAGCATGCGAAATCCGGGATGCAGCGTGCCGGAGCGGCCGACTTCGTTCGTATTGGTTATGCGGTTGGCGATGAGCGACGCAACCGCGTCGCGATGTGCGAATACGAAATCGCGGAAGGCAGGAAAGGGATCGGAATCTGCGGGCGTCAGCGTTCCGCCGAGATTGGGATAGAACGCGCGCAACGGATGTTGTGCGCCGCGCAACAACACAAAATGGACTGCGCCCAGCAACATATTGGCCCGCGGCTGACCTGGGCGAACGTTTTGCGCCAGCGCGCGCAATTCCTCGTCGCCGGCAACGCCTTCCGCAAGCCGCACATAGAGCGGCGCGTTGAGCCGCTGAGCTTCGCCGGCAAAGAACGTCCAATAATCCTGCGTGGGTGCGCTCATTTCTTTCCCGGCGACGCGGTTGCAGGCAACGGCACGCCGGCTTCTTTGAACGCTTTCTTCTGCCGCGCGGCAAGTTCGGCCACATCGAACGCCGCGATTTCCTCTTCGAACAGCGTGTGAAAATTGAGTTCGGCACGCAACCTGATCAACGCAGCGCCGAGACCGATGGCGGCCCGGTCCATGAACACGAATTCGCGCGGCGGCTTGACGCCACCGAGCGCCTTCAATTTGGCGAACACTTCATTTGCCTGGCGCAATCCATATTCCGCGGCCGGAACGCCATCATCGACGACGCGCACCCGATCATCGAGAAGCGGCGTGAAAATGAACCGCGCCCACAGATTCAATATCGCGACACGATCCGCTGTGAGATCCGTGAAGCCCCACACCGCATAGGCTTGCGCGGCCAGGTTTTCGTCGCGGCGCTGCAGCGCGCGATAGAGATTGACGACGCCTTCGACGAAGGCCGGCCGGAAAGTGCGGACGCAGCCATAGTCGAGAAGGTTGACGCCGCCGTCTTTGCGCACTGTGTAGTTGCCGAGATGGGGATCGCCGTGGATTACACCGAAGCGCGCAAACGGCCGCCACCATGCCTTGAACAATGCAGTCGCGATCTGGTTGCGGGTTTTGAGCGGAGCTTTCTCAAACTCCATAAAGGGCCGCCCGTCTAGCCATGTCATGGTCAGAAGCCGCTTCGTCGACAATGAGGGCCATGGCTCGGGCGCGGCGATGTCCGCACGATCAGCCAGCATGATCGCATAGAGCCGCATATGTGCGGCTTCGCGCTCATAATCGAGTTCTTCGGCGAGGCGCGCCGCGACCTCCTCGCCGATCTCGCGCGTGTCGATCGTGCCGTCGAAGCTGCGTTGCAGGCTGAGCGCCGTCTTGAATTGCCTTATGTCGGAATCGACCGCCGCGTCCATGTTGGGATATTGGAGTTTGCAGGCGAGCGCGCTTCCGTCCTTCGCGGTAGCGCGATGAACCTGACCCAATGAGGCTGCCGCTGCGGCCTCGCGATCAAACGTCTTGAACTTCTTCTCCCAGTCCGGGCCAAGCTCGGCGGCCATGCGACGGCGCACGAAGCCTGCGCCCATGGGCGGCGCGCTGGTTTGCAGCGTGAGAAGCGGCGCCGCCACTTCCGGCGGGAGCACGCCGGGCACCGTCGCCACGAATTGCGCCACCTTCATCACGGGACCACGCAGATTGCCCAGCACCTGCGTGAGGTCGGCGGCGTTCTTGGCGCTGAAGACGGCCGTGCCGGAGAGCGAACGGGCCGCACCGCGGGCCGCGACCCCGCCGAGGCCCACGGAAACGCGCGCAAGCCGCGTCAGCCTCTTGGTCAGCCCGTCTTCCTTCCGGCTCATGCCGACCGGATAACAAAAGCTTGCCGGCGCGCCGCCGCATTTAACATTTGTTCACCATCGGACGAGCATGCTTGGGCGATTTTCGGTCTGAACAGGGTGAGCGTCCACCGTGCTGGTGTCGCAATCTGGAACCTTAATGCGCCCTTTACCGCCTCGGGGCAAACATCTCCCGAAGGACGGAAAGTTGATGCCGCAAACGATTCTCATCGTCGACGACGATCCCGTGCAACGCCGCCTTCTTGAAGCGGCCATCACGCGCACAGGCATGAATGTCATGAGCGCACCAGGCGGCCAGCCCGCGCTCGACCTCATCAATGGACCGCGCGGCGACCAGTTCTCGCTCGTCCTCCTTGATCTCGTCATGCCGGACATGGATGGCCTTTCGGTCATGGCAAAGCTCCGCGTGAGCCATCCCGACCTGCCGGTTATCGTATTGACCGCCAAGGGCGGTATCGATTCGGCCGTCGAAGCGATGCGCGCCGGCGCCAGTGATTTCCTCGTGAAGCCGGCGAGCCCGGAGCGGATCACGGTCTCCATTCAAAATGCACTCAAGATCGGCACGCTGTCCTGCGAAGTGACGCGGCTGAAGAAAAAAAACGACAACCGGCTCGTCTTCGACGATCTCGTGGGCAAGAGCGCCGAAATGCGCCAGGTCATCCGTCTTGGCCAGCGGGCTGCGCAATCGAACATCCCGATTTTGATCGAAGGCGAATCGGGTGTCGGCAAGGAACTCGTCGCACGCGCCATCCAGGGTTCGTCGGAGCGCGCCGGCAAGCCGTTCGTCACCGTCAATTGCGGTGCGATCCCTGAGAACCTGATCGAATCGATTCTCTTCGGGCACGAAAAAGGTTCGTTTACGGGCGCGACCGACAAACATCTCGGCAAATTCCAGGAAGCCGACGGCGGCACGCTCTTTCTCGATGAGATCGGCGAGTTGCGTCTCGATATGCAGGTCAAGCTGCTGCGCGCGCTCCAGGAAGGCGAGATCGATCCGGTCGGGTCCAAACGGCCGGTCAAGGTGGACGTGCGGATCATTTCTGCCACGAATCGCGATCTGGCGGAGCGCACACGCGATGGCCTGTTCCGCGAAGACCTCTATTACCGTCTGAATGTTTTTCCCATCTTCGTGCCGCCGCTCAGAAACCGTCGCGAAGACGTTGTAGAGCTGGCGCGCCATTTCGTGGCGCGCTTCGCTGCTGAAGAGCACAAGACGGTCTCCGGTCTGACGCAGGCCGCGAGTGACATCGTCGAAAGTTACGAATGGCCCGGCAATGTGCGCCAGCTTGAGAACACGATTTTTCGCGCGGTCGTACTGTGCGACGGCAACACGCTCGATGTCTGCGACTTTCCCCAGATCGCCGCGGCGCTGGGCATCGTGGCGCGGGAGCGCCATCACGTGGTCCCACTGAGTCCCGCGCGCGCAGCAGATGTTTCGGCGCCTCATAGCGTCGCATCGCCTTATGCACTGTCCGCCACGAGCGGCGATGGGCATATGCGCAAGCTCGAAGAACTCGAGACGGAAATCATTCGCCTGGCTATCGGCCGTTATGAAGGCCGTATGTCGGAAGTGGCGCGCCGTCTCGGCATCGGCCGCTCCACGCTCTACCGCAAGCTCAAGGAATTGGGGCTTGAAGAGGGCGAGGATGAATCACCGGAAGAGCTGCGCAAGGCGGCTGGGTAAACGTCGCTGCTCCGCTAGTGCCGCATGCCCAGCGCGCCGAGATAAAGATCAAGCATGGCTTCCTGCTCCTGCCGATCGGCGCGGTCGAGTTTTCTGAGGCGTATCACCTGACGCATGATCTTGGTGTCGAAGCCCTGGCCTTTCGCCTCCGCGTAGACTTCGCGGATATCCGCGGTCAGCGCAGCCTTCTCCTCTTCGAGCCGTTCGATGCGATCGATGAAGGAGCGAAGATGTTCTTTCGCGAAGCCGGTCTTGGCCATGAGGAGTACCGCGCCTTTTCCATGATGGGCGCGGAACCTAGCCTCAGCAGGCCAAGTCGCGCAACTGGGTTTTCCGGGCTCTAGCTGTGGGTCTTTTGCGCCGCCTGGAACGCAGCTATCTGCTCGGGCGTCGCCTCTTTCTGATAGCGCTTCTTCCATTCGGACGGCGCCATGCCGTAGACGATCTCGCGCGCCTCGTCCTTGCCGAGCGTGATCCCGTTTTCGGCCGCTGCTTCGCGATACCAATCGCCGAGACAATTCCGGCAGAACCCCGAGAGCGCCATCAGATCGATATTCTGCACGTCGCTGCGTTCGCGCAAATGCGCAACGAGCCTGCGAAATGCGGCAGCTTCGAGTTCGATGCGGGTCTTGTCGTCCATGGCGGTAGTTCCATTCGCCGCCGCGAGCGGGCGCGTGAAGCGTATCGCGGCCGGGCCCATCGCTGAAATGGCCTCATCGAGAATGGGCCTCAAGCGCGCAGCGAAACGACGCGCGTCATTCTCCGTGGCGATCAGGTCCTGGCGAATTTCGATGAGCACGTGCGGCAGGCCGTTCATCGTGCCGTGCACGAACAGGCTGTCGCCCTCTAGTTCGCCCGAATAGGGCTCGTTGTCGCCCACGACGAAACCGCCACGCGCCAGCGCCGCCATGAGCGGTTTTGCCAGACGGTCGTCCCTGTCCCACAGCACGCCGACCTCCCAGGGCCGCTTCGCGCTCTTCCAGACGGGTGTGAAACTGTGCATCGAAATCAGCGTCGGCACGATTCCCTGTTCTCTCGCCCGCGCGATCTCGCCCGCAATCGCAGCATGATATGGCGCGTGGAACCGGTCGATGCGGATCTGTGTCTCTCGCGCGTCGACATCGCGATTGCCGGGAACGATGCGGCCGTCCGAGAGCTTCATGATGAGGGTCGGATCGTCGGCGCCCCGGTTCAAGTCGATCAGGATACGCGACCATCGGGCGAGGACACAGGGCGCGCGGTATGCCGCGGCAAGTTCATCCGCCACAAACCTGGCGCCGATGTCGTAAGCGATGTGAGTCCGCAATGATTCACTGGACAGTCCCAGAGAGCCGTACGCGCCCGGGATCGCGTTCGCCGCATGGTCGCAGAAAAACATGACAGCTTGGACGGGATCGACAAATCGCCGTAATTCGAACGCCTCATCGGTCATGAGGTTGCCGGTTGGGGCTCGGTGCAATCTTGCGTTGACAGGCCCACGGCCTTGCGCGACATGCTGTAAGAACGATGCCCCGCATTCTTTTCGCCCTCGCACTCTGTCTATACGCGATTCCGGCAAGCGCCGGGCTTACGGTCTGCAACCATACCGCCCTGTCGACCAAGGTGGCATTGGGGTATTTCGGCGCGCCCGTCTGGTCAAGCCGCGGCTGGTGGGTCATTCCGCGCGGGACTTGCCGGCAGGTTTTAGCGGGCCCGCTCAATGCACGTTACTACTATCTCTACGCCACGGACGACAGCTCCGGTGCCTGGGACGGCCGTGCCGGTTTCTGCGTGGCGACCGCCAACACATTCGAAATCAAGGGCCGCGCCGATTGCGCGAGCCACGGCTACGACCGCAAGGGCTTTTTCCGGATCGACACCGGACAGTCTCGGGACTACACCCAGAGCCTCTCGGAGTGACCCATGCGCCGGCGACGTAAGACAAAAATCGTTGCCACTTTGGGCCCGGCATCTGCCTCACCTGAATCGCTGAAGGCGCTTTTTGAAGCCGGCGTCGATGTCTTCCGGATCAATATGAGTCATACGCCACACGACCTGCTGGCGACGCTGCACGGCCGCGTCCGCGCGCTCGAACGCGAACAGGGCCGCCCGATCGCCATCCTCGCCGATTTGCAGGGCCCCAAGATCCGGGTGGGCACACTTCCCGGCGGGAAAGTGACTCTGGCCGAAGGCGCGCGAATCAAACTCGTCCGCGCAGCTTCGTCCGATGATCCCAATGTCATTCCGATCCCGCATGCGGAGGTTTTCGCGGCCCTCAAACAGCGTCATCTGCTTCTCATCGACGACGGCAAGATCCGGTTGCGCACCTGGTCATCCAAACCCGATTCCGCGGAAGCAGCCGTCGAAGTGGGCGGCGACATCAAGGACCGCAAGGGAATCAATCTTCCCGATACGCTTCTTCCCCTGTCGGCGATGACGGAGAAGGATCATTCCGATCTCGATGCGGCGCTCAATCTCGGCGTCGACTGGATTGCACTGTCCTTCGTGCAGCGCCCGGACGACGTGGCCGAAGCGAAAAAAATCGTGCGGGGACGTGCAGGCGTATTGGCGAAGATCGAGAAACCCAAAGCGCTCACTTCGTTGGCCGAGATTCTGGAATTGGCGGACGCGTTGATGGTGGCCCGCGGCGATCTGGGCGTAGAACTGCCGCTCGAAGCGGTACCCGGCTGGCAGAAACAGATCATCCGCCTGGCGCGCAAGGCAGGAAAGCCGGTCGTCGTTGCGACACAGATGCTCGAATCCATGATCGAGGCCGCCGTGCCGACGCGCGCGGAAGTCTCCGATGTGGCGACCGCTGTTTATG
>JBEKDC010000039.1:0-17719 GCA_050014535.1 Rhizomicrobium sp.
GCCGCCAGCACGATCGCCCCGATTTTGGGTGCACGCGGGCCCTTGATCGGCTGCTGATCGCGCGGCTGCGGCCGCGTGTGGATCTCGGTGAGCAACCCGCCGACGCCCATAGCCGCGATGTCATCGCGACGGACGGGCAAATT
Organism: Rhizomicrobium sp.; assembly: GCA_050014535.1. Classification (GTDB taxonomy): domain Bacteria; phylum Pseudomonadota; class Alphaproteobacteria; order Micropepsales; family Micropepsaceae; genus Rhizomicrobium. Next base: position 144 of record JBEKDC010000039.1, read on the forward strand.
CGCCAGCACGCGCTGCAGCACGAAATCGAAACCGTTGAGCTTCGGCGAACGTGCGCAGCCGGGGAGGCCGATGACGATTGCATCCCCCAGCCGTCCCAGCAGCAGCAGGTTTCCGGGATCGACCGGCATGCCGAAATGCTCGACCGAACCGCCGGCCTGCTCGATGGCCACCGGAATGACATCGCGGCGGTCGGTGATGGCGCTGGCGCCGAACACCAGGATGGGATCGGTACCGGTAGAATTTACTTCCGTCAGAGCCGTCGCAACCGCATCTGCCTGATGCGCCACGCGCCGTTCGAGTGCGATCATAGAGCCCAGCGCATGCAGTCTTGTGTCGAGTGCGCTGCGATTTTTGTCGAGAAGCGCCGGCCTCGTGCCCGGCGTCGCGGTCGAAATCAGCGTGGCGCGCCGCGGCCTGAATGCGGCAATTCGAATGGCGGGATTGCCTTGCAGAATGCGTTCGGCTTCTTCGACGGCCGCGCGCGGCGCGGCAAACGGAATGATCTTGATGGTGGCAAGCATCTGGCGGATGCCGACGGCCGCATAAGGCGCAAGCGTGGCGACCGTGATCGATTCGTCGATGGCGTTCAGCGCGGCAATGCGCGCGGCATCGATGACGGCCACGCCATGCAGTTCGGAATGGAGATTGGCGCGACCCGTAAACGCGGCGCCGATGCGAACCCCTTCGCCCGCGCAGGCTTTGGCGATCCGCGCGGCCGCTTCATCTTCGCCGACATCGCCTTCCTCCAGGCGCGCGACTCTCACGTCCTGGATATCGGCTTCGCGCAATGCGTCGATATCGGCCGGCGCAAGAACGCGCCCCTTGCGGAACACGCCGCGAGGCGTGCGCACCGCATGAGCCAGGATCGCACCCTCAGCGTCGGCAATGGGGCAGGGACCGAACTGCATAAAATCAGTTTATGCGGGCGCGGGCTCGCGGGGCAAACTGAGCCTTACGCGCAGGCCCTTTTCCGGCAGGTTCTCGAGATCGACGTGACCGCCATGGCCTTCGGCGATCGCCTTGACGAGCGTGAGGCCGAGCCCGGAACCACCCGTCTCCGCATTGCGCGACGCTTCCAGGCGGACAAACGGATCGAACACGCGCACGCGGTCTTCCTCGGGAATGCCGGGGCCCTCATCCTCGACCACGATTTCATAGCCGGTGGGCCGATCGGTGAGACGGACCTCGGCTTTCTTGCCGTAAGCGATGGCGTTCTCGATCAGGTTGCGGACCGCGCGGCGGATTTCGTTGGGCCGGCAGCTCAGAGGCGCCGCGCCGTGGACCTGCCACGATACGGGCTCGCCCCGTTCGTCGAGATCGGTGCAAAGGCTTTCGACGAGCGCCGAGAGATCGATCTTGCGCATTTGTTCCCAGCCGGCGCCGCGCGCGGCCGACAACACCGCATCGGTCAGCTCCTGCAGTTCCGCGAGATTCTTCTGGAGGCTTTCACGCACTTCGGCGTCCTCGACGAATTCGGTGCTGATGAACATCGCGGTGATAGGCGTCCGCAGATCGTGGCCCACGGCCGACAACAAATGGCGCTGGCTTTCGAGCGTGCGCTTGACCTGATCCGTCATCGCGTTGAACGCGCGAGCCGCGCGACGCACATCGTCGGGGCCTTCCTCGGGAACACGCGGCGCAGGACCGCCGCGCGCAGCTTCCTGGGCAGCCGCCGCAAGTTCCGAAAGCGGCCTTGCGACCCGTCCGGCAATGAACGCCGCGGCCGCAGAGGTCGCCAGCAGCGCGACCATGCCTGCTACCAGCACTTCGGCGGGCCAGGGCGCGGGCACCGGGCGATAGAATGTCGTGACGAGCTGGTAATTGCGGACAATGGGCAGCGTCACTTCGATGATCGGACCACGTCGCTTGCCGCCGCGGGTCTGCCCGACGGACGGCGGCAGCTCACCGATATATATCTTGACGCTCACGGGCTGTCGGGCGCGCTCGGACGGCAGCAGCGCTCGCGCGCGAGCGGCGAGCCTCGCTTCGTCCTCCGTCATCATCTGCGGGACAGGCGGCCCGTAGAGCAGCTCGAATTTCCAAGGTCCCGAACTCATCGTTCGGGCGACGGCCTCGCGCTCGCGCGCCGGAATGCTGCTCAGGAGCGAGGCAGTGGAAGCCGCGCGATCGAGAAGACGCTCCGTGATCGAGGCCTCGGTCAGATTTTCCTGCGTGGTTTCGAACCAGAGTCCCACGGCGGCGTTGGACAGAATCACGGCCGCGGCAGTGATCACGACCAATTGCGCACTGAGCGTGCGCGGCCACCACGTTACCGGCCAGGATGTCATGCCGTCTCGGGATCCACCGCGAATATGTAGCCGCCGCCCCACACGGTCTTGATATAGCGCGGATTCTTGGGATCCGGTTCGATTTTCTTGCGCAGGCGGCTCACATGATTGTCGATGCTGCGGTCGAACAGCTCGGCGTCGCGGCCTTTGGTGAGATCGAGCAGCTGATTGCGGGTCAGCGCGATCTTGGGCCGCTCGAGCAGCGCGCTCAGCAGGCGGAACTCCCCGCTCGAAAGGGCAGTCGCCATGCCGTCGCCGCCGATCAGCTCGCGCTGACCGGTGTCGAGAGTCCAATCTCCGAAGCGCACCCGTTCCGCCTCGGGCGGTTTTTGGCGCGGAGGCAGCGCTTGCGTTCGGCGCAGCACCGCCGCGATGCGGGCGATCAATTCGCGCGGACTGAACGGCTTTGCGATGTAGTCGTCGGCCCCCATCTCCAGGCCGATGATGCGATCGACCTCTTCGCCGCGCGCGGTGAGCAGGATCACCGGGATCTGCGAACTCTCGCGGATGTAACGGCACAGGCTCAGGCCGTCTTCGCCGGGCATCATGATGTCGAGCACCACAAGATCGATCGCCGCGCCTTTCATCACTTTGCGGGCGGCCAGCGAATCTGCCGCGGTCGTGGTGCGATAGCCGTGCTCGCGCAGATAGCGCGCGAGCGGTTCGCGGATATCACGCGCATCCTCGACGATCATCACATGCGGCTTGGTTTCTTCCTTGCTCATCGGATTCGACCGTTCTGTTCCGGGCAACAGGATGCTTTTTCCCGGCGTCCGCCGCAATTCCCATTTGTGTCAAATCTTCTCCGGGATCCCGGAATCGACTGAACTTTGAGACGAGAATCCCGGGTCATCGACAAATATTCGCGACGAGCGGCCTCTATTAAACGCAAGTGCAGCGGGAGCGCCAATCGGAGGGACTTCAATGAAATATCCACTACGTTATGCCTTGTTGTTCGGGGCCGCGCTTGTCGTCGGGGGCGGCGTGGCGATCGCCCAGATGTCGGGTTCCACAGACCTGCCTGGCGCCTCGTCGCGGACCAGTTCGGACTTCGGCGCGAGCTATGCTCGCGGCCGGCTGGCCGAGCGCTTCCTGGCGGAATTCGACATCAACAAGGACGGAAAGGTGACGCATGACGAGCTGAACCGGACGCTCGCAGCCCAATTCATGGTCGCCTCCGGCAATGCGCCGACCATGACCGAAGATCAGTTCGTCAACGGACATCTGAAGGACCTGCGCCAGCGGGTTACGGAGATTTTTCATCGCATGGACTGGAACGGCGACGGCAAACTGTCGCTCGAGGAGTATGCCGCGCCGGAACACGCAAGGTTCGAGTCCATGGACCGCGACGGCACGGGCGTCGTGTCGTGCCGTGCTTCATCGCGCAGCAATGCGGAAGACGGCGCGCCGCCGCGTGCAAGCAAAGGGTCCTACACAAATTCGTCTGGCGGGAATCGACGCCGGAGCAGCGGCAGCAGCGGCCGCGGCAAGGGTTCGTTTTGCCATGAAGCCGATCTCAACAATGACGGGCAGGTGACCCGCGCCGAACTGGACAAGGCTGTGTCCCAGGAATTCGCGAGCGCCTCCAAGGGCGGTTTCATGACCTTCGATCAGTTTTACGCGCTCGAACAGGCTCGCGCGCGCGATATTTATTCCCATGTGTTCGATCGCCTGAACACGAGTCGTTCCGGCAAGCTGACCTTGCAGGAATATGCGGCGCCGGACGAAAAACTGTTCGCGCGACTCGACAAGAACAATGACGGCACCGTGACCGCGGACGAGATGATGAGTTCACGCAGTACGCGTTACGCGTCGAATACGAGATCGGGGCATTAAGCTCCGTTCAGGCTGTCGTGCGGGCGGCGATACGCTCCCACTCGCCGTCCGTGCGCAGTCGAAATGTCATTTCCGCCAGGATCGAAATTGCGATTTCCGCCGGCGAGCGTGCGCCGATGTTCAAGCCGATCGGTCCATGGATGCGCGCGAGTTCTGAATCCGAAAACCCCGCAGCCTTGAGACGCGCGAGACGGCCGGCATGGGTTTTCTTCGAGCCCAGCGCACCGATATAGAAACAAGGTCCTCGCAGGGCCGCTTGCAGCGCCGGGTCGTCGATCTTGGGATCGTGGGTCAGCGCCACCAGCGCGCTGCGCGCGCCAAGCGGCACTTTCGCCAGCGCATCGTCGGGCCAGTCATGCGAAATCGCGACATTCGGAAATCGCTCTTGCGTCGCGAAGGCCGTGCGCGGATCAATGACGCGCACTCTGTATCCGGCCAGCGACCCCATCTGCGCCAACACCTGGGCAATATGCGCAGCGCCCACGATCGCGAGATCGAGAGGTGGATTATAGACGGCGAGGAACCAGCTTTTGCCGTCGTCTTCGAAGGGCGTACTTTTGTCGGCGCGGGCTGCTTCGAAGGCCGCGCGCTCGAGAGCGGACTCGCCGGCCGCGGCGATGTCGATCAGGCGCTCTTCGCCCGAAGCGAGATCGACCGCGCGAACGACGGCGCGATTGGCCCGTCGCGCCTCGTTGATCGCATCGAGCGTCGCGCGCTTCATGTCTCGCTCAGGGGCTCGACGAAGATTTCGATATGGCCGCCGCAGGCGAGGCCGACAGACCAGGCCTGTTCGTCGCTGACGCCGAATTCGAGGTGACGCACGTGGCCATCGCGCATTGTTTCCTGCGCACTTTCGATGACCGCGCCTTCGATGCAGCCGCCCGACACGGATCCTGTGAACGCGCCGTCGTCACGTACCGCAATCTGGCTGCCTGCCGGACGCGGCGCAGAGCCCCATGTCTTCACGACCGTGCCCAACGCGACCTTCCTGCCCGAAGCGAGCCATTGCTGCGCGATATCGAGAACGTCGTCGGTGTCCATGAATGGTTTCACCTTGTGATGCACAGTTTATTCGCCTCTCCCCCACCGGGGGAGAGGCAACGAGCGCACTTAGCGCGAGTGGTGAGGGGGTGCCGGTGCAGCCTCAAATCTTTCTATGCTTGCGCGCTGCACGAGCACCCCCTCACCCTAACCCTCTCCCCCTGTGGGGTAGTGGGGAACGCATTTATTACGCTCCCGCGGCCTTCACCGCGCGGGCGGCCATCACAGTCACGAGATGCGCGCGGTATTCGGCGGAGGCGTGGATATCGGAATTGAGGCCATCGGCGTCGACCTCGATGTCTTTGATCGCATCGGCGGAAAAGGATTTTGCCAGCGCGCTTTCCATCGCCGGTATGCGAAACACCGACGATCCCGCGCCAGTGACCGCCACGCGAACGCCGCTTTTGCTTTTCGCAACGAACACACCCGCCAGCGCATAGCGCGACGCAGGATTGTCGAACTTCGCGTAAGCCGCGCGCTCGGGAATGGGGAACGAGACTTCGGTGATGATCTCGCCGTCTTCCAGCGCCGTCGCGAACATGTCGACGAAGAAATCGTCGGCCGGGATCGTGCGGCGTGTTGTCTTGATCGTGGCGCCCAGCGCGAGTGCCGCCGCAGGATAATCCGCCGCAGGATCGTTGTTGGCGAGCGAACCGCCCAATGTGCCCATGTGGCGCACGGCCGGATCGCCGATATCGCCGGCAAGTTTTGCAAGCGCGGGGATTGCGCGCGTCACATCGGCGGACACCGCAACATCGTGATGCTTCGTGCCGGCGCCGACGATCAGCGTCTGACCTTCGATGCGGACAAAACTCAATTCCTTGAGTCCGGAAATGTCGATCAGCTCCGGCGGATTGGCGAGCCGCATTTTCATGGTGGGGATCAGCGTCTGACCGCCGGCGAGGAATTTCGCCTCCGGCGATTTTGCGAACAGCGCCTGCGCGTCGCCGAGCGATTTGGCGCGGCGATAGGCGAATTGATAGGAGATCATTTGGCGCCTCCCGCCATCCGTTTCGATGCGTCTTCGATCGCGCTGACGATATTGTGGTAGCCCGTGCAGCGGCAGATATTGCCTTCGAGCTCGTGGCGGATGGTGTCGCGATCGAGCTGCGGCCTGCGGCGGATCATATCGACGGCCGTCATGATCATGCCCGGGGTGCAAAAGCCGCACTGCAATCCGTGGTTCTCGCGAAATGCTTCCTGGACCGGATGCAGCTTGCCGTCCTTGGCGAGGCCCTCGATGGTGGTGACTTCGGCGCCTTCGGCCTGGACTGCGAACAGCGTGCAGGATTTGACGGCGCGGCCGTCGACATGGACCACGCACGCGCCGCACTGGCTCGTGTCGCAGCCGATATGGGTGCCGGTCAGCCGCAATTGTTCGCGCAGGAAATAGACGAGCAAAGTGCGGTCTTCGGTCTCGGCGGAAACGGGTTTGCCGTTCACCGTCATGGAGACGACGGCCATGAGGAACTCCCTTCAAGCGTCGGATGATACGGCCAAAGTGTCGGCATCGCGGGCGTTGCGTCAAGCGCCTAGAGAACCAGCCCGAAAATCAACAGTAGGATCACGATCACGCCGATCAGTCCCACGACCCAGATCTCCGGCGCGAGACCCTCGCGCTTGATTTCCGCTGTGGGAACGATGGAGGGGGCCGAATTCAATTCCTCGGCGTCCGGCACCGCTGCGTCGGGCTCGGCCGGGATGGCGCCGACGGCGGCCGAAAATCGCGTGAAGAAATCGTCGGCGATCTGCTTTGCAGCGCCATCGATAAGCCTTTGCCCGATCTGCGCGAGCTTGCCCCCGATGGCGGCCTTGGCGGTGTAGGCCAGTACCGTGCCGTCTCGTTCGGGCGTCAAGGTCACATCGGCTTCGCCCCGCGCGAAACCGGCGACGCCGCCCTGGCCTTCACCTTTCAGCGTGCAACGGCGGGGCGGATCCATATCGGCCATCTCGATCCTGGCTTTGAAGGTCGCTTTGACCGGCCCGATCTTGAGGGTTGCGGCTGCCTGGAAATGCGTTGCGTCGGTCTTGCTCATCTCCTGGCAGCCCGGGATGCAGGCCTTCAGGATTTCGGGGTCGTTCAGCGCGGCCCAGGTCACCTCGAGCGGGGCAGGGACCAGATATCGGCCGGTAAAGTCCATCGTGTCGGATGCTCCGGAATGCGGGAATGAAAGGGGATACAAGGAGTTAGCCGCGGGGTAACGGATGCGCCAATATTTCACACCCGTGCTGCGCGATCCACTTCCCCTTTCCGTGACGGTTATGTTAACCTTATTTTTACTATCTTGAGTTTTCGGGGTAGAGGGGATGGAAGCAAGTATAATGGACCCGATGGGTCTGAACGATAGTGCGCTTGAAATCAGTGGTCTCATCAAGTGGTTCGACATAGCCAAGGGCTATGGGTTCATCAAACCGTCGGTGGGTCCGCAAGGGGACGTTCTCCTGCATCAGACTTGCGTGCGCCAATCGGGCTTCAAGGCAGCCTACGAAGGTGCGCGTGTGGTGTGCGAGGCCGTTCAGGGACCAAAGGGCCTGCAGGCGCGACGGCTGCTCTCGCTGGACAATTCGACGGCGTCGCCGCAGGCGGCGGTCGTGCAGCGGACATCGCGCTATCTGACCGAACCGCGCGGACCGGCGTTCGAAGCGATCGTCAAATGGTTCAACCGCGGCAAAGGCTACGGCTTCGTGTCGCGCGGCGCCAATACGCCGGACATCTTCGTCCATATGGAAACCTTGCGGCAAAGCGGAATCCGCGAGCTGCGGCAGGGGCAGAAGGTGCGCGTGCGCACTGGCGACGGACCGAAGGGCGAGCTGGCCGCGGAGATCGTCGTTCTCGACTCCTGACACGAGCCTGAGTTCACCAACGCAGTAAGCCCACGCGCAGTTTGCGGACGTCGGGTCGCTGCGGTCGTCGCAAACTCGCGACCGCATCGTGCGCCGGGGCAGAAGGTTCACGGCGCTATTTTCAACACCACGACCGCCAAAGATGCCCCGTTGATGGTCTGCCGGTGACCGTGTAAGGGACGAGGCCGTCTGGTGGCGAGAGCCGCCGACGGAGACCTTCCGGCGCATTGGATCATCGGGGCGTGGCGCAGTCTGGTAGCGCATCTGCTTTGGGAGCAGAGGGTCGCGTGTTCGAATCACGCCGCCCCGACCAGCCGGATCAATGGGTTACACGGCCGTTGTTTCCGGCCCACGATTAACTGGACGGAGGCGACCGAGGTGCTTAAGTAGGCGTTGAAACTCAGTTGCGGGACTGCCGGTGTTGCGGGTTGAAGTTGAGCAGGAAGCTGACGGCCGTTGGATCGGCGAAGTGCCGGCGCTCCCCGGTGTGTTGGCCTATGGCACGAGCGCAAGCGAGGCTCGGTCGAAGGCGGAAGCGCTCGCTTTTCGCGTGATCGCAGATCGCATCGAGCATGGCGAAGCAGTGCCGCCCGAAGTTCGCGCGGTATTCGCGGCGTGAGCCAATGGTCATCGGCCAAAGCGTCCCGGGTCTTACGGGCGCTCCTTCGCCTAGGCTGGAGAATCAAGAGGCAAACAGGTTCCCATCAGACTCTTTCACGAGAGGGCTGGCCGGACTATGTTTTCGCGTTCCACGATGGCGAGGAAATTGGGCCAAAGATGTTGGCGAGAATCGCCAAGCGGACGGGACTTACCCCAGACGGTCTTTGATCGAGACAAAAAGGGCGGCGCTACTATAGTCGGCCGTCAGCGGCCCCGACCAGCCGGTGGGTCAGGAGTTAGGGAGAACGACATGCGTGCGCGCATCTACCAGCCGACGAAGTCCGCCATGCAGTCGGGGCGTGCCCTGACGAAAAGGTGGCTGCTGGAATACGAGCCCGCGCTGCCGCGGAAGATCGACCCCCTGATGGGCTGGACCAGCTCCGCCGATATGCTGAGCCAGGTGCAGCTGGAATTCGAGACCAAGGAAGAGGCGGTCGCCTATGCCGAAAAGCACGAAATCCCCTATCAGGTGTTCGAGCCCCACGGGCTGAAGCCCAGACCGAAATCCTATTCGGACAATTTCAAATTCGACCGCAAGATTCCCTGGTCGCACTGACTTCGACGGAATTCAGGCTGGAATTTGCGCCGCATCGGCCCGAAGATGCGGCGTTGCCGGGAATCCGCCTCCCATTTTGCGATCGACCCCGTAGCTCAACCGGATAGAGCACTTGCCTTCTAAGCAAGGGGTTGCGTGTTCGAGTCACGCCGGGGTCGCCAGCCGCATGTAACGAACATCCTCGCGCGCGCGAATATCAGTGTGTCCGGATTGTTGTCCGGCCGCGATGGAGATGACGATGGTGCGAAGCCTTGCGTTTGCCGCGTTCGCGTTTGCCGCGCTGGCCTGCGGCACGACGCTTGCGGCCGATCGTCCGACCGTCGTCGAATTGTTTCAGAGCCAGGGCTGTTCGTCCTGCCCGCCTGCCAACGCCAATGTCATGGCGCTGAGCGACCGGCCCGATCTTCTGACCTTGAGTTTCGGCGTGACCTATTGGGATCAACTCGGCTGGAAAGATACTTTCGCGTCGCCGCAATTCACCGCGCGCCAATGGGATTATGCGCACGCGTTCCACCGCGCAGAGGTCTTCACGCCGGAGGTCGTGGTTAACGGCCACGCCGACGTCGTGGGCGTGGATCGCGGCGAGCTTGAAGAGCTGATCGCGCGTCAGGCACGACCTGCCACTGCGCCGGAAATCGCCATCGCGAGCGGCGTGGCTAGCATCGGTGCGCAATCCGGCGCCAAGGCGGATGTCTGGCTGGTGCGGTACGATCCGAATGTGGTGCAGGTTGCGATTGCCCGCGGCGAGAACGGCGGACGCACCTTGCCCCACAAGAATGTCGTTCGCGAGTTGGTTAAGCTCGGGACATGGTCCGGGCGGCCGCAGAGCTACGACATTCCGGCTCCGACGCGCGCCGGCTTGCGCGAAGCGGTGCTGCTGCAGGATGGCCCCGGCGGCGCCATTCTGGCTGCGGCGCGCAACTAAACTTCGCGTTTCCGCCCATCTTCCGCTCCGTCGGCGATTATTCGGTTCGATCCGGAAACAATTTGTTTCCGGAACGTTCCTTCAGCGTGGATGGAAGCGAGACGGTCGGATGTTCAGCAGCAGATTCAAGCGACATGTGGCCCAATTCGCGATCTCCGCCGCGCTGGCTGCCGTGACGCCTGCGGCCGCTGCCGGATTGGTGGAAGGTGTCCGGGTGGCCACCACGACGGTCGAGCAGGCCGGCAACATCCCCAACGTCGCTGCCGACGAGACCCAGGTCGTCGCGTCCAACCAGCCGGCGCAATAGCGCTAGCGTCCTTGGAAATCGGGCTCGCGTTTGGCGAAAAACGCAGCGACCCCTTCGCGCACGTCCTCGCTGGGATTGGCGATCATCACGGCAAACGCCGCATCGTTCAGCGAGTGATCGAGCGTCGCATTGAGGCCGTGCCGCATCATGCTCTTGGCAAGACGAACGGCGAGAGGTGCTTTCTTGGCAATCGCGCGCGCGAAATCGAAGGTGCGCGTTCTCAATTCCGCCGCGGGCGCGACTTCTGTGACGAGACCGAGCTTGAGCGCTTCGGCGGCCGGATAGACTTCGTGCAACATCGTCATCTTCAATGCGCGATCGAGACCCATGGCGCGCGGGAAGAGCCATGCGCCGCCTTCGTCCGGCAGCAACGCGAATTTTCCCGACGTGTCGCCCAATTTTGCGCTGTCCGCGGCAATGCGGAAATCGCAGGCGAGAGCGAGCGTGAGTCCTCCCGCAACGGCCGGTCCGTTGACCATCGCGATCACGGGCTTGTCCATGCGATGCAGCGCCGCGATCACGCGATGCATGCCCACGCGCATTTCGTGGCCATAGCCGAGCTGCTTGTTCTTGTAATCGGGCCGATTCGGATCCTCGCCGCTGATATCGCCGCCGGAGCAGAATCCGCGGCCCGCACCCGTGATCACCAGGCAGCGAAGTTCGTCCTGCTCGACGTAATGGGCGAGCGCCGCCACGAGGCTGTCGCACATCGCGCCCGTATAGGCATTCAAATGTCCGGGACGGTTGAGCGTAATTTGCGCAATCCGGGGCTCAGGCGTTTCGAACAGAATGTCGCGATAGGGGCTCATGATCGTTCCTCCCGGTCTTGATGTCCGTTGCGGATATGGGAACATGCGGTCTCGATATACGCAACAGCCGCTCGAGCGGCGGGAGGATGCCATGACCGATCAGCCGGACGTTCTGTACGACGTGAAGGATCGCATCGCGACGATCACATTGAACCGGCCGGAGCGGCTCAACGCCTACAACGCGCATATGGCGCAAAACATAAAGCTGGAAATGGCGAAGGCCGCGAGCGATTCCGACGTACGCGTGATCGTGCTTACGGGTGCGGGTCGCGGATTTTGCGCCGGCGCCGACATGGAGGTGTTGTCCAGCTCTGCTGCCGGCCAGGAGACGTCGGGTGTCGTCGATTCCGGCCTCGATCGCAAATTCGAATCCGCGCTGGGGCCCGATCTGTCGCCGCACTTCAAGGACAGCCAGCGCTTCGCCTATTTCGCGCGCACCAAGAAGCCGATCATCGCCGCGATCAATGGCCCCGCTGCCGGCATCGGCCTGGTGATGGCGCTTTATGCCGACATGCGATTCGCGGCGGAGAAGGCCGTGTTCACGACCTCGTTTGCGCAACGCGGGTTGATTGCGGAACACGGCATCAGCTGGTTGTTGCCGCGGCTTGTAGGGCAGGCGAATGCGCTCGACCTGCTTATGTCGGCGCGCAAGATTTCCGCGGAGGAAGCGCAGCGGATCGGTCTCGTCAATCGCACCTTCCCGCAGGAAAACTTCATGGACAATGTGCGGGCCTATGCGCGGCATCTCGCCGAAACGGTTTCGCCCCGCTCGATGGCGGTGATGAAGGCGCAGGTCTGGAAGGCGAACTTCCAGGACTTCAACGAGTCGCTTGCGCTCGCCGACGACGAAATGAAAACCAGCCTCGCCGGCCCGGAGTTCAAGGAAGGCGTCGCCCATTTCCTCGAAAAGCGGGCGCCCCGTTTCGCCGACATCTGACGGCTCCCGCGGTTGACGGCTCCGCTGCCCGCGCTACAAGACCGCCGCCGAGCGTCGCTCGGTCGCTCGGTCACCTGGAGCAGGGTATGAAGGTTGTTGGCGGCAAATGGTCGAACTGGTCGGGCGGGGTCACCTGCAAGCCTCGTAAGGTCATTGCCCCTCGGGACGAAGTGGAACTGGCGGCGGCAATTCGCCTTGCGGAAGGCACCGTGCGCGCTCCCGGCACGGGCCATTCGTTCACGCCGCTTTGCGCGAGCGACGGAACGCTTGTCGACCTTGGGGCCTTCAAGGGTCTGAAAGGCGTGGACAAGGAGAAGTCCACCGCCACTTGCGCAGCCGGCACGCCGCTATGGGCGCTCGGACCGGCGCTCTACGCCAAGAGTTACGCTCTCAAAAATATGGGCGATATCGACCGGCAGACCCTGGGTGGGGTTGTCGGCACGGGAACGCACGGCACGGGTCGCACCCTCAAAGGTTTCTCCGGCGAAGTCGCGGGCTTCCGCATCATCCTTGCAAGCGGCGAGGTGTTGAATTGCACGCCGACCGAAAACGCCGAGATTTTCGCGGCCGGGAGGACCTCGATGGGCACGCTCGGCGTGATGACGGAAATCACCATGTCCGTGCGGCCGGCCTATCGGTTGGTCGAACGGAATTTTCTGCTGCCGCCTGACGAATTGTTTCGCCGGCTCGATGATCTCGTGGCGAAGAACCGCCATTTCGAATTTTTCTGGTTTCCTTATGCGGATCACGCCATCTGCAAGACATTGAACGAGACCGACGAAGCGGCGCCGGCGCCGCGCAGCGCCGAGGAGATGCGCAAGCGCGGCGAGAAATCCAGCGGCGATATGCGGGCCTTCGCCGCAATCAACGAAGCGCTGCCTTATCTGCCCGCCATGCTCAAGCCCGCGCACGGATTGTTCTCGAGACTGATGCCCGTCAAAGGCAAAGCGCGCTGGAGCCATGAACTGTTTCCGAGCCCGCGCACGATCCGGTTCAACGAAATGGAATATGGCGTGCCTTATTCGAACGGTCCCGACTGCCTGCGCGAAGTGGTCGAGACGATCCGCAAGAAGAAGATCAACACGGGTTTTCCGCTGGAATATCGCAGCGTTGCGGCAGACGATGTGTGGCTGAGTCCGTTCTATCGGCGCGAAAGCGCAACGATTGCCGTGCATCAATATCACAAGGTGGATACGACTGCGCTGTTCACCGCCTGCGAAGCAATTTTTCGCAAATATGACGGACGTCCCCATTGGGGCAAGCGCCACACGCGCACGGCCGGCGAATTTGCGGCGCGCTATCCCGAATTTGAACGCTTCCGGTCACTGCGGAAGAAACTCGATCCCACCGGCAAGTTTCTGAACGCGCATTTGAAGGCGATATTCGATTAGGCCGCGGCCTCAAAGATCCTTGCGATAGACGACGAAGCCAGAGCGCTCGGCCACCTTGTCGTATAGCTTCATGGCCGTGTCGTTGGTTTCGTGGGTTTGCCAGTAGACGCGTGAAAGGTCCGCCACCTTGGCCTGCTCATAGACCGCGCTGATCAGCGCCCGTCCGACACCTTTGCCGCGCGTGTTTTCGGTGGTGAACAGATCCTGCAGATAGCAATTGGGTGCGATCGATATGGTGCTGCGGTGGAAGAGATAGTGGACGAGGCCCACCAGATGTCCCCGTTCCTCCGCGACCATCGCGAAGACGGGTTCATACGCGTCGAAGAAGCGCGACCAGGTCATTTGCGTGATGTCATCGGGCAGGGCTGTGTGACCGAAGCGGCCGTAGAACTTGTTGTAGCCTTCCCAGAGCGGAAGCCATTCGGCGTAATCCGCCCGAGTGACGAAGCGAACGAGCGGCGTGATGTGCATCAGAGCGCAGCCTTCCGGAAGAAGCAGGCCGGTGCGCCGGTGTGGCAGGCGGGGCCAGTCTGGTCGACCTTCAACAGCAGCACGTCGCCGTCGCAATCGACCCATGCTTCGATCAGGCGCTGCGTGTGGCCCGAGGTTGCGCCTTTGCGCCACACTTCGCGGCGCGAGCGCGACCAATAGGTGACATCGCGAGTCTCAAGCGTTTGCTTGAGCGTGTCGCGGTTCATCCATGCGAACATCAGCACGACGCCAGACTTGTGATCCTGCGCGATCGCGGGCACGAGTCCGTCCGCGCCGAATGCCACTGTGGCGAGGAATTCATCCGCCGAGAGGACCGTGTCGCTCACGTCACGCTCGCGATTCGTTCAAAGCCGGCCGCGAGATCGGCGATCAGATCATCCGCATCTTCCAGACCCGCGTGAATGCGGATCATAGGCCCTTCCGCTGCAAAGGTGCTCGCCGTTCGCGTAATATGCGCCGGAACTATCAGGCTCTCATAACCGCCCCAGGAATAGCCGATGCCGAATTGCGTGAGCCCGTCGATGAAGGCGGCAAGAGCGCCTTTCGGCATCGGCTTGAAGACGACGCCGAAAAGTCCGGTCGATCCCTGGAAGTCGCGTTTCCAGATCGCGTGGCCGGGATCGTCCTCGAGGGCAGGGTGCAGCACGCGCGCGACCTCCGGCCGCGCCTTCAGCCAGCGCGCAAGTTTGAGCGCGGTTTCTTCGTGGCGCTTGAGGCGCACCGGCATGGTGCGAAGACCGCGAAGCGCCAGGAAGCAATCGTCGCCGCTGGCATAGAGGCCCAAGTGATCATGAGTGTCGATCAGACGCTTAAAATGGCTTTCGTTGGCCGTGACGTAGCCCATCATCAGATCGGCATGGCCGCCGACATATTTGGTCACGGCCTGGATCGACAGATCGACGCCGTGCGCGAGGGGCCGGAAGAAGATCGGCGACGCCCAGGTGTTGTCCATCAGAACGGACGCGCCGCGCGCGTGTGCTGCGGCCGCGATGGCGGGTACATCCTGCACTTCAAAGGTGAGCGAGCCCGGGCTCTCGCAGAAGACCGCGCGCGTGTTCGGACGAAACAGCGCCCCGATGCCGCCGCCGATGCACGGATCGTAATAGGTCGTCTCCACGCCGAGACGGGCCAGCATCTTGTCGCAAAAGGAACGCGTGGGGCCGTAGCAGGTATCGACCATCAGTAGATGATCGCCCGCGCGGCAGACGGAGAGGATTGCGAAGGTGATCGCGCCCAGTCCGGACCCGCAGACGAGCGTTCCCGCGCCGCCTTCGAGCGCCGTGATGGCATCCTGGAAGCTGCACGATGTTGGCGTGCCGCGGCGGCCATAGGTGTAGCGCATATCGCGCGATTCGAGCGCCGCAAGATCGGGATAAAGGATGGTCGAAGCGCGATACACCGGCGTGTTGACCACGCCGTAATGCTCCCGGCTCATGCGCCCGGCATGAACCGCAAGGGTATCGGTCTTCGAAGGCTTCTCATCTGCCACGGTTTTTCAAACGTCCGTTCAAGCGCTTGGCTGGGGTTCAATGTGAGGATCGGCTTCCGGTTCCGCAACTAGCGGAGCATGAAGCGGCTTTGCCTCAAGTACCGATCTTAGCGGCCGCTCGAATAGCCATGTTATCACGCTCGCAGAAGCGCCTACGCTGGCACACAAGAGGAAGAATTGAACTTTGTCCATCTGGCTGAAGAAGCTGCCAATAACGCCTTGAAGCTGGTTTCCCACGAAGCTGGTGATGAACCACAGCCCCATCATCATGGAAAGAATTTGAGCGGGTGCCACGCGCGCAACGAGTGCGAGTCCGATAGGGGAAAGATACAGCTCGCCAAGGGTGATGACCGCAAAAAATGCAAAGAGCCATAGCCAACTTGCATGGCCTGCTCCTGTTTTGTAAGCCGCAGCCGCCATCACGACATATGACAATGCGAGCAGGAAATTACCGATCGCCATCTTCGAAACCGTGGAAGGTTCGCGATTGCGTCTTGATTGCCAACCCCAGAACGGCACAACGAGCAACGTAAAGGCGAAAATCATGAACGGATTGAATGACTGGAACCATGTCACGGGAATTTGCCAGTCAACGATGCCGGGAATCAGCCGCCGGTCAGTGAAGTCCTGAGCCCACAAACTGATGGTGTTGCCTTGCTGTTCGTAGACCGCCCAGAACAGGCTCGTTGGGATGCAAAGGAGGATCAGCGCTACGACCGCGTTCCAATCGCGGCTCGTCAGCTTCTTCTTTGCTTCGGGAGCCGCTTTGAGCCTTGCGAGTCGGTCGGGTGGAAGGTTGCGCAACGCTAACAGGTAGACCACTTGTCCGATCAGCATGCCGACGCCAGCGGCAAAGAATCCCCAGTGATAGCCGATGCCCTCACCCAGCGAACCGCAAACGAAAGGTGAAATAAAAGCGCCAACGTTGATGCCGACATAGAAAATCGAATAGGCGCGATCGATCCGCGCGTCGCCAGGCTTGTAGAGGTTGCCCACTTGCGTTGAGATGTTCGGCTTAAAAAAACCATTGCCGATAATGAGCAAAAGAAGACCTATAAAGAACAATTTTGGCGACATCAGCGTGAACTCTGCAATCGCCATCGTGATACCGCCGATGATGACCGAAACGCGCTGGCCGATATATCGATCGGCAATTATTCCGCCGAAGAACGGGGTGAGATACACAAAGGCGGTATAGTTGCCGTAAATGAGCGACGAGAGCGGTTGGACCGCCATGTCGTGCACGACTATGCCGGTAGGCAGCATTGCGACCGCAAGGCCGTGCCGACTGTAGTAAGCGAGCCCGAGCGCGATCCCTCCAAAGAGAACCACCAAAACGGTCGTATAAATGGGAGCGCGGAACGGGCGGCGGCGATAGTTCTCAACCGCGTCGGTGCTTTGATCGGGCGAGTCAACCAGATAATCGATGGCGAGCGCAAAAAGGACAGCGCCGGCGACCGTTATGACCGCCACCGTGTTGTTTGCCAGCCCCGCGATTCCACCCGAAATGTAGTGCCACACATAGCTTGTGGCATATGAGAACACGGCCGCGATCCACTCGAACGCATATTTTATCGGCTCAAATCCGATCACGCCTTGAGTTTGCGGGTGCAGCAACAGGAAATTGATCAGATAGAGAACGAGAATGGCGCGCATTCCGTAATAGGAGAAGCGCTCGGCCATTTCTGTCATGAAGAGCCACGTCAGGCCCCTCGGATGACCAAACAACTGAGGCCCCGGCCGTTCAGGTACTGCCGTATCTGCCGTCGTCATTCTACTGTTCCCCCAAGCTTTCTCATGGCGGCGCGGAGCATGCCCGGTCCGTTCCGCAATTGGAATGGCCTTCGCGCATAAGTGTTGAGGGTCAAGGGGTTAGAGTCGGCCGGCGCTGTTGCGGCTACGGTATCTCGATGTATCGGTTTTCGCGGCTGTAGGGCACGAAGCCCACACGCTGATAGAGCGGCAGCGCACGGGGATGATCGAGGGTGCAGGTGTTGACG
>JBEKDC010000040.1:0-17457 GCA_050014535.1 Rhizomicrobium sp.
CTGCTGGCACGAAGTTAGCCGGAGCTTCTTCTACGGGTACCGTCATTATCGTCCCCGTCGAAAGAGTTTTACAACCCGAAGGCCTTCATCACTCACGCGGCATGGCTGGATCAGGGTTGCCCCCATTGTCCAAGATTCCCCACTGCTGCCTCCCGTAGGAGTCTGGGCCGTGTCTCAGTCCCAGTGTGGCTGGTCGTTCTCTCAAACCAGCTACCGATCGGTGCCTTGGTGAGCCATTACCTCACCAACTAGCTAATCGGACGCGGGCCATTCCTTTGGCGATAAATCTTTCCCGTTACCGGCTCATACGGTATTAGCTCAAGTTTCCCTGAGTTGTCCCGTACCAAAGGGCATGTTCCCACGTGTTACTCACCCGTCCGCCGCTCCCATTGCTGGGCGCTCGACTTGCATGTGTTAAGCCTGCCGCCAGCGTTCGTTCTGAGCCAGGATCAAACTCTCAAGTTATGATCCTGAACCATCGCGACGCGCTCACGTTCGTTGTTCGCAATTGACATTAACGGAGTTTGGAAATCCGAAATCCACCAGATCTCGAACCTCCGAAACAACATGTCTTGTCATTTGCTAAAGAACGCGAGCGTTCGGATAGCTCGATTTTTTCGCCCATGACTTGCGTCACGGGCTGACGATCGAGCCGCCGCCCACGTTCCCCTTCCTAAAATCACAATGTCAAAGAGCCCCTGTACCGGGTACGAAATTTAATCGTGCCAGAGACAGAACACCGCCCGCAAGACCTTGCCCACGGGCGGCGTGGGCGCGGTGTATAGGCGGGGGAATTAGCCCTGTCAAACCCAAAAGACGCGGAAAATCCAGAATATTTCCGGGCCTTGTGGATAGAAATACCGTCCCATTTCGGCCTTTTTGTGCAGGTGCAGCAATCCGTGCCTGCCCAGACTCCCGGACCACTAGGAGCGGTAGAAGTAGCCCGCCCCCAGCACAAGTTAACGCCGAAGGTCGTGCCGCGCTCTCATTGCAGTCCGATCAGCTGCGACATCGCATGTGCAACAAGCTCGGTTGCGGCGCGTGAGGACAGTCCCAAATCGCGAAGTTCCCCTTCGGCAGCGGCATCGCAGAGCCGCTCCGCGGTCAGAAGGAAAGCCACGAGTTCCGCATCCGACCGTTGCAGCCGGCCGGACCCCGGCATGGCGCGCATCCTTGCGATCTGGGCAATCCGCGCCGCGGTGCGTGCGGCCCGGACGGCGGGATCCTCCAGCGCCAGGTGACGCAACGACCGCCGGAACCCGCGCCAGCGCGTATGGAAGCCGATGACCACGCGAGCGGCGCTTTGCGCACTTTGTTTTGCGGGCTTGCGCGCGAGCGCGCGGTCGAGCGCCGCGATCTCGTCTTTCCACCAGCGATCGTAGACGGCGACAAAGACGGCCGTCTTGTCTGCGAAGTGGCGATAGAAGGTTTGCGGCGCATAGCCTGCGCGCCGCGCGATGCGGTTGGTGTCCGTTCCGTGGAAGCCATGCGCGTTGAATTCCGCTTCCGCGGCATCGACGAGACGCGCGAGCGTTTCCTCCGGATTGCGCGGCACGGGCTTTAGGGTTCGCTTCCTCATATTTCCCAATGATGTGATCTCCCTATCACCAGGCCTGTCATAGCCCGGACCGCGCTCGCGATCCACCGGGCACTTGCGCCTTCGCAGTTTTAAGTGATACGAATATCACAAAGGGAGGATCGTCATGACCGTTTCGACAATCGTATTTCTGGTGGGCCGCGGCCTCTTGGCGGCGCTGTTCATTCTTGCGGGCATCACAAAACTCGCCGGACCCAAACCCGTGCTCGCCCATATGAAGGAACAGCACGTGCCCGGATTCCTGCTTCCCGTGGTGGCGCTGTTCGAGATCGCAGCAGGCGCCGCCTTGCTGATCGGATGGAATGCGCAGATCGCGGCGGCGGCGCTCGCGGCCTTTTGTCTCGCGACGGCCGTCGTGTTTCATCGCAATTTCGCCGACCGCGCGGAACGCACGCAATTCGTCAAGGACATTGCGCTGGCGGGCGGTCTGGCCGTGCTGGCGACGGCGGTCGTGGCATAAAAAAACAGGCCGGCGGAAACCGCCGGCCTGTCGTCCACAAGACAAGAATTCCGAATTACATGCCGCTTTCAATCGTTGCGCCGGGCATATCCCACAATTCATCGCGCGTCAGATCGGTGAAGACGGTGTGGTCTTCGGGGTCGAAGCGCAGATGACCGGGGCTGACCCACACGGACACGCGCCTGTTGAGCGAAACTTCGATGCGGCTGGGAGTACCGTCCGGCCCCGTTTCGACGTTGCGAACGCGGCCGACCCACATGCCCGACGGTCCTTCGACCGGCGCGTGGGCGAGCTGCTGCGAAGGCTCCGCGATCATATAAATGCGCATCAGGCGCGGGCTGTCGCCATATTCGTACGCATAGGCGTGCGGATAATCGACATAGTTCCAGCGGGCCTGATCGTATTGGCGCACATTGCGGTCGTAAGTCCGCTTCTGATCCTGATATTGCTGCTGCTGGTCCTGATATTGTTGCTGCTGCGTCTGATATTGCTGCTGCTGATCCTGGTACTGCTGTTGCGGCTCGTTCTGCGCCAATTGCTTCGGTGCGGCGATGGAGCTTTGCGGCGTCGTCTGCGGCGTCTGGTTGGCATTCGGCGGCGTATATCCCGTCTGGGACGGGGTGCCACTTGCGGCGGGAGCTTCTCCGTTCAGCACGGCCGGTGAGGCCGTTGTCCCGTCGATGGACTGCTCGTTGAGCTTCTGCGTTTCGGCCTTCGCCGAGGGCGAAGACACTTGCGGCGAATTCACCTGGGAACCATAGAGGCCGCCATCCTGCGAAGACGTGCCGGGCATCGAGGATGTGGCCTGCGGCGCGGGCTGCGCCGAGGTTTGCGCCAACATGGGCGAGGCTGCGAGCGCAAGCGCGAGAGCCGCGACGCCGCCGAGAGCAAGTTTTTTCGTATTCATCGAATCGTCTCCGTTGCTGCGCGTATCCCGCGGAACTCGCAGGCCGCCACAGTCTTCTTCCAACGGAGGAAACGCCGGCACGCGCGCGCAGTTCCAGACGCGTTAATCAGTTCGCCCGGTACGGCGCAGCTCAGCCGGCTGCATCATAAGTTGCATCTCGCAATATGAAACGGTCTGGTCCGGCCGCACCGTTCAACCGGCGGCGATATATTCGCGCAAGGTTGCAGCTTCGCGCACGGTTTCTTCGATGCGCGATTTGACGACGTCGCCGATCGAAACGATGCCCGCCAGACGATCGCTTTCGTCCAAGACGGGAACATGCCGGAAGCGGCGTCGCGTCATCACTTCCATCAGATCGTCGATCGTGTCGGCTTCGGTGCATGTCGTCAGCGCGCGCGACATGTGCAGCGCCACGCTTTGCGCCAGGGCAGATACGCTGGCCTCGGCGACCGCGCGTACGACATCGCGCTCGGAAAGAATGCCGGCGACAACGCCGTCGCGGTCGCGCACGACCAGCGCTCCGATGCGCTTGCGCGCAAGCAGGCGTGCGGCCTCCGACAATGTGGCGTCGCTGGCGATGGTGACCACTTCGCGGCCCTTCTCGCGCAAGATGTGCTTGACCTGCATAACCCGATCCTCCAACCGTCCGGCTCGGCGCATGCGTTGCCGGACTTGCCTGCCGATGCTTTGCGAGCAAAGGCGGACCGGACTTTCGTCCGCGAGGGGCTCATAGCCCACGCCGCTCCTGGATCTCTTTTCGAAGGCGCTGTCTGCGGTCCCGCGCAATACGCCTTCGTGGCCGATGCGGCGGAGCGGCCCGCAAGGGCGGCCCCACAAGCGCGATGCTGCGCTGGACCCCGACCGCTTGCAAGAGCATCGGCGCGGGAACGGCAAGTTCCATTAAGTGTCTTTTATTATATATCCGCGAAATCCAACGGAACCCGGCCCGGAATCGCTTCTGGCGCAGCCCGGCATTGCGAGCGGAACGCATTGCAGCCGGACTTGAGGAGACCGGGGAACTGCGGCATGAAGCGTCGCGGGCCGCGCGCTTATTGGTTAGCGGCCCCTTGGCCAACAATCTAAATCGCGCGCCGCTCTAGATTACTGCCAGAAGCGCCGACGCACCGGTCAAGATCGCGGCCCAAGCAGTCCATCGCGCCGCTTCCGCGTTCAACGCAGCCGATTTCTTATAGGCGGTTTGTGCAGCGTCGACACCCACTTTGGCGTCAAGAATTCCGAGGGCGGGCACATCGTCATAAGAGACCTGCACTGCGGGTTCTGCGTATTCGATTGGTATCTTGCTCGCTTCCAGCCACAAACGCGCTGCCCGCCATGCCGCAACAGCAGCGGCAAGACCTGTCAGCCCGCCAATGGTTTTGAGGACAACTGCGACGAATGGCGGCAAGAAACTCGAAAACATGATGCCTCCGCGGCAACAATTATACCGGGAGAGCTTCGCGGACCTTCGGAATTAGCGCTTGGTCAACACGATCCCATCCCTGGCACGCAATCTCTTTTTCGTCAGTCCTCTGCCAGGATGCTACGCCACACAACATCGCGGTCGAAAGCGCGTCATCGCCTTCCTTACTTTCATCGTAGTAGATGCGCCACACGCCACCCCCGCTCATTCCGCCAAAGCTGCTCGGCAATTTCTCACGGTCTATCGGTTGAAAATGCAGAAGGCCGTTGTCACGCTGCACAATTTTACCGGAATAAAGCACGGCGCGCAATTTGCTGATGACGTTGTTCCCTTCGGTCTCGGGCGTGCCGGAAAATTCCTCGACCAATCCAAAGATCACGTCAAAGAACCTGTTCCTCGTTGCAGCATATTCCTCCATCTTCTTTCGGTTCTTGTCGGCGTTCAGAAAGACACCGCTCTTGGCATCAATGATGGTTGCCAGTTCCGGCGTGAGCATCGTGAACGCCAAATCAAGGACCTTTTCAGACTCCTCGAATGAGTGACTACTTTGGAGGATTTGATGGAGAATGGCGTCTAACGAAAATTTGTTTTGGTCATCGGTACTGAAAAATCCAACTTGCACGTCCCTCAATTTTTCAAATTTCTCCGCGACATGCCCGCACGTCAAAATTCCACGACGGCCCTCAATCGTCACGAGCACGCCGGAACCGAGAACCTCGCGCGCTTGCGATCCATCTTTCCGATAGGTCAGCCCTATCGTGTGGTGTTTGAGACGCGCTATGACAGCATCAGTTAAATTCAGCGCCACACTTGGCCTCCTCAAAACAGCCCGGTTGCGGCTCCGGCTTCGCCTTCTTCGGGCCGGTCTTGCGCCAGCGCGCCGGTCGATTTTCAATCGGCGGCATGGACTCAATACCGACACTTGCCGAGCTTGCCGCCCAAGATCAAGCGACGTGCGTATGAGCGCAGTGCCCGCTGTCGTGAAAGCCGGTGACTGGACCATCATTCCACTCCGCCACGGCGTCCCGGAACGGTCGCGCTCAATGGTAAGAGTTGAACGTCGCGACGTTGCCGGCTTGCGCGTTATGGGCCTGCACTTCGCATTCTGCCGCCGAAAATGCCCGAGCGGTCTTTCCGGCATCCAAATCGCGCTGACAATGAGCGTGAAACCGCTTTTGCAAATCGAATGGGCGATTGAGCCTTTGGTCTTCAAGTGTCATTTGCATCGCCTTCACAAACCAATGCATTATATTCGAGGTATCATGAAACCTTCTGCATCCGTGCGCGCGCTGCGTTCGCCAGAAACGCGGAGCGAGTTTCGCCGCGGGCTTCTGCCTCGCGATCGATCGCGCTCAACAGCCGTTCGTCCATCGAAATGTTGATGCGCATGGCTTTACCGGGAAGCTCGACCGGAACCGCCACAAAAACGGCGCCTTTCGCATCCTTAAGGAAATCGCGATCTCGCCGCAATTCCTCGATAGACCGCAACACAGGAAGCGCTTCACCGTCTTCCACCATACCGGCGACATGAAAATCGAGCGTAGCCGTTCCTCGCCGCACGGCTTCATCGAGCGAAGTACCGCCCGACACCACTCCCGGAAAATCGGGAAACGAAATTCCGTAGGCTCCGGCTTCATTGTGGACCAATGCAATCACATGCTCCGCCATCTCTCGCTGTCCTTACCAATCCCATCCCGCCTGCCGAAAAATGGAACGCAATGTCCCAATGGGAATGTCCTTCACGCCCATATCGAGCGTCACTCTGCCGGGCTTGTCGGGATGGACATATTGGACATGATCGCCGGGGCCTTTGCGCTTCACGATCCAGCCGCCGGCAGCCAGTCGTTTCGCGACCTCTCTCGGGGACAACACCCGTCTGCCCATGCCCTCGATCTCTTTGTGTATAGATACACAACATGGAATCATTGGTCAAGGTCATTGTGTACCATTGTGTAAGATAGAGCGCAATAATATTTCAATCCGGGGATGGCGGTGTGATCAATGAGATGCGGGACTTGAGCACCAATTCATTCAGCCATGGCGGCCCTGATCCGAGTTCCAGCGAACAAAATCGAGGATTTTCAGTGCGTTTGCTACGGGGTTTCTTGGCAAAGCGGGGGCTTGAGGCTTTGTCGGGATTGGGGCAAGAGTGCCGCCGCGGCTTCGGCCGTACATGCGGAGCTGTGGCCGAGAGGCTGAAGGCGGCGGTTTGCTAAACCGTTATACGATGTAAAGTCGTATCGAGGGTTCGAATCCCTCCGGCTCCGCCACAAATTTTCTCTTTAATATCAAGTGCATAGGGAAAATCCCGACTCGCAGCCATCCCGCCGGAATTGGCGGCGCGAAATTCTGCTACAGGATTCGGAAGTTCGGCAAAGAGGGGACTTGCAAGCGCGAAAATTCCGCGTTGCGTCCGATGCGTACGCCATTTTTGCCGGTACGACTTTCGAACGCGGCACCTCCGCAGAGTTCGCATTTGTCCGCCGGCGGCTCAGGCCGCATCGAGCGCGCTGATGATGACGTAGTAACCGTCAGGATCCCGCAGCGAAAATTCCATGGTTCCGGTGCTGGGATTCACATGCGGCTCTTCTTCCAGCCTGCCCGCGAGCGCGCGCGCCTTCGGCAAAGCTGAGTCAAAGTTGTCGACCCGGAAAAACAGGAGCAGGCCGTTGCCGGGCTTGGCGGTGTCGGGGCTCGTCAGCGGGGGGTGTTCGTGCGCGCCCCACTCGTGGAGACAGAGCAGGACCGTTCCATCCGAATCGAGGATTTGCCCGAAATCGTCGTGGGCCGGAGCCGTCTGCGGCAAGCACAGCAACGCCTGGTACCATTTGAAGCTCGCGGCAACGTCGGCCACGCCGATGATCGTCCAAATGCGCTTCATAGAATCCTCTCAACTCCCTCGACGACATCGCCTGCGGGCTGCCGGGTGTTCGCGACTTGCAGCATACCTCACCGATTTCCGGATCGTTATGGGAATACCAACAACGCCTGAGGTAAAATCCCGCGAGAGCCGATCACGGCCGATACGGCGCGGCGATAGGCCTGGGCTCCCTCGGCGCTCCCGCAAGACCCTTTAGGCACCGCCTGAATCCGTGCAGGCCCATGAATACTGCCATCCCATTGCCGACTGTGGTACAGCACAAGCATTGTTGCAGACCAAGGCGCCCTTTTATCCTGCCTTGTTTGTCGATCCCGCTCGATCTGGAGAACCCGCAATGACCGGTCCCATGGAAAGACGCCGCCGCTTTGTCATCGTCTTGCCGGCGATGGCTTTGCTGTTGGGGTGCGCGATCGTGCAAACGCCTCGGGAGCGGCTCGAGGACGCCTATACGCGCTCGATCCCCGAGGCCGCGGTGAAGACCCCGAATTCTGTCCGCACGCTGACGCCGATCGACATGACAAAGCCCGAGATCGTCGTCGCGCATCTCCAGTCCGGTTCCACGATCGACCCTGCGCGCTACATATGGATTTCGCTTCCGGACGAACTCCGGACGTTTTGCAAGGACAAACAGAGCCGGGTGCTGGCCCTGGAGATGGCGCTCGGCCTGCCGCCCGATCCAACATACGACAAGCTCTTCACCTTTAAAATCAGCCCGGCCGACCTGTTCCGCCCCTGTGCCAGCAGTCCGCTTACGACCACCACATCCTGCTCCGTGGATGTGCCGCGCGATCCGTCCGCCGATTCAAAGAGCGAGCATTTCGTGCTCAAGCAGATGATGGACTCCTACCGGATCGGCTTTCCGAGTGTGGGCTACCCTTTCACGGCCATGGGTTGGAGCTACGATTGGGATCCGGACTCGGCGACGCATCAAGGCGTGTCGGAATATGTGACCAAGCCCGGGGCTGCCATCGCCGACGTCGCGTCGACAACGCCGGACGCGTTTTGCGAGGCCCAACCGTGAAGCTTGCCCCTTTCGTTGCCGCGGGCTGAGCGCCATTGGCCTCAGACCGGCTTCGCCGCCGGCCATTTTTCGGCCATTCGGCGATGTTGTAAGCTGGAGTGTTGCTCAAATTGCGCAATCCGTGACCCCCTTTGAATTCGATATGGCCGCTTTGACACAACGCCTGGTTCGATGGAGCCGGGCGTGGTTCGTCGGCGTTGCATCGGGTATGCGAATTCGGCTTCCCCTTGTGGTGAGTTCGCTTGCCGGTGTCGTCTTGGCGGCGGGCATTTTCGTGCTGCACGGCCAAGGCGGCCTTCGCATGCAACCTACGCGGCACGCGATCTCGTTCCCTATCCGAACGGCGCGCAATGCCGTCGCCGCTGAGAAAACCGCGCAGCCCGCCGTCATCGTCATCAAGCAATCCGCATTCGATATCGAGCAGCAGATGAGTTTCGCCCAGCTCATGAAACGCTGGGATCCCTGGATCGCGGCGGCTGCGAAGCGCTTCGACGTTTCGGAGAACTGGATCCGTGCAGTGATGCGGATCGAGAGCGGCGGGCGAACCATGCTGGTCGAGAACCAGCCCATCACGTCCAGCGCCGGCGCGATGGGACTCATGCAGCTGATGCCGTCGACCTATGACGACATGCGCCGGCAATATCGCCTGGGCGCCGATCCCTACGATCCGCACGACAATATTATCGCGGGTGCTGCCTATCTGCATTTCCTGCGCGGCAAATACGGCTATCCCAATATGTTCGCGGCTTACAATGACGGGCCGGGCAATCTCGAAGCGCGCATGATCAGCGGCGGGTTGTTGCCCGCGGAGACGACGAACTATGTCGCCACCGTCACAGGCACGCTCAACGGCGGCGGCGGCGCCGGCTCGCGCGCGAACCTCGTCAAATTCACACGGCCGAACGGCGACCCCGTCATGATCGACGGCGGGGCAGTGGTCTCCGTGCGCGCTGCCTTCCCGGGCGAATATGCGCCCGGCGTGGCCTCGGTCATCACTATGGGAAAAATGCACCAGGGCGTGCGCGAGAATGTAGCGGTCGCCAAGGCGATCATTCGATCTCACGGCGGCGGCATCTGAAGCCGACCGTCGAATGAGTCACGAGTTGTGAAGCCGGATGACTTCCTGCGCCGCGCGAATGCCCGAGCGCATGGCCCCTTCGATATAGCCCGCCCATTCGGTGGAAGTTTCCGTTCCGGCCCAATGGATGCGCCCGCAAGGCTCGCGCAATGCGTGGCCGAAGCGCGTCATCACACCGGGAGGCATGTGGCCGACATAGCCGTGGGTGAAAGGCTCCAGCAGCCAGTCATTGTCGTCATAGGCGACAGTGTCGGCCGCTTGAGGACCGAAGAAACGCACCAGGGAGGCAATCACTTTCTTCTCGCGCGCTTCGCGGCCGGCCGCGCTCATTTCCAATGCGTGCCGACCTTCGATGAAACAGAGGAGTGTCGGAGGTCCGTTTTCCGGCGTATCCTCCACCACGATTCCCACCGTGTCGTCATCGGTCGCGACCTGGCCGGAATACCCCAAATCGCGCCAGAACGCCGATTTGTAGACGACGATCGCCTTGATGATCGCACCCATCGGCATGCGCTGGTGGAGTCCGTCGCGCGTGGCGGGAAGATGCGGCTCGAACTGAATGCGCGCGATCGGACCCGGAGGCGCTGCCACGATGAGGCGGCGCGCTTCGAACTCGCCCTTGTCGGTCTCGACACGTACGCCGTTTTCATCCTGCACGATCTTGCGCACGACCGCACCGAGCACCACGCGGTCCCCAAGCTCGTCGGCCATGCGCGCGAACACCTGGTGCATGCCGCCTTGAAACTTGGAATCGAGCGCGCCGCCGCCGATACCCATCAGATATTCGAGTCCGGTGCCGCTGCGCAGTGCATCGAGAAACCACAGATACGAAACCTGCGACGCTTCCGCGGCCCAGGCGCCGCGCGGCACGAGGCGGGCGAATTCGCGCGCCGCCGCCGTGTGCACATTCTTCACGATCCAGCTTTCCAGCGTCTGGCCGTCCCATTCCTTCGCTTTCGGCGCGGTCCATGGCGCATCGGCGGGAATTGTTTTCATCTCGCGATCCCACCGCTTCTGCAGGCGATAAAGTTCGATCAGCGCCGGCAGCGGCATTTTCGGAACATTGCCTGCGAACTGCACCAGCTTGCCCAACAGCTGCATCACGGTCTTGCCCGCTTCATATTGTTTGTAAGCGGGAATGCCGAGCCGCTCGGCTTCGGCAAATAGCAGGGTGTGACCGGCACCCACCCATTGGCCGCCGAAATCGGCGACGCGGTCGCCGATTTCCACGCGCTTCAGCCTGCCTCCTACCCGATCCTTCGCTTCGAGCACAATCACCGAAAGGCCATGGCCGATGAGTTCCCGCGCCGCCTTGAGACCGGCCGCGCCTGCACCCACCACGATCGCGTCCGCGCTCTGTGTCATAGCGCGACCACCGATTGGATTTCGATCAGGATTTCCGGCGTGAGCAATTGCTTGACGCGCACGGCCGTGGAGCCCGGCGCGATGCCCGGCAGAATCTCGGCCCGCGCCATGGTCACGTCGATGGCGTCTTCCATGAAGCTGCGCGCGGCAGGCCCGTCGGCCAGATACCAGGTGAGATGGACGATATTCTCGATGCTGCCGCCCGCGAACTCGACGATCTCCTTGATGTTGCGAAACGCCTGCAAGGCTTGCGCCTTCAATCCGCCTTCGACGATCTGATGCTGCGCATTCATCCCGGTCTGCCCCGCAATGGTGAGGGTCGCGCCGTGGCGGACGGCTTCCGAGAGTCCGTAAGGCTCGAGCAGCGCCTTCATGTGATCGCGCGTGACATATTCGACCTTTGCCATGGCTGGTCCCTCCGATTTTATTATAGACTCTTTACTAGACTGGATAGTCGGTTTATTAAAGAGCGGTCGATTCGAAAGGCGGACATGGCAGCGGCGGCACGAAAAACGGCATCGAAGACCCCGCGGCGTGGCGATCGCGTGGGCCATATCCTCGGCGAAAGCCTCGAATGTTTCGCCGAACACGGCTTCGAGCGGGTCACTTACGACGATCTGATCCGCCGCTCGAAAGTGAGCCGCGGCAGCTTCTACTGGTACTTTCCCTCAAAGGAAGCGCTGTACGACGCGGTGTTGGACTATTGCGTTTCGGGCTATGTCGCGCGCGTCGAAGCCGCATTTGCGAACTCCAGTCCCAAAGACCCCATCGTGAAACGGTTGCTGGACGCCTGTCTGGCGGACTTCAACGCCAACCGTTCGCGCTACCGCGTACTGCTGAGGCCGCCCCCTTCGAAGAGCGCGATCGGAAAGCTCGCGCAATGGAACGAAGATGCGGCGGAGTTCATGCGATCGAAACTCGCGCCTCTCGTCGAGGCGGGAAAACTCGACGCCGAAACCGCCGCGCTGTTACCGGACGTGCTGTCGGCTTTCCTCGACGGGCTCTGCGTGCGACTGGTGCTCGACGACGAGAATTCGGTGTCGCAATTGTCGCGCAATATCGAAAAATTCCTGTGCCGCATTGTGGAAAACGGGCGCGCCGCCTGAACGGCGAAGAACCGGCCACGGGTCGTTGCAGCCAATACTGCGATTTAGTCTCGCTCCGGGCCGCCGCGCGATAGGGCAAAAAGCGTTGATTTCTTGCAACAACTGGATTCCGCTTCGCGATTGCTCTGGCCGCATCGTCCGATTTCCGAATAGGATGATGAGGGTCAAGGGGGTGAGTGATGGGGCGTATGCGCGGATTAGGCGCCTTGGCGGCGCTTTGCGTTTTCCTGGTTCTGCCGCGCCACGCACTGCCGGAGCCGGCCGGCGGCAATTCCGCATCCGCCGCCTCGACGGCCTCCGACGCCATATTTCCGGACCCCGCCATTCGGCTCGGCGTTCTGCCCAACGGCCTTCGCTACGCGATCATGCAAAACGCGACTCCGAAAGGCGCTCTTTCGATCCGGCTGGGCATCGAGGCCGGCGATTTCGAGGAAAGCGAAAGCGAACGCGGTACGGCGCATTTCATCGAGCATATGGCGTTCAGCGGCGGCCAGAACGAACATGAAGCGGGACCGGAAAAGGCATTTGCCGATGCAGGTGTTGCGTTCGGTCGCGACCTGAACGCCGATACGAGCACATTCGCCACGGTCTACCGGCTAGATCTCCCGAAAGCGGATGCGCCGTCGCTCGATCTCGCATTCGGGTGGCTGCGCCGGATCGCCGACGGCACGACATTCGCCGACGATGCCGTCAATCGCGAGCGGGGAATTATTCTTGCGGAGCGCGCCACGCATCTCACGCCGTTGCTCGAGGCATCGGAAGCAACCGACTCGTTTGTGGCGCCGAACCTTCGATCGACTAGGCCTCATTCCATCGGCACGGTCGAACAGCTGCAGGCCGTCAATGGCGCCAAGCTGCTCGCGTTCTATCAACGCTGGTATCGTCCCGACAATGCCGTACTCGTCATAGTCGGCGACGACACGCCGGACGCGATCGAAGCCCGCATCCGGGGGACCTTCGCGACCTGGACGGCTCAAGGGCCCATGCAAGCCAAGCCCGCATTCGGCATTCCAGACGAGTCGCGCGGCGTCGACATCATGACAAGAGCGGATCCCCGTGTGCCGCCTTCTCTGGCCGTTTGCCGCATCCGTCGCGCGCCGCCGAATGGACCGGACGATGTCGCAAAGCTCCGCGCGCAGGCCTTGACGGTGTTCTGGACGAAAATCCTGAACAACCGGCTGGCCAAACTGACCACCTCGGACAGACCGCCGTTTCTTGGCGCGTCCGCCATCGTAGCCGACGACTCGAAGGAAGCGATCGAGCCCTGCGTCTACGCGGCGCTGCTGAAAGGCGGCTGGGCTTCCGGCCTCAGTGCACTCGGGCAGGAGATCCGTCGCTTCGCCGAATACGGCCCGTCCCAGACCGAGCTGGACGATGCCATCGACACCGAACGGGCGACCTATCGCGGCGGAATGCGCAGCCAATCCACGCGCGGATCGGGCGAGCTCGCAAACCTCATAGCGACGAAGGAAATGGACGGAAATGTCGTCGCGGCGCCGCCGGAGTTGTTCCGCGCATTCGATGTCGCCGTCGAGAGCGTGACGCCGGATGACGTGAAGGCTGCGTTCGGCCGCGACTGGTCCGGCAGCGGTCCCCTCATTGCGCTGTTCGATGCGACGGTGCCGGATCGGGATGCGGTGCGCGCGGTCTGGACCAGACTTCAGAACGCGCCGCTGCCGCCTGCGCCTTCGGAGCCCAAAATTGCGCAATGGGCCTATGAGGATTTCGGCCACGCCGGTCGCGTCGTCAATCGCGAACAAATCCGGTCGCCCGAATTCGTCAGGCTCACTTTCGACAATGGAGTCATCCTCAACTTCAAGAAGACGAATTTCGAAAAGGAGATGGTGCAGATTCGTGTGAGCTTCGGCGCTGGACGGCGCGAAGTCCCGAGTCGAGAGCTTCCCGAAGCCAATCTGGGCGCCGCTTTGTTCGAGCAGGCCGGACTTGGACGACACGATTTTCAGGAAATCCAGCGCATATTCTCGCAGACCTCGTTCGACGCCTCGCTCGACGTCGGAACGAACAGTTTCGTCTTGAAAGGCTCCACGATGGCGGGCGGCCTCAAGCTTCAGCTTCAGCTGTTGGCCGCCTATGTCAGCGATCCCGGCTTCCGCGGCGCGATGGACTCCAGCCTGCCGACGCTGATCGACTACTATTATCGGCAAAGCAGATCCGATTCCGGTCAGGTGGTCGAAACGGCGCTGGGCGACACCCTCCTTCCGGATGGGCCGCTCAGCCTGCCGCGCGAGGAAGAGCTCGCTCGCCTGCAGATGAGCGATTTCGAACGCCTGCTCAAACCCACCGTCACGCAGGCACCTATCGAAATCACCATCGTGGGCGACGTCGATGAAACGGTTGCGACGGAATTCGTCGGTGCGACCTTCGGCGCGCTGTCGCCGCGAGACACCAAACCTCGTGCGCGCGCCGATACGCAATTCCTCCGCTTTCCCGACGGCCAATTACCCGTCGTGCATGCGACCCACGAAGGGCCGGACAGCGAAGCCTATGTCGGCGTGATCTGGCCGCTTTATGTCGCGGTTCCCGAGCGCCGCCGGGAGGAAATCGCCCTCAGCTTGCTGACGGGGATCTTCGACGACGCGCTTCGCCATCGCGTTCGCCAGGAACTGGGAAAATCCTACGCCCCGACCGTTCAAATGGTGACGCCGGACAACGCCGACCAGGGATATATCGAGGCCGTGGTCGAGACGTCGCGCGAAGATGCCGTTACTGTCGTCGCGGAAATACGCGCGCTCGCTCTTCGTCTCGCAAGCGGCACGTTCTCCGACGACAATCTCGAAGCGGCGCGCAAGCCGCTGGAGGCCTCGCTCGCCAAATCGGCGATGACCAACGGGTGGTGGGCCGGTTACCTCGACGGATCTTCCCGAATACCGGCCAAGCTCGATGAAATGGTGCTGATGCCCGACCTCGTCGCGAAGGTGACGCCGGCAGAGGTTCGCAAGGCAGCCGCCGATTGGCTCATGCGATCGCCTCTGGTCATCATCGCCACTCCGGAGGCAACGGGTGCAAAGCCGAGCAGTCACTAGCCAATCCCGGCGGCGTGAAGAAGGGACCGATCGCATGACAGCTTCACGAAGATTCTTGACGCTCGGCACGAGCCTGTTCGCGATCGCGCTCTCGGGATTTGGCATGAGCGTTTCGGCGTGGGCGGATACGCCGCCTGCAGCGCAACCGACGACGCCCGCTGCCGCGAACATCTGTCCCGACGAGGCTGCAGACGCGACGGATGCGGAGGCGGCCATTGCGTTCTGCACGCACCTCATCGACGGCAAGCCCACCGACACCAAGGCATTGGCTCACGCCTTCACCGCCCGCGGCAAGGCCTATAACCAACTGGGTAAGCACGATGAATCGCTCAACGATACCAACAGCGCGCTGACTGCCGACCCGACAGACGTCTATGCGCTCATTTTGCGCGGCGATTTGAGGGACGCGCTCGGCCAGCACGACCAGGCGCTTGCCGACTACACGGCGGCGCTGGCAATCGATTCGCGTAACGGCGAAGCGCTCGTCGGCCGCGGCGGCACCTGGCAGTTTTACAAACACGATGATGTCCAGGCACGCAGGGACTACGAAGCCGCGATCCAGGCCGCTTCCAACCTTTATTCGGCCTATTTCGCGCTTGGCCGCCTCGATCTCGACGAAGGCCATTACGACGACGCATTGAAGGATTTCGACAACGCGGCGGCCAACAACAAAGGCAGCGCAGGTGACGTGAAACGGGCCCGCGGCGTCGTTTATGAATCGATGGGACGGCCCGACGACGCGATGAAGATCTACAACGGCGCCATCCAGACCGACCCCAAGGACGGTACGACTTACGTCTTTCGCGCCGCACTGCTGGTTGCGCGTCACGATTATGTCTCCGCGATCAAGGACTGCGATACGGCGATAGGCCTCGCTCCCGATTATGCGCGAGCTTATGTGGTCCGCGCCGGCGCATATGACGAGCAGGGCAACAAGGATCAGGCCGCGCGGGACTTCGATTCGGCTCTCCGCCTCGAGCCCGGCAACACCGACGCCCTGGTGGGTCGCGGAAATCTTCACCTCGATCGCAGCGAACTCGATCTTGCGATTCTGGACTACTCCGCCGCAATCAAGCAGGACGAAAACGACACGGCCGCCTATTTCGACCGCGGACTGGCGGATGCACAAAAGGACGACGACGCCGCGGCGCTCAAGGACTTCCAGAAGGCGGGCACGCTCGACCCGAAGGACCCCGATGCGCTTGTGCATCTGGGCGAAGAATACCGCAAACTCAATCGCAGCGACGATGCTCTGCACAGCTTCGACGCCGCACTGAAGCTGAAACCGGACTCCGCGACGGCCTGGATCGACCGGGGCAATACCCACTCCGACGCCAATGCGTTCGACGACGCCATCGCGGATTATACGCAGGCGATCAAGTCGGACCCCGCCAATTCCGCCGCGTTCTACGATCTCGGATTGGCATATGCCGGCAAGGGCAGCCACGACATCGCTCTCGCGGACTTTCAGAAGGCCGCGGCGCTCGATCCCAAGGATCCGGATCCCGTGACACGCGAGGGGATCGAATACCGCGCGCTGGGGCGCGACGACGACGCATTCAGAAGCTTTGCGGCCGCGTTGACTTTGAAGCCGGACGACGACGATGCGCTGCTCGCGCGGGGCAATCTGCATTTGCAGCGAAACGAACTGGACCTTGCTGCCGCGGATTACGCGTCAGTGATCAAACTCGATCCTGCGGGGTCGGCGGCCTATTTCGACATGGGTTTGATGTATTCGCGCAAGGGAGACCATGCCTCTGCGCTGCTGGAATTTCAGAAAGCAGGCACTCTCGACCCGAAGGACATCGAGCCACTGTACCGGCAAGCGGAGGAATATCGCAAACTCGATCGCAACGATGACGCGCTGAAAAGTCTCGACGCCGCGTTGAAACTGCAGCCGGGCGACGTCGATTCGATTGTGGAGCGCGGCAATGTGCATCTCGAGCGCGACGAGCTCGATCTGGCGCTTGCCGACTATACGGCCGGGGACAAGCTGCAGCCCAACAGCGCGGCGATATATTACGATATGGGTCTCGTCTATTCGAGAAAAGGCGATCACGCGGCTGCGGTGCCATATCTTCAGAAAGCGGCGGCTCTCGATCCGAAGGATCCCGACGCGGCGCTCAAATTGGGCACCGAGCTTCGCATACTGGGACGCACCGATGAAGCCCTGATCAGCCTGGATGCGGCGCTCAAGATCAAGCCCGATCTGGAGTCTGCATTATATGCGCGAAGCGCGATCTATTACCACCGCCGCGACTGGGCGAATGCGGCCAAAAGCTATGACGCAGCACTCGGCGTTCTTCCGAACGATCCAATCCTGCATGCCGGCCGAGGCGAAGTCTGGGCGGCTCAGAACGACGACAGACGCGCGCGAGAAGAATACGAAAAGGCGCTTAAACTCGATCCCAACAGCGTGGCGGCTTTGCTCGACAGGGCGGACTTGCAGGCCGGGGAGCATACCTACACGGCCGCTCTGGCCGACTACAGCGCAGCTCTGCGCATCGAGCCGAATGATGCCGACATCATACTTCACCTGGGCAAAACTTTCGCGGAAAGCGGCGACGACGCGAAGGCG
>JBEKDC010000041.1:0-17234 GCA_050014535.1 Rhizomicrobium sp.
GAACGAGAGATGCAACAATCCAGTTCCACGCGCTGGTATAGGTGCTTTCGATCGTTGCGGATTCTTTGCGAGCGCCATTGACCTGGAAATCTATCAGCGTCCTCAGCGCGCCCTGAAAGTTGTTGAATTCCGTTCGCATGTCGCCGGTGTAGAACTTCGCCGTGCCGGCGCGGTCCTTCACGGCCAATTGGAGGTATTGCTCGTTCTGAGCGAGATAACTGTTCCATAGCGGCATGACGCGGTCGAACAAGCCGCGCTCGTCGCTGGTTGTGATCGTGGGCTCGTATTGGGCAAGCGCGGCCTGAACTTGCGGCAAAACCTCTTCCTGGAGGTGCTTTGTTTCGTGTTCGCGCGACTCCGGTGTCGTGGCGAGCCCGATGGAGCCTTGCGCCAGGCGATAGCGTGTTGTCGCCGTCGAGAAAGAACCAAGTGCGCGCGTGGCGACGAGCCAATTGTTCACGACATCCCTGGCGCCGTCGTTCACGGCCGAAAGTCGCTGCAGCGAAAACACGCCGAGAGCGGTGGTGACGATGAGGATCAACACGAATGCGCCGACCACCTTTGACCGAATGGACACATTGTTTAATAGGCTCATAGAGCTCTCCGTACTGGATGGTGCGCGGCGGCTGCGCTCGGAAGAATTGCCGGCAGTTTCAGGGGCTTTCCGCTGTTCGAACGGCGCGAAACCTAGGAGCGGGGTGTGACCCGGATTTTTCGCGTCGATTTCCGTTTGTGTCGGAATATGTCGGGGCCGGGACGGCCCGAAGCGGTTGCCCATGAGGCGAAAAAGGCCGTGCCGGGGCGTTCCGTAGGCCTGCGGCCGGGGGACGCGTCGCCTAAAGACTCCGCTGTTGAAACGTCCTGGATGCGAACGGCCGCAGTTCGTGTGAACCGAAACTGAAGAATTCCTTTACTAAGTTTTTTCTAAAGGAATTCAGTCTATGTCAGTGGATGACAATTCGTTTCCGGGGGCGGGATCAAATGACCCTGAGCAAGAATCTGGCGATCGTCGAGGATGACCCCGACATTCGCGCGATCCTTGAACGGTGCCTGGGTGCAGACGGTTACCGCGTGACGGCGCTATCGGCCGCCGCGGGACTGGACGCCGTGCTTTCCGAGGGCGACATCGATCTCGTCATCGTCGATGTCGGGCTACCCGACGCGGACGGATTGGCTCTGACCCGCCGCATCCGGCAGGATCACGATCTCGGCATCATCATCATCAGCGGTCGCGGTGACCTGACGGACCGGGTGGTCGGTCTCGAGATCGGCGCCGACGATTACATCACCAAGCCTTTCGAGCCGCGGGAAGTGCTGGCGCGGGTTCGCAGCGTCTTGCGCCGCGGTGAACGGGTCAATACCGGACATGCGACCGGCGAAGCACACCGCAAATACCGCTTTAACGGTTGCACGATCGACCTGACGTCCCAGACATTGACGGACGGCGAGGGCCTGGTCGTTCCCCTCACAAGCGGGGAGTACAAGTTGCTGGAAACGTTCGTGACCCACGCCAACCGGGTGTTGACCCGCGATCAGCTTCTCGACTTCATCTGCGCGAATGACGCACCGGCCTACGATCGCAGCATCGATGTGAGGATCGGCCGGCTGCGCAAGAAAATTCACGACGACCCGAAGAAGCCGTCACTGATCAAGACGATACGCAACGCGGGATATATCTTTGCGGGGACCGTCTCCGCCGCGTAGCGTGGCCGATAAGTCCTATCGGCCCAGCGGCAGAGTGGCGATCCAACCGGCCAGACCTGCGATCGCAATTGTAACCGGGACAATCCAAAGGATTCGCGGGATCCGGCGCCTGCGGCTCGCTGGGTCGAGATAGACGTCCAGTATGGTCGAGCCATGCTTCCGGGGCCTGCTCGTGTCGCGCACATAGGGTCCATACATCGCGCTCTCCCGCTATCGGAGCGATTGTCTTCGCGAACGACGCTACGCCTCTTCGAATCGCGTCGAAATCCGTTCAAACGGCTAGCGGCACTATACGTGCGTATTATCCGGCGGCGACTGGCGTCCGGCGCGCTTGCGCGCATACATCTCGGCATCCGCCCGCGCCATCGCAACTTCGACGTTTTCGTGGCTCTTCAATTCGAAAACACCATAGGAGAACGCAATCGCGATGTGGATATCGTTCCAGATCGCGGGCGCCGCGCGCAACTTTTCTGCCAAATCGTCGGCCTTGGCGGAGGCCTGTTCCAGGGTCGCATGGCACAAAAGCACGCCGAATTCGTCGCCGCCCAGGCGTCCGATCGCGTCGCTTTCGCGCGTGTGCGCCAGAAGTGCGGTGGCAAAATATTGAAGCGCCGCATCGCCGGCTGCGTGACCGAATGTATCGTTCACGTTCTTGAAGCCGTCTAGATCGAAATAGACGAGGCTCGCCGGCGTCGCGTAACGGTCTATCGCCGCGATGTGCCGGCTCAACGCGCGCACGAACGCCCGGCGGTTCAGGATCGGCACCAGCTGATCCTGGTCGGCCGCCGTTTCGACCTGTTCGAGCTTTCGCTGTGTCTGGCGAAGCTCGCGGCGAAGCACGTCGAGTTCGATCGCCAGCGAGGCAATCGCGTCGCGCACCCGCGGCGTATATTCGCCGTCCGGAATGCCCAGCGCATGGGCGAACGCTCCCGACGCGGCGAGCCTCGCCGATTTGGACTGCAGATAGGAGACGCTGGCGCTCATAGCTTTCCTGCGGCCGCTTTGGCGAGGATGAGCTTGTCGAGCATCAGGCCCGATATGACGCGGCGCAGACGCCTGTTTTCCATCTCGATCACCCGCAGGCTCTTATTCTTGTCGAAGCTCGCGTCGGTTTTTTCGATTTCGGCCTCGACCTGACTCGACGTGCTGCCCGTTTTGGCTTTGGCTTCCCGTTTCGTCGATTTCCCTGCCATGGCTAGTCCCTCGCTTCTGTTCATATCCTCGGATTTCGCAGACGCTGCGATCGTTTCCAGAGTGGTTTGCCACGGGCCCGGCTTGCAGCGGCGCACCCGCAATTCCTCGTCAAGTCCCCAACCGACGCTGAAAACCTTGCCCACGTCTTCCAGCCAGATGTCGATGGCATACGCATCGCGCCAGTGGTCTTTCCCCGCCGCCGCTGCTTCGTATTTCGCGCTGTCCGCGATCCGCGGCAAAGGATTGAACGGCGTGCGGTAGCCGATCATCAGGCCGCCTTCCTTGAGAACCGCGAGCCTTGCACCGCCGCTCGGTTCGATGCGTCCCCGCTGCATGACCGCGGTCATCGCCAAATCGCGCAGCGCATAAATCCTGTCGCGGTCCTGATCCCGATACGCCATGTTACCAACCCCCTTCACATGTCCCTCCAACGCTGTTGCCCCGCAAACCGTCACGCCGCCGCGGCGTGCCCCGCATCCCGAATCCTTGTCTCTTTCGTCACGTCGGAGAATGTCGCCATGGTTGCCCCATCGGGCAGGCGCGTCAGAGACAGCGAAATCGTCGATCCGTCGGAACGCGTGACGGTGGCCCATTCGTTGTACTGTTCGGGGTTAGTCGTGTTGATGCTCGCAAGCACGATGCCCCAGATGCGATTGCAATCGAACCGGTTTTCGCTGGCATGCGCGAGCTGGGTCACATGGGGGCCGGCCGCAAGATCTTCGCCGGTAAAGCCCCATTGCTGCGCAAACGTTTCGTTGTGTTTTTTGAGCCGGCAATCGGTGCCGAATATCGCCACGCCGTCCTGCATGGCATTCAACGTGGCCGCCTGGACTTTCGCCAGCGAGTTGTAGGCGCTCTCGAGCCGCAGACCTTCCGTGACATCGTCGAACAGGAAGACCACGCCGCCGGCGGGATGCGGCCGCGCCACCACCCTTACGCTGTTGCCGTTCGGCAAATGCCAGAGCTCCTCGCTTTGCGGATCGGCGGTTTCGAACAACCGAAGAAGCTCGCGCTTCCACGCGGAGAAGTCGCGCCGTTCCGGCAACCGTCTCGCTTCGCGCAGCCGATCGAGGATTTCGTCCTGGGAAGGCCGGGAGTCGAGCCAGGTTTCGGACAGCCCCCACAGCCGCGCATAGGCGGAATTGTAGTTGGCCAGCTGTCCCTTCGAACCGAATACCGCCACGGCCGTGTTGAGGCCGTTGATGAATCCGCGAAACAACTCGCGTTGGTTCGCTTTGGTCAGTTCGACCGGCGGTGCCGCCGTCACATCGACGGCCATGCCGGCAACCGTGCCGTCCGGCAAAGATCGCAGACTGAATGCCAAGGTGCGTTGCTCGCCGGCCAGAGTCACAGACCGACGCATATCGACAATCTGGCTTCCCGCCTTCGCGGCCCGGGCAAATTCGCGCTCCGCTTCGTCCAGATGCGCATCTGCGGCGATCGCGCCGTCCAGCGTTTGCGAGCCGACGGCCGCAAGAAACGCGTTGTTGGCCCAGCGCAGTTGGAGGTCCCCGTCTCTGATCCAGACCGGGATCGACAACGCGTCGAGCGTCGCGCGATATTCCGCCTGATCTGTTGCGACCGGAGCGCCGTTGCGCCGGAGAAAGACGACGGCATGTCCGCCGATGGGACGGCCGCGGATCGCAATGTGTTGCCCGTCCTGCGATTGGACCGTCACCGCGAAAGAGACAGCATTCGCCAGCAATGCATCGAGCGCAGGCGCCAGCGCGGCCGCGTCGTTGCCTGTGAGACAATCCTTCAGCAAGGTGCTGCCGCCGCCGAAGCTGAGCGGATCGTTCAGATGCGTTCCCAGCACCGCGACGGATTCCGAGCCCGCGCCCACGATGGCGTCCCGCAGCAAAATTGCGGTCTGCGCACGGCGGACCTTGTCGCGGATCCACTGTCGAAACGCGATGAAGCGCGCGCGCTCGACGAACATCAGAATGCTGCAGCCGACGGCGAATGCGAGCGACGCCACGACGATGGCGGCCAGCGTAAAATCGCCGGACGAGGGCGGGTGCCCGGCAATCGCTGCAAGCCTGGGCGCAAGATTGCCGGCGAGCTGAGACAGCCACACAAAGAACGACAGAATGCTACGCATGAGAAAGTTCAAGGTCGGACCTCCGGTGAATTTGAAAAGACGAGCGACGGCGAGCGGTGCTCGTAGTCGCCGCTAAGGCGAGAGTGGGATTTGAATGTGCGTGCGTGCCTGGATTTGCCGCCAGGCAACGGCCGCACTGCTTCGCGATATTCGAGGCCGGAGAATGCGGCAGTGAATGACGCGCTCGCGCGCAATTCTGCCACGGCGTTGTAATCATCGCGATAAGCCCCCTGTTGCGTTCTGCGACGTTCGGGTTCCGCGTCGGCGTTGCCGCGTGTTCGCGAAACCAATGAGCAATTCTTGCGAATCAGGTGCTCGCCGATTTGAAAGCGGATTGAAATCCGGGCATTTACCTAACGCGATAACAAACGCGAGATCGCAGCGTTCGTCGCGACGCGCGCGAATCGAAAAATGCGCCGCGAATCGCAATAAAATGCAGCAAAAAGCGGCGCCACGAGATATCGCGCTTCGGGTAACGCGTCGTTCAACCTATCCGTCCGTATACGTCTTTATATTCTCCTGCGATGAAGCCGACCCCTTCAGGTTCTGTTAATCGTTGGCCTGTCGAGTAGGGGTGATCCACGTGAAAACATCGATTTCAGAAGACCGTTGGGCTGCGAGACCTTCCGTGCCGCTTCAGCGGCGTGAACCGGGACGCGCGTTGAAAATGCTGGTGTTGCTCGCCGCGGTCGAAGGGTGCCATCGCGCGACGATCGCGGCGTTTCTGGAACGACGCGGCCATATGGTCATCGTCACCGAAACCGGTGCGCAGTCGCTCGAAATCGCAAAAACCGGCAAGATCGATCTGGTGATCACGGGACCGGCCATGCCGGGAATCGACGGGTACGAGCTGACGCGCAGTTTGCGCGAGGCGTTGCCCCAGTTGCCGGTCATCCTCATGTCGACGGGCGGACCGCGGCTGGAAAACGTTCTACTCGAATGCGCCATGACGCTCGGAGCGCTCGAAACTCCAAGACACGTGCCCGAATCGCCAAGCAGTTCCAGCGTTCTTCTCAGTCAGACAAACGGACGGCTGGCGAAGCTGACCCACCGCGAGCAGCAAGTGCTGGACCTGCTGATCCTGGGTCATGGCAACAAGGCGATCGCCTATCTGCTTTCGATCTCGCCGCGCACGGTCGAGAACCACCGCGCGAGGGTCATGCAGAAGATGAATGCGCGAAACGTCGCGGAACTCGTTCGCCTCGCGTTGTCCGGCCGTGCCGCGACGAGCTGCACACAGCCCGCCGTCGCTTGATTGCGTCCGGCGCAAGCGATTGTGCGAGACCATCGTCCACCGGCGTTCAGGCTGCGACCGATCGAAGCCGGGTTTGGGGAAACAGAATGGTGACGGTTGTGCCTCGATCGGGCGCGCTTTGAACCGATAGTTCGCCGCCGTGCAGGCGCATGAGGGACCTGGAGATCGGCAAACCAAGGCCGGTCCCTTGATGCTGGCGCGCGATCCTCGAATCCACCTGGCCGAAAGCCGACAGCGCAATTGCGATGTCGGAGTCCGACATGCCGATACCGGTATCCGCGATTGTTATTTCAAGACCGCCATTCGCACTCCACGAAGTGGACACCGTCACCGAACCTCCCCGTGGCGTGAACTTGACGGCGTTGGACAGCACGTTGAGCAACACCTGCTTCAACAAACGCTCGTCGGCGCGGAGAGCGGGCAATACTTCGCAGTGATCTTCCGCGACAATGATCCCCGCGGCGTCGGCCTGCGGCTTGACGAACACCAGGCAGGCCGACACGACACTCATGACATCGAGATCGCTTTCATGCAGTTCGAACTTGCCTGCTTCCAGCTTGGACACATCCAGCACATCGTTGATAAGGGCGAGAAGATGACGGCCGCTGGCGTGAATATCTTTCGCATAATCGACGTACCGGGCCGGAGCGGCGCCCATGATCTCATCCTTGATGATCTCGGAAAAGCCCAGGATTGCGTTCAAGGGTGTGCGCAATTCATGGCTCATCGTGGCGAGGAATTCCGATTTGGCCCTGTTCGCGGCCTCGGCGCAGAGGCGTGCTTCCTTGAGTTCGGCTTCGCGCTCCCTAAGCTCGGTGATGTCGGTGGACACGGCGACGATGAAGCCGTTTGCCATCGGGCAGTAGATCGTTCGGGCAATCCGCCCGTTATCGGTGACGAGGTCGGTCGGCTTTCCGGCGAGCAGGCGCGCCGCAAACTTCTCGGCAGTCGAGCGAACGGCCGCATCGTCGAGAGAAGGATTAAAGCGCCTCACGCCTGCCGAGACTGCGTCGACGATCGTCAGGCCGCGATCGTACATCCGATAAGCGTTGCCGTGATGCGCCCATGACGGCGCGTTGGCATAGATCACCTTGTGGTCGGGACCCAGAATGGCAAATCCCTCCGAGAGCGTATCGACAGCCTCGCAGACAAGTGCCGCAAGACGGTTGTCGAAGACGAGAGCTTGAGTCATCGCGAAACACTTCGGGACGGAAGGTGAAGTCTTATCTATCCCCTCGGGTCCTGAAGGTTCGATTAAGGCGCGGCGGGGAACTCGGTCGGAGAGGCAGCGCCTGGGAGGCAGCCGGCCATTCGCGCTGCTGCGACCGGCGAAACATACCTACCTACGCGCTTAAATTTTCCGGCGAACCGATCCCACGATTAAAATGTTCATACACCCTATGTTAAGGCGAGCCTTCCTTTGGCCGCACGGAACGGCCCCTCGCGACCGCAGAGAGAGCGAGATCGCAGTGACGCGTAATTCCCGAAGTTTCGGAAATACGTCCGGTATTATGGCTGGTGTGGCCGAAACCAGCGGCTCGGCAACCCGCTGGACCTGCATTTCTCGGCCGATGATTTTACACTGACCTTGATCTTCTGCAGGTTGACATCCCTGCGCCAGATCAATGACCGGGCGAAGGCGCGCGTTAAGCTCCTCCATTCAGGATCGGAGAGGACGGCTTATGTCGCCCGCAAATGCGCAAGCGCGCTCATCGACTCGGCAGGAAGCGGATGGCGCATTCCTGGATGTCGTGCGTCATTTTCTCGACACCCAATTGACGCCCGATCTGCGGGCCGCGGGACGAAAGACGACTGGTGTTCATTCAGCGATGGAGGCCTGCCGCGACTGGCATCGCAGGCTTTATGCGCGAGGTTGGATCGCGCCGGCGTGGCCCGTGAGCCACGGCGGTACGGGATGGACGGCCGGTCAGCGGTTTCTGTTCGAGCGCGAATGCGCGGATAACGATGCGCCGATCCTGTTTGCCGGCGGCATTCGGTCGCTGGGACCGCTTCTTATTGCCATGGGCACGGAGACGCAGAAGCGTCGATATCTTCCCGCAATCCTGAACGGCGACGATCTCTGGTGCCAGGGCTTTTCGGAGGCAGGGGCCGGATCCGATCTTGCCGCGCTGACGACCCGTGCCGCGCGCGACGGCGATTTCTACCGTCTTAACGGATCGAAAATCTGGACGACGGGTGCGCAATATTGCAACCGGATGTTTGCGCTGTTGCGCACCTCGCATGGTCCAAGACCGGCCGATGGAATCACTTTTCTGCTGATAGACACCGCTTCGCCAGGCCTTACCGTCACGCCGATCAGGACCATGGACGGAGAGTTCGAGTTCAATCAGGTCGTGTTCGACGACGTGCGCGTGCCTGTCGCCAATCGCGTCGGCGAGGAAGACCGGGGATGGGTCGCGGCCAAGCTTCTGATGCGTTTCGCCCGCGGCAACAACACGACAGCGGCGCATCTGCGCCGCTCGCTCCGGCGTGTAAAGGAGGTTTCCGGCGCCGGTTGCGACGATGCGCGCCTCGCCGAAGTCGAGGTTTCTCTTGCGGGCTATGAGGCGCTGGAGATGAGGCTGTTGTCGGCCGATCGGCTCAACGGCAGCGACGAGACGGCATCGTCGATGCTGAAAACGCTCGCCACAGAGCTCAATCAACGGATTTCGGAGTTGGGGTTCGATCGAGCCGACTATGGCGCGTTCGAAGATGCTCGGCTCTGCGCCAAGCGGTATATCGCAACCCGCGCAGCCAGCATCTATTCGGGAACCAACGAAATTCATCGCAATCTCATCGCGCGTCATCTGATCGCGGTTTAGATCGCCGCTCGAACTACAACCGACCCAACGCGATCACCCGGCGCCGACTCTATCGGCTGCACCGCTGTTGAGGGCCGCACGATGCGGCGCGATT
The DNA here is from genome assembly GCA_050014535.1 of Rhizomicrobium sp. GTDB lineage: Bacteria > Pseudomonadota > Alphaproteobacteria > Micropepsales > Micropepsaceae > Rhizomicrobium. The sequence continues at coordinate 9,171 of JBEKDC010000041.1, forward strand.
TGGGCTACGACAAGCGCCACGATTCCGCCGATCGCGGTTGCGATCAAACGGTGTTGCGCATTGGCCAGAACGCCGCTGGTGCCGAGCGACACGAGCAGAACGACGGTCGCCGTGATCGCGCATGTCAGGACGGCGTAATGCGCCTTCTGGGTCGCGTAGGACAGCCCGGCGGCAATGGCCACGCCCAGCAATACAAGCGGCGGCGAGAAATCCACGATCGCCGAGTACGCGGTCGCGATCAGGCAGCCCAAAATCGTTCCGCCCAACCGGGACAAACCGCGCGTGCGCGTCTCGTGCAGACCCGGCTTGAGAATCAGGAGCGCCGTCATCGGCGCCCAATAGCTGTTGGCGAGCCCCGCGGCGCGGGCGATGATGAGTGCCGCGACCACGCAAATCGCGGCGCGCGCCATATGCGAGAACAGGAGGCGACGTGTGGGCTCGGTCGGCGGCGGCGATGCGGGCAGCACGCCGCCGATTGCGGGAAAGATGCGCGCGAGCAGAACAGCCACAAGTGTTTGTGTCGTCCCGCCGACAAGCACCGCCGCCGCGCGATGAACACCCGCCGCGAACGATCCCGGATAGGTGCTCGCGACCAGGAGCGCGATGACCACCTGGAGGGAAACCCACCAGAGATCCTCATTGTAAAGAGCAAGCGCCGCGCAACCGGCGGCGGCCGCGCCGGCGAGAACTATCTGCACAGGCACCACTCCGCCGGATACCGACCCGATAAAGGTGGCCACGCTCATGCCGACGGTCGCCGCAATCATCGCACCCCAGCGCCGGCCCAGCAGCCCGCGCGCCGCGCCGAAACCGACAGCGTAGGCCGCGCCTGCCGCGACCGCGCCCAGAATGGGTACGCCGGCGGCAAAACCGGCGATGAACAAAATGGGAAGCGCCGGAACGCACAGGCTCGCCTCGCGCCAATAAAAGGGCCCGGAAATTTTCACTTGCGAAGTCCCTCGTCGAACGCCGCGAGCCGGCTGCGAGATTGCGGTGACACGAGCTATAATTCCCGAAGATTCGGAAATACGTCCGGTATTATAGCTCCTGGCACCGAAATGGAGATGCTGCCGTCGCTGACGCTTCAGGCGGCTTTCAGGCGCTCCAGTGCGGATTCGAATTCGAGGCGCAATTGTCGGCCTTCGTCTTCCGGCAGCCAGTTGGTCATCTGGGGAAACACGGTCTGGTGCAGAACGAGCGTGCGCTCGTCCCAGGGCATGGATTGGGCGGAGCGCACGTCGGCCAGCAGCCTGTGCAGCTTGGCCCGCACTTTGTCCGGATCGGCGTAATACTTTCTTTCCGGCCGGTCCTCGAAAAGCTCCGGCTGAGACTCGGCAAGGAACAGGTCGGGCTGACGCGCTGACATGGTGATTCGCACACTAGGACAGAACTCATTCTGCACGAACCGCCGCCCCCTCAGGAAGCCGTTTCGGCCCCTGGTGCCGGGGGCGTCCACAGTTTTCCCAGTTCCTCGACCGTATAGAGCGGGCCGGCGCAGATTTGATCCAGCATTGCAGCCTGGGCCGGTTCGAGGAGAATAAGACGGCCGAGCACATGGAGTAGGTCGAGGAGGTCGCTCGTATATTCCGCGAGCCAACCGTCCGGCTGTATGTCGCCGAGCGGTGATGGCTGGCGGCGGTCGCCGATGACAGGGCGCGAGCGGTCGCGCTTGCGATAGCTGAACCAGTGCTTGAGCACCTCCACGCCGGAAACTTCATAGGCCCAAATCGCCGGCATGACGTTATCGACATAGCCGGTGCCGATTTTGAGTCGTCGCTTGGTGGTGTCGTAGTCCATGGTTTCGGGCAGCGAGTTCGACGAGATCGCGCCATCTTCCGGAATGGTCGGAGATTCAATCGCGGGTAGGCGCGGCGCGCCTTTCGGTCGGTCCTGAGCCGCATCGACGAAGCGCTCGCCAGAGCAATGGAGCCAAATCACCTCGCGCCCGAGCGCGCAGGCTTGGGCAAAAAGCGCGTTGTCGGCGGTGAGGGGCAGGTGCAGGCCGGGCTGAATCAGATCGTCCTTGAAGCGCGCGGTGAAGGCGGGATGGGCCATCACTCCGGCGATATAGGCCATCACGTCCTCAGCCGAGACCGCTATGCCAAAGGCTTCCGCAAGGAAGGCGAGAAGCGCCGGTTTGATGTTCGGTTCCTGCGCCTCCGCATCGCGCCACAGCGGATACACACGTCCGCCGCGGCCGTGGTAGTGGTGCTGGTCTGGGATGAGCCCGGTGAGAGTTAGAGGCGGTCCAACAGTTGGCGACACGTCTTCCGGTGCAGTCAGGAATACCTGATGACCCGAATAGCACTTCCACAACTCGGGGCGTGCCATACTTAAGAGACGATGGTCAGGAATGATCCACTGCCGGTCGAATGAGCGAAAGCCATATCGACGCGGCGCGACCACTGGACCATCATCTTTCGCGACGCTGATCGCGCGCGTGTGGTCCGCGCCAAGATCAACCTTCACTAATCTACTGAGAGTGCGATCCCGATCTGGATGGAACAGATGCTCCTTCTTTTCAGCGTCCTTCTCGTTTTGTAACGCCTTCCATCGCGACTCCAGCGATACTTCATCCGGCGCGATGACCCAGGTGCGATGTGTCTTTACTCCCGGGCTCGACCATCGAAAGACATCAGCCAAGGAAGGAAAATCGGCCCAGACCCCATGCGCTTTCGGCAGGAAAGCCGCGGTCCAATCGGAAGGGCATTCGGTCCAGCCCTTGTCGCGTAGCGACAGCTTAGCCAGCGCCTTGAACTTCACCTCCTTGCGATCACCTTTCGGCAGTGCGAGGAACTGAACCTTGGCGGGCTTATCGGACTTTTTTCCATGCTTCCGCGCTGCCAGCACAATGCAAACTTGCTGCTGCACGCCTTGGAAGATGCGGCTTGAGACGGTCGGCTGATGGCCCTCCGGCGAACAGTCGATCACCCAGATGTCGGAGCAGGTGCGGCGCAGATCGTCGCGCATCTTTTGAAAACCGGGACCGTTCAGGAAGCCGGCCACGGTGATGAAGCAGACAATACCATCGAGATCAGGTTGCGGCAGGCCGGTCGATTCCGCGAAACCAGAACCGAATACCTTCCACGTCGCCCAGCGCCAGAAATAGACATAGAGATTCTTGAGATGATGTGTGTGTGCGCCGAGGCCCCATTCGGGCGGCGGCTTCCACCAATCCATCGGCGACGGCCTTCCGTCACTGCCATTTTCAATCCAACCGCCGAGCCCGCCCGCCTGATTCTTATAGGGTGGGTTTCCGATGACGACGGTTATCCTCTTAGTGCGTTTGATTTTGTTGGCGTCTGCGCGAGATTTCGCTATCGCGCCAACCATGCTGCTGAATTCGTCATCCGTAACGAACGGATTGCCGAGTGTGTCAGTGATGTAGAGTTGGGGTTCCGGCGGCGCTGGAGCCTTATTTTTCGTCGTCGTCATCAAGGTCTGCATTTCCGCGACGATGCGCAATTGCGCCACGGCGAACGGGCCGAATTGCAATTCGAAGCCGATCACCCGGCTTGCCGCCGCCTTGATCGCGGCTGATACAGCGCCCGCGCCTTTGTCTTTCGTCACGCGCGCCGCGATCTGGCGCAGCACGCCAAGCACGAAGGTGCCAGTGCCCACGGCGGGATCGGCCAGCGTGACGTCATCTGCGGCAAGGCCGTGGGCGCGCTCGAACAAAGGTCCGCGCAATGCCTCATCGACGAGACGCACCATCGCCTCGACCACTTCGGGCGGAGTGTAATACGAGCCGGTTTTCTTCCGCAGGCTATTGTCGTAGACCTCGAGAAAATCCTCGTAGAAATAGAGCCACGCTTCTACCTTGTCTTTGCTCAGGGCTTGCCAATCCACTGCCTCCAGCACGCGCGTGAGAGTGTCGAGTGAAGTCTTGAGGGCCTTGCGCGTTTCGGCGTTATCGGTCAGCAGGCGCAGCGCCGTGCCGATCAGCGAACTGGTCTTGCGCAATGTCGCGGCCGCCGCGTCGATGCCGGCGTTGACGGAGATTCCTCGAGCGCGCGCCACAAGCAAGCCAAACGTCACCGCTTGGGCGTAGCCGTCGGCGAATTGCGCGTCACTGGCTTCGGGAAAGAGAAGATGTCGCCATTCGTTTGCGAGCGCTGTCAGTCCCTCATTGCTGATCGCCAGTTCTTCGATGACTTCCTCGCGCAGGAGGCGGCAAAGGCGGGCGCTGACCTCGGCAAGGACTTTCGGTGATTTCGGCGCCTGCGGTTCCCATTGCAGGAAGTTGCTGACGAGGGCGACCAGCGAGTCCGGCGCAGTCAGCTTGGCACCGGAAGTCTTCACATCGCCCTGAAGGTGAACGATCTGGCCTGTGAGTTCACCGTCCTGCCAAAGGCTGAAGGAATTTCCATCCGTGTACAGAATATTCGGCAGAGATTGCAGCTTTTTCCACTGCGCCTTGTCGTGCGCGCCCGAGAAGTGCCGCGGATCGGCGCCCTTGCCGGGAGCCTTGATCTCGATGAATCCTGCCAACGCGCCCCAAACCGTGACGGCATAGTCCGGTCTCGTATCGAGTTCGGCGACGGCGGTTTCGCCGATCAACGCGACTTTGCCGGCAGGGATACCGGAGATCTCGGCAAGATCGCGGACAAGGCCTTCCAGCGGAGCGCGAAGCTGGTCTTCGGGCGACCCGGAAATTGCGGGGCTTGAAAGCTTGGTGCGGGCGGCGACGCCGAACTCCCGAACCGCGTCTCCCAGCTGCTTTATTGCCATCAGTCGTGCCACAGCGCGAATCAAACCAGAGTATCCGCGGAATTGTTCATTGTTGGAAACAGAACCACGGCAGTGACATCACTATGCGGGGCGGTGCAATAAGTCACGTAGCTACCCGTGCAGTAAGATGTGGGGTCCGGTTGGACATAATCTGGCAGTTCGCTTGGTACGGCTGAATCCGTGGCGAATGCAGGGAGATTATTCACTTTATCAGGCCGCAATCGGATGCGAGCAGGTTCGATCACGCGAGCGCCGAACGATGTCGGTTGGTCCGTTCGGACGCACGTTCCGATTCCGCAAACTCTTCCTCTTTCTAACCTCCTGACCCGCCAAGTAATTCGCGCGAAAAATTCGCCAAAGTTTCGATTTTCGTTCCAACTTTATTTTCGCAAGTCGACTTCGTTCGCTTGTGCGAGGCGATTTGCAGCGCCACGTTAGACGTTTTCCCGGCAAGGAAAACGCATTTGGAAGGCTTCGTCACACGCCGGCACAAGGGACAATCCCGTACGCGCGAGGTGCGTGCCGCGCTCGCATGGCTTGCGCGCACGCAGTCGATCGCGGCGATTGCAAAGCGGGACGCATGCGAGCGCGGCGCGCGCTCCCTTCCTGTTATTTCGGCGAAAAAGAAGAGCGGCGCTTCGTGCCGTTGGGGCCGCCCGTCGAACCTGTTCGGAAATTCGACTGCTGTTCGGTGCCGCAAAATGTTGCTCCTGTTATTCTCGTGTTTAACAGGAGATCGCAGCCGGATTCCTGTGCGCCGCACAAATGAGTTCCCCTGTTATTCTCGTGTTCCGCAGGCGAAAAGAGGATCGGCAGCTTGCGTCCGCTCGCACGCATCGTTGATTCCGTTGGAGAGTTCCGGCGCGTGCGGCGCAGCAAAAAGTTCCCGCCTGTTATTCGCCTGTTTAACAGGGGAGAATACCCGACACGGGTTTGTGGATATCCAGGCAAACCCTGGATTTTTTGGAAAACTCACATTGTGTGCGGTGCAGCAGAAAGCGCGCGCAGAGGTCGGGCCGAAAACAGGGCAAATAACAGCGCGCATAACAGCGAATAACAGGACCGATAACAGGAAAAATAACAGGAAAAATAACAGGAAAAATAACAGGAGAGCCGCCCCTGTTATGCCGCATCAAGTGCTTGATTCTGTTGGAGATTCCGGAACGCGAAAAATTTCCGAAAAAATGCGTCGCGGCAGCGCCCATGTCGGGTCCCCAGCTCTCCGCAATCGATCGCGTGAGCAGGGGCATACGACGCCGACCGTCTTGTCTTGACGATGACTTATTTGGGAATTGACAATTGGGCCTATTATATCTACCAATCAGATATGCATTATCGTAATTGAAACGGCGCGGACGCTAATGCCAAATTGCCACATACTGTTGCGGTCTCGCCACACGGGCGCTAAACGGCGGCTAACCGGTTGTGTTACGGCGGCGACAGCTTCCCGTAATAACGCAGTGTCGAATTTACCAGAAATCCCAATAGCTTATTCGACTCTCGAGCATGCTGTTTCTATCGTGCAACATGTGCCGCCTAAGCGTTCAACGTCATCAATATGTCATCGCACCTTTACACATTCGAAACAACTTCTGACTACGAAACCGGCAGTTCCGGTGGGTATAATGCAGTGGGTGCCGCACCTGTGCGGTAACGTGTCTTAGCGAGCGGGGAAGAAAATGAAATTGAAGACCATTTTGATGGGTGCGGCGGCATGCGCGTTGTTGAGCGGTCCGGCCTTCGCCCAAGCGACGAGCACGACGCCGGCAACGCCGCCGCCACCGCCGCCCAAGCATCACCACCACGCCGCTATGGCGACCACCGGCAGCGACCGTCTCGATCTGTTGGAGAAGCGCGTCGAGGAGCAAGCGGAAGAGATTCACGAATTGAAGGCGCAGCTCAATGGCGGCGGCGCACCCGCCCAAGTCACGGCCACTCAATTCGAGGCGCTGCAGAACCAGGTTTATGAGCAGACCGCTGCTGCGAGCGCCGCGGCCAAGACGAACGCGGTCGTTCAGTTCAAGCCGCAAACGCACTTCCAGCACGAAAAAACTCAGCCGACGATTACTTCGCCCGACGGCAAATGGACTTTCGCTCCCGTCGTTCTGGTGCAGGGCGACTGGGCCACCTACAGCAACGGACAACCTTTGACGACCGTAAGCGGCGCGCCCACTTCGAAAGACGCGCTTAAGTCTTCCGGCGAGAATCTCCGTCGCGCCCAATTGGGATTCACGGGAACCTTCGACAACGATTTCGGCTACACGTTTGTGTACGACTTCGGCGGAACCAATGGCGACGAGACCTATCAGGGTTATGCCGGCGCCGGCACGGGCGCTTCGCAGTATACGACGAGTACGGGCGCCGGTACGGGTCCGCACATCCAGCAAGCATGGGTGAGCTACAAGGGCTTCCTCGATCCGTTCACCTTCAAAGTGGGCGCGATGCCGCCGCCGGCCAACCTCAGCGACATGACGTCATCCGCCGACCTTCTGTTCAACGAGCGTCCGTCTCCGGCGCAGCTTTCTCGCGGCTTGGATGGCGACGACGGTCGCGAATCCGCGGGCTTCATCGGCAACGGCTCGTTCTGGAACGCGTCGCTGTTCATGACCGGCGACACTTACGGCAAGGCGCCTTTGCTTGCGCCGCAGACGACCTATGGCGGCGGTCAGGAAGCCGTCGTCGGCCGCGTTGCGTTCGATGCGTGGCAGGATCCGGCCAGCAACATCAACCTGCATCTGGGCGGAAACTTCGGATACGTCATCCATCCGGATGAATCCACCAGCACGGCCAGCCCGGGCATCACCAGCTATCCGATCACGTTCTCCGATCGTCCCGAGCTGCGCGTCGACAATGTGACCTACCTCAACACCGGCGGGATCAACGCCACGTCGGCTTATTCCGCGGGCCTGGAAGGCGCGTTCAGCTGGGGACCGTTGATGGTCGAAGGCGAAAACTTCTGGTACGGCGTCACGCGCAACGATCCGGCCGTCGGCGTCACCAATCCGAAGTTCTCGGGCTGGTACGCGGAAGGCAGCTGGGTCATCACGGGCGAACCCCGCCAGTACAATATGGCGACGGCGTCGTACATGCGTCCGAGCCCCGACGCTCCGTTCAACCCCGGCAGCGGCGATTGGGGTGCATGGGAATTGGCCGGTCGCTACAGCAGCACGGATCTCGACTACGGCATCGGTTCGGCTGTGGCTGCCGACCGCGTCTTCGGCGGCGAGCAGGATATCGCCAGCGCCGGCATCAACTTCTACCCGGACGATGTGCTGAAGTTCATGTTCGACTTCCAGCACGTCCAACTGAAGAACATCGGCGCACTCAACAACA
>JBEKDC010000042.1:0-17228 GCA_050014535.1 Rhizomicrobium sp.
CGTCGAGCTGCCGGAACAGCGCCGTCAGATTGGGATAATTGGGTTCGTTATAGACAATGAAGCCCGTGTCGACCGGCACCGTGCCGCGCGCGGTTTTCACCTCTACGGTGTGCGTGTGTCCTCCGACACGTGCCTCGCGCTCGTAAACCGTCACGCGATGGTTGCGCGCCAAAAGCCATGCCGCCGACATACCGGCGATGCCGGTTCCGACGACGGCGAAATCGGTTACGGGTCCCGATCGGCTCATGGTCTCGATGGATGGCAACGCGATCTCCCGGCCCGTTTTCTAGGGAGCGATACGACGCTGACCCCCTGCCGGATCAGATGACGGTCGGGTGATCCGTGGGGAGCGTTGCGGCGTAAATCCCGTTATGATGGCGTATGCGTCGCAAACCGAACCCCGGCCCAAAGCAAGCCCCTCCCGGTTGGGGGGAGGCGTTGCGGCCGTACGCCATCGCCTTTCCGGTCCCCGCCGCATGACGAAGACGGAAACGGCGCCGCCGGCGCAACTCAACGATCTGATCGTGCTGATCGCGCAGAGCCGCGACAGGCGGGCGTTCGAGATGCTCTTCGCCCACTTCGCGCCGCGTATCAAAGGCTATCTTATTCGCCTGGGCACGAGCGTCGCCGCGGCCGAAGATCTGGCTCAGGAAACGATGCTGGCGGTATGGCGCAAGGCGTCTATGTTCGATCCTGCCCGGGCTTCGGCCTCGACATGGATATTCACGGTCGCGCGCAATCTGCGCATCGACCTGCTGCGCCGCGAACGCCGGCCGGATTTCGATCCCAACGATCCCGCCTTCGTTCCCGGAGAAGAACCCGCCGCCGACGCCCGGATGATGCGCGACGACGACGACGTGAATTTGCGCGCGGCGCTGGGAAAGCTTTCACCGGAACAGGCCGAAATCGTTCAGATGTCTTTTTTCGCCGATAAACCCCATAGCGCCATTGCCGCCGAGTTGGGACTGCCGCTGGGCACCGTGAAGTCGCGTCTCAGACTTGCCATGGCACATATCCGCGCGACTCTCGGGTCGGCACCATGACGATCCGGCATCATCCCGAGGACGAATTCCTGCTCGCTCACGCTTCGGGCGCGGGCAGCGAAGCGGTGTCTTTGCTTGTCGGCACGCATCTGGCTCTCTGTCCGGAATGCCGCGGCAGGGTCGGCGCGATGGAGCACATCGGCGGCGCACTGCTGGCCGATGTCGCACCGGCGGAAATGTCTGCGTCGGCGTTGTCGTCGGCGATGGCAAGGTTGGACGAACTTACGGAAGAATCAAGCGCGCAAGCGAGTGACCTCTCCCCGCCGCTCATCGCGCCGGAGCCGTTGCGTTCCTATATCCATGGCGACATCGATCGCGTGCGCTGGATTCCGGTCGGGCCCGGCGTGTCTTATCGTCCATTGTTCACGCGGGACGGCGAGCGCGTTCAGCTGATCCGCACAGCCCCCGGCGCGGGCGTGGGCACTCATACCCATCGCGGCGAGGAATTGACTCTCGTGCTGGCCGGCGGCTTCACCGACGTGACCGGCAGCTATCGCCGCGGCGATCTCCAGACTACGACGCCGGAGATCGTCCATCGCCCGGTCACCGATGCCGACGGCTATTGCATCACGCTGGCCATGACGGACGCGCCGCTTAAGTTCACGAACCCCGTTGTGGGCCTGCTGGGCAAGGTTTTCGGGTTCTGACTCGAGTCAGCAGAACGATCCAAATTCGACCTTCGCGACAGCGCGTGTCGAAATTCTTCGAGCGCGACGCCAATCCTATTGATCGCCGTCGTTCTGCTGGCCGCCATTCTGTTGACGATTCTTGTCGCGCGGCGCATTGACCGCCGCCTTGCAGGCGTCGCTGAGCTGAGCGAGATTGTCGCGCAAGCAGCGCCGTTTGCGCTGATCGTTCGCACAAAACTTTTGAATCTCGTTTGCGCAGACGGACCGAAGCCCCTGGCCATGCCCCGTTCCGTTCCCACCGCTACGCGGGGCATTGACCGCTTCCTTGCAGGATTCGCTGAGCTTGTCTTCGTTGTCCCGCAGACAGCGCCGTTTGTGCTGATCGTTCGCGCAATATTTTTGGATCTCGTCGGCGCAGGCGCGCCGAACACCTGGTGCGTTTTCGGTAGGTTCGGTCGTTGAGCTCGAATTCCCGTTGGCGTTTTGCTGCTGCGAATTCTGTTTCTGCGGGCCGCAGGAGAGCATCAGAAACGTCAGCGAAAGAGCCACGAAGAGTTTGTGCGCAGGCGACATCTTGCAACCTTCTGCTGGCGATGGGTTCGGACCGAACTAAGCGTGTCGGTGGGAACGATACATCAGTTGGGCGTCTGCCGCCAATAGATGGCGCCGATCCGATGTTCCAGTCGCGAAAGGTCGAATGGAACAGCTCGAAGGTAACCCGAATCGCGCGTTTCGGTTTCGGGACGGCTCTTTTGTCGCGGCTGAAGGAGGTTACGGTCCATCCACTGTGTAGCCGGCCGCGCGCAGCAGGTTTGGGACGCCCGTCGTTCCGACCAGGTGGCCGGCGCCAACCGTAATGAAATAGGTGTGCCGCTCCTTCAGCATCGCGGTTATTTCCGGGATCCAGCTGCGGTTGCGGCTTTCGAACATCGCTTTCTTGTCTGTTGCAGACATCTGAGTGCTTTCCGGACCGAAGACGGCCAACGCCTTCGCGTCGCCCTTGGCCCAGGAGGCCAGGAGGGCGTCGATGTTGGGTCCGTGCTCCGTCAGAATCTGCTTGAACGCGAGGCGCAGCGAGGCCATCTCGTCGCTCAGATTTCCATCGCCCATCAGCAATCGGGATTGCAAAGCATATGTCTCGAGCGCCCGGAAATGGACACCCTTGCGCACCGAGGCCAGCGCATAGACCTTGTTGTCGACGCCCTCTGCGGCCACGAAACGGGGGTCGCCGCTTTCCGCGCCTTCGAGGTCCATCGCGGCGAGCCACGGTCTCATATAGACGACATAGGTCGGATCCGCATGCGTCAGTTCGATGACGCGGCGAAAGTCGTTGCGCATCTGCTCGTTGAACAGCGAAACCAGCGACGTGCTCAACGGCAACAAGGCGTTATCCCGGATGGTAGCCATACCGCTGTCCCGGGATTCCTTGTCCATCGGAATTTCGAATACGAACGTGTCGGCGCGCTTCATTGCCTGCATGATGTAGGCGGTCTGCCAATTCACATTTTTCGGCAGGATGTGGATGGACCCCAGCAGATAGGCCGTGCCCTTGGGGCCATGGACCGTCCACATGGCCGGCGTGGCTGGAAGCGTGTTGGGCAGGCCGTCTGCGACGGCCGGCGTCGCGAAGAGCGCGGCGAAGAGGCCCAAACCAATCCAAAAGAGCGTGCGCCGCATCCCGTAAGCTCCAACTCGACCGACCCATGATGCCGGGGAACCGGTAAAGACCGAGCTAAACCGATCGGTAACATTTTAACCGCTGACAAAGGCGCGGATTCGCGTTCTATGCTGGGTGCAGCTTTAGTCGGGAGACGCACATGGAACTCGTGAAACTCGGCTCGACGGGCCTCAAGGTCTCGCGCATCTGTTTGGGCGCCATGACCTATGGCGATCCCAAATGGCGCGACTGGGTTCTGGACGAGGAGGCGAGCCGGCCCTTCATCAAGCAGGCGCTGGAAGGCGGCATCAATTTTTTCGACACGGCCGACATCTATTCCAGAGGCGCGAGTGAAGAAGTTCTGGGGCGCGCACTCAGGGATTTCGGTCCGCCGCGCGAACGGCTGGTGGTGGCGACGAAGGTGTTCAGCCCGATGGGGCCCACGCCCAATGAAGCCGGCCTGTCGCGCAAGCACATCATGCATGCGATCGATGCGAGCCTGAAGCGGCTGGGCATGGACTATGTCGATCTCTATCAGATACACCGCTTCGACCAGACCACGCCGATCGAAGAGACGATCGACGCGCTGCATGACGTCGTCAAGGCAGGCAAGGCGCTCTATATCGGCGCGTCGTCGATGTATGCCTGGCAGTTCTCCAAATATCTCCATACGGCGGATGCGATGGGCAAGACCCGCTTCGTCTCGATGCAGAACCACTACAACGCCGTCTATCGCGAAGAAGAGCGCGAAATGATGCCACTCTGCCGCGCCGAAGGCGTGGGCGTGATTCCGTGGAGCCCGCTTGCACGCGGCTTCCTTACAGGCAATCGCCGCAGACAGGATCGCGGCGAAACCGCGCGCGCCAAGAGCGACGAGTTTGCGCACGCGATGTATTACCAGGATAGCGATTTCGACGTGGTCGAGCGCGTCGGCGAGATCGCGCAGAAGCGGGGCGTGTCGAACGCACAAGTGGCGCTCGCGTGGCTGCTGCATCGACCTGGCGTAACGGCGCCCATCGTCGGCGCATCCAAGCCGCACCATCTGAGCGACGCCATCGCGGCTGCTTCACTCAAGTTCGACGAAGCGGAAATGAAGGCGCTCAGCGAACCCTACAAGCCCCATCGCGTGCTGGGGCATAACTAGGGACGCGCGCGAGCTGGTTTATGCCGCGCGAAACGCGGGCTGAGCGACGGGAAACTCGACCGTGACAGTCGTTCCCACGCCTTGCTCGCTTTCGATTCGCATGACGCCGCCATGCTTCTGCGCGAGCGCCTGGACGAGGGCCAATCCGAGCCCGCTGCCGCCCTTTGCCAGCAGCGGATCGACGCACACTTGTTCGAACGGCCTGCCGAGCCGAGGGATCTGGTCTGCCGGAATTCCCACGCCGTCGTCGCGCACGCAGAGCGCGATGCAATCCTTGCGCGACGACGTCTCGACCGAAACGTGTCCTCCGGATGGCGTAAATTTGATCGCGTTGGCGAGCAGATTGAGCAATATCTGCTTGACCGCGCGTCGGTCAGCTGTCAACTCGGACGCCCGATCGCCTATCTCGACGCTGAGATCGAGTCCCGCTTCCTTGGCGCGAATTGCCAAAAGGTCGATGCATTCGCGAATGGCGCCGCCGAGATCGAGTTGCTCCAGATGCAACTCGAGTTTGCCGCTTTCGATCTTTGCCGTGTCGAGAATATCCGTGATCAGATCGAGCAAATGCTGGCCGGAGTTGCAGATTGTGGCTGCATATTCCCGATAGCGCTCGTGCCCCAGAGCGCCGAACGCCTCCATGCGCATCATGTCCGCAAAACCCATGATTGCATTGAGCGGCGTTCGAAGTTCGTGACTCATATTTGCGAGAAATAGCGATTTGGCGCGGCTCGCCGCTTCGGCGCGCTCCTGCGCGGCGCGCATCTTCAATTCCTGCTCGCGGCGCTCGGTAACGTCGCGGCCGACGCTGATCTCGCACAAAAAATCGCCGGTCTCGTCGTCATAGATGGCGCGCGTGCGCGTCTCGATCCAGACATAGTGCCCGTCCGCGTGCCGGTTGCGATAGGTGGCGGACCTGACTTCGCCCGGCGGCGGCCGGCCGCGTACTTTCATGGCTTCGTCGATATCGTCGGGATGAACGAGTTCCAGGAACCTTCCGTCCTCCAGTTCCTCCGGCCTGCGCTTCAGGACGCGGTCGAGGGCATTGGATGCGAATACAATCCGACCGCTATCGTGCAGGAAAATGATATCGGAAGCTTCTTCTGCGATCGTGCGGTAGGCTCGTTGCGCGTTTTCACGCTCCGCCTCGGCGTTGACTTGTCGGGTCACGTCATGGCAAACGCCGATCACAGAAACAACGCGCCCATCCGGCCCGATCTCGACCTCGCCATGCGTATCGACGATCGGCGCCGCAACGTTGGGGTCTTTGGCGCGGCTGCGATATTGAAACGGCGAGCGGGTCCTGATTGCGTGATTGATCTTTTCAAGGATCATGCGGGCGTCTTCGTCCTCGATCTGCGCGAGCAGCCAGGTATTGTCGGCTTTCTCATTCGGATCGACGCCCAGGAGGCGGTACATGCCCGGCGACCAGGTGACATGATTATCGGCGAGACGCAGACGCCAATAGCCGAAGCGCGCTGCGCGTTCCGCAAGCGCGAATTGTGCGCCTTCGCTGCGAAGAGCCTCCTCCAGCGAAGCCAACCCCGTCTCAGGGTTCTGCTGCGACATCACACTTTGGCTCCCCCGCCAAAACGGCTGTTCGGAAGAGACAGAATACGGAAAGGCCGTTAAGCAAGGCTTGCGGAATGCGCGACAAAACCCGTGCTGCAGTGCAGCGGCCCGCAATACAGACGCCGCTTTCCAGGTGTGCCCGCCGATCAGTCAGTTCTTGGGCGTCGGCGCCGGCGTTGCCTCGGGGGATGTTGCCGGAGCCGCGGCGGGAGGCGTTGGCGCTGGCGTCGCTGCAATAGGCGCTGTGACGACGGGAATTGGCTGCGTCGTGTCCTTCGGAGCCTCCGTCCAGCCGCCCCCCATGGCCTTGTAGAGCCCGACGATCGCGTTCGCATGCGCCAGCTCCGCCTGCGCCTGCGTCTGCTCCGCGGTGAACAGGGTCTGTTGCGTCTGCAGCACGGTCAGGAGGTCAACGATACCTTCGCGATATTGCAGCTCGGAAATCCGGAATGCCTCCGCGCTGTCTTTGACTTCGCGCGTCAACGCTTCTTGCTCGGCGGAGTAGTTCGACACCTGGCTGAGCCCCGTTTCAACATCCGAGAAAGCCTGGATGACGGCGCCGCGGTAAGTGGCAATCAAGCCCTTCTGCTCCGACTTCGCCAGGTCGCTTTCGCCAAACAATTTCCCGCCGTCGAAGATCGTCTGCAGCAGGCTCGCGCCGACGCCCCAGCCGAAACTCGATCCCGTGAACAACGTGCCAAGCGCGAGACTCGATAGTCCGCCCGAACCGGTCAGCGAGATGGCCGGGAAAAATGCCGCTCGCGCGGCATCGACATTGGCATGGGCGCTCGCAAGGTTGGCTTCCGCCATCGCGACATCGGGACGACGCTGCAACAGCGACGAGGGAAGCCCTGGAGCGATGACGGGCGACTTGATTCCATCCAGAGTTTGGCCCTTGACATCGAAGCCTTCCGGCGGTCGTCCCAGCAGAATGGCAAGCGCAAACAGCGCTTCGCGCTCCTGTTCCTTGAGGACCGGTATTGTCGCCTCTACGGAGTCGACCAACGCTTCCTGCTGCGCGAGGTTGAGGTTCGAAGCGATGCCGTTGGTAACCTGCGCCTGGGTGATCGTCATGATGCTCTTGGCGGCGTCCACGTTATGCTGCGCGATCGCAATCTGCTGACGCAACGACAGGACGTTGAAATAGGTCGTGCCGACATCTTCGACGATCGTCAGTGCGACAACCTCCTGATTGAACTTCGCGGCCTTCAGGCTTTCCTTGGCGGCGCGCAGATTGTCCTGCGCCAAGCCCCAGAAATCGAGCGCATAGCTCGCGTCGGCGGAGAGGCCGAAACTGTTCTCGGTGACGTTTCCGTTCGACCCCTTGCCGCCGCCCGACTTGCTGCTGCTCACAGGAGTGCCGCCCACCGTAGTGGTGGTGGACGTGAGGGCCGACACCGGCTCGCTTTCACGCTGCGCGCTGCCTTCCAAATTGATGTCCGGGAACAGGGCCGCGCGCGCGACGTCGACCTGCGCCTTGGCCTGCAGCACGCTGGCAATCGCGACCGCAAGATTGGTGTTCTTGGCTTTCGCCTCGGCAATCAAATCGTTGAGTTCGGGACTGCCGAATTCGGTCCACCAACCCGCCTTTGGCCAGACGTCGGCGTCGCCGGCAATCGGCATCGTGAACGCGGCCGGGACGTCAGGCGCCGTGAGAGCCTGAGGAACCGGGGTCGAACAGCCCAACGTCGTTGCGGCGAGGGCGACCACCGAGGCAGTCTGCAGCAGATATTTCATCAAAATTACTCGTTTGGCGGCGGGGAACTCGGGGAAGGCAGCGACTTCTTAGCCGCTCGTTTGGCGAAAACAAGGCCTGTTTCCGGATGGACGCTCCAGCGGGCCGGCGACCCCTTGCATATTAGTCTCATCGTATGTGCCGCCCCCCCATTTTCCTCTCCACAGCATAGCGAAAGCGGCAGCCCTGTCGCCGTCCGCGCCGCCCGCTCTCGAAATTGTCAGGCGGCGGCCACAATATCCGAGCCGGCGCCCACGCCGAAATGTCCTGATATTCGGCGGTAGGGCGGCCGGACGCGATCCTGGTTCGGGGTCCAGAAACCGGTCCAGCCGCCCGCGCGACCGTGCCCTTGATGGAGCGCCGATACGGGCACGATCACGACTCGAGCGCGGAAATCCGGGCGGAACTGCTTCGGCTCAGCCACCCTCCGCGGCGTCTTCGAATGCCGAACAGAAGGAATATTCCCAAGCGCGATGCGAGCAATGGGGAAGTTGTATCAATCTGTCGTCGGATGGAGAGACAGGCCCGACTCGCGACGGAAATCTCCCATTTCAAAAAAAACGGCGCGAACGCCGCGCCGTTTTCGATTCGAAGCCTAACCAATTGTTACATGCCGTCGGTGTGCTTTTGCACGACAACCTTGAACCGCGTGAGCTCTTGGGCCGCCAACTCGAAGTCCGGAGCGATCTCCACGGCCTTCTTGTAATCTTCATATGCTCCACGAACGTTGCCCAGTGCCTCATCGACGATCGCACGATCGTAATAGGCAATCTCGGGCTTCTTGGGGCCCATACCGATGCCTGTGTTGATGTCTTTCAGCGCCTCGTCGTAGTGCTGGAATAGAATCTGCACGGCACCGCGATCGACGTAGCCCTCGCCGAGATTTGGATCGAGTTGGAGCCCCTGGTTGTAATCGGCGAGCGCGCCATTGGGATCGTCATAGCGGGATTTCAGAATTCCGCGATTGATGTAGGTCGCGGCGCGTTCGTTGACGGCAAGCGCCGACAATTCAAGCGCGTTCGTGCAGGTCTCTATCGCAGCGGCGGTGTCTCCGCCGAATTCGGCCTCCTCGTAGCAGTTCCGGGCGAGCCCGTTGCCGATGACCGTAATCGCTGCCTGCGCTTGCGGTGCGGCGAGCACCACAATTCCAACAGCGCCTAGAACGATTGCCGAAATACCTCGAAGTCTCATGTGTTCCTCCCGATAGGATTTGCAGATTGTCTCACTGCGCCGGGCAGTCGTCCATGGCGGCGCATTGTAAACGGCCGCTCGCGGAATATTCGTCCCGAAGCATCGTCTGCTCGAAAACCGCCAATTTGCTCGGTTTCTTTGCGTCGGAGATTGCCGCGTTCGATCCGTGCCCGTATCAATTTGGCGTGAGAGTTCGAACGACTGGCTCCAACCGGCTCGGCATCGACCGGATTGAATGTCGCGTAACCAAGAGGTCGTTCGATCGATCGGAAGCGTAACCGGTCTAACAAACTTGTGCTCAACCGTTCCACGGGTCGTCGCTGAAGTCCTTCACGGCATGCACCGGGATTCGAACGGTCTTCATGCCGAGATACACCACGACGGTCATCTTTTTGCTGTCGGGATTCCACTCCATTTGCGGGGCCACGCCGCCGGGCTTGCGAAAGACGCGCCCATCGAAATCCATGGTGCGGCCCTCGACCTCGCCCCAACTCGACGACAACGTCGCGGCCAGCTTATCCCGCATGGGCCCGCGCTGGTCGGGTGGAACTGCGCCGATATCGATCGCGTCGGGAGCGCTCAGATAGATCGTGCCATTGGCCGCTATTTCGAGCCGGACCACGACCATGTCGTCGTCCGTTTCGTAACTGCCCTCCCAGCGACCCGCAGGCGGCTGTTTCGAGTGCGAGCAGCCGATAAGTCCCGCAAGACACAGCACGCTCAGAACCGCCGCCGCGAATTTGCGCATGGCGAACCCCCGCTTGTTCGGCCTTACGCCGACAAGGGGATTCTAGCTGCCGCCCCGTTGAAAAAGCGTAACTGTCCCGCGATGGGACACCCTTGCGGGAGACGCCCACAGATTGATACGTGATCGTCTCAATCGAAGGGAATCGAAACCGTGACGTCTGCCGCCGCACTGCCCAGAGGGTTCCTGTCGCAGGCGTTGAACCGCATTCAGCCTTCGCCCACGATAGCCGTGTCGCAAAAGGCGCGCGATCTGAAGTTGGCAGGGAGGGACGTCATCGGCCTTGGCGCAGGCGAGCCGGACTTCGACACGCCGGACAATATCAAGGAGGCGGCCATCGCCGCGATCCGCCGCGGCGAGACAAAGTACACAGCCGTCGAGGGCATTCCCGAACTGCGTGCGGCGATTGCCGGCAAATTCAAGCGCGAGAACGGCCTCGACTACAAACCCGCCCAATGTTTCGTGGCGCCCGGGGGAAAGAGCATCATTTTCAATGCCCTGCTGGCGACGCTGAATCCAGGCGACGAGGTCATTGTCTCTTCGCCTTATTGGGTGAGCTATCCCGATGTCGTGTTGCTGGCAGGCGGCACGCCGGTGATCGTCGATACGAGAATCGAGGACGGATTTCGGCTGATGCCGGAGGCTCTCGAGCGGGCGATCACGCCAAAAACCAAGTGGCTGATCCTTAACCAACCGTCCAATCCCACCGGTGCCTGCTACACGCGCGAGCAGATGAAGGCGCTGACGGAC
This sequence comes from Rhizomicrobium sp., assembly GCA_050014535.1. GTDB lineage: Bacteria > Pseudomonadota > Alphaproteobacteria > Micropepsales > Micropepsaceae > Rhizomicrobium. The sequence continues at coordinate 10,464 of JBEKDC010000042.1, forward strand.
GTGCTGCTCAGACATCCCCAGGTCTGGATCTTGACGGACGATATGTATGAGCACCTCGTCTATGGCGGGTTCCGCTTCTCGACCGTCGCGCAAGTCGAGCCGCGGCTCTACGAACGCACCTTGACCATGAACGGTGTTTCCAAAGCCTATGCGATGACGGGTTGGCGCATCGGCTATTGCGGCGCGCCGGAGCCGCTGATCAGGGCCATGGCGAAACTGCAATCTCAGTCGGTGTCGAACGCGGCCTCGATCTCCCAATGGGCGAGCGTCGAGGCATTGAACGGTCCGCAGGACTTCATTCCCAAGTTCCAGCGCATCTTCGAGGAACGCCGCGATCTGGTGGTCTCGATGCTCAACCAGGCCAATGGCATCGAGTGCCCCAAACCCGAAGGTGCGTTCTATGTCTACCCTTCGATTCGCAAACTGATCGGCAAAAAGGCGCCGTCCGGAAAAGCGATTGCGACCGACGAGGATTTCGCGAGCGAGCTTCTGGACACGGAAGGGGTCGCCATCGTGCATGGCGCGGCCTTCGGCCAGTCGCCGTTCTTCCGTATCTCCTATGCGGCGTCGAATGCGCAGCTCGAGGAAGCGTGTCATCGCATTCAACGCTTCTGCGGAAATCTGCGGTAGCATCAGCCCGTAGGTAATTTTCCCTAGGGCAGTTCCCGACTGGCGGAACCGCCGGTCGAGGTTCAGTCCGGCTGCCATGCTACAGACGCGGGACTTCATCGAGATCGAAATGACGGATCCACGGCTCACAAAGGCCATGGAGCTTCGCGAGCTTGCGATGGATTTTCGCGAAAAGGCCGAGGAGATGCGTCTCGTCAGATATATCGACATGATGCTTCGCAGTGCGGTTGAACTCGAACGCCTCGCGGACGATCTCGAACGCATGTCGGACGACAGTTACATGATGTCGCCGGTCGCCGGCCGCGCCTGACTTTCGTCTCCGCTGCGGCCGGTCGTTGAGCCGAGTCAAGCACTCTAATTTCGTCATGTGGGCCTTGCCAGACGCCGCCATTCGGGGCGAGCATCCTGCTACAAGGGGCGCGTGACGCGGCCTCCGTTCGGCCAGCGCCCGCCGCGCCTCGCCCGGCATCCGGGACCAGGAGGCGCGCAACATGACCAAAAAAAATGGAGGAACGGGGCCACGCACAGTGGCCCTGGTAGGACCTTACGGCAGCGGCAAGACGACGTTGCTCGAAAGCATTCTGGCAATTACCGGCGCGACGCAGCGCAAGGGTTCGGTTACGCAGAAGAATACGGTCGGCGACACGTCGCCCGAAGCGCGTGCCCGACAGATGAGCGTCGAAGTCAATTGCGCGACCACGAAATATCTGGACGACAGCTTCACCTTTCTCGATTGCCCGGGTTCCATCGAATTTCTGCAGGACACGCTGAACGTGCTGCCGGGTGTGGACGCCGCGATCGTGGTGTGCGAGCCGGAGCCGGCCAAGGTGCAGATGCTCAAGCCTTATTTGAAGCGGCTCGAAGATCTCGCAATTCCGCATTTCCTGTTCGTCAACAAAATCGACAAGTCTGGCGGTGCGCTGCGCGATCTCCTCGGTATCCTTCAGCAGGCAAGCGACACACCGCTTCTTCTGCGCCAGATTCCGATCTGGGAGAACGGCATTGTCACGGGCTTTGTCGATCTCGCGCTCGAACGCGCCTTCGTCTATCGCGAGCATGCGGAATCCGAACTGATCGACTTGAATGGCGACGTCAAGGAACGCGAGAAGGAAGCGCGCTACCAGATGCTCGAAAAGCTTGCCGATTACGACGAGCATCTGATGGAGGAGTTGCTGTCCGACATCGAGCCGCCGCGCGACGAGGTGTTCGACGATCTTGCCAGGGAATTGTCGGAAGGCGCCATCGTGCCGGTTCTCATCGGCTCGGCCGAGGGCGACAACGGCGTGCGGCGGTTGCTGAAGGCGCTGCGCCACGAAGTTCCGGGTGTCGAGGCGACCTGCGCGCGGCTCGGTCTCAAAACGCATGGGGAGGCGGTCGTACAGATTCTCAAGACCTATCATTCCTCGCATGGCGGCAAGCTCAGTCTGGGCCGCATTCTCGCAGGATCGCTGAAGGACGGCGCTGTGCTGCAGCGGCGCGATGGCAGCGAGGCGCGCATCGGTGGAATCTTCGCGCTCAAGGGCGAAGCCCAGACCAAGCTCACGGATGCCAAAGGCGGCGATACGGTTGCGTTCGGCCGGCTCGAAGGCGTGCAAACCGGTGAAACGCTTGCAAGCGCCAAGGCCGAATCGTTGGCGAAGATCCAGATCGAGCAGCTGGCGCCGGTTTACCGGCTCGCGATCGAGGCGGCGGACCGCAAGGACGAAGTCAAGCTCACGGCGGCGATCGGCAAGCTGCGCGAAGAGGACCCTTCGATCCATTTCGAGCAGAACGCGGAGCTGCATGAAATCGCGCTCGTGGGCCAGGGCGAGATTCATTTGAAAGTCGCGGTCGAAAAGCTCCAGAGCAAATACGGGCTCAAGCTCAACACGCATATGCCGCACGTCCCTTACAAGGAAACGATCCGCAAGGGGACTTCGCAGCGCGGCCGCCACAAGCGGCAGACGGGAGGTCACGGCCAGTTCGGCGACGTGGTGATCGAAATCCGGCCGCTTCCCCGCGGTTCGGGCTTCGTGTTCGAAGATGCGATCACGGGCGGCGTGGTTCCGAAGAACTGGATTCCGTCCGTGGAAAAAGGCGTTGCGGAATATCTGAAGGAAGGCCCTCTCGGCTTTCCGGTGGTCGATCTCGCGGTGAAGCTGACGGACGGCTCCTATCATTCGGTTGACTCGTCGGATGCCGCGTTCCAGACGGCCGGCCGCATCGCGATGACCGAAGGGATGCCGAATTGCTCGCCGGTCCTGCTCGAACCGATCATGCATGTGCGCATTCATGCCCCCAATGATGCGACCGCGAAGGTCAATGCGATCGTCAGCGGGCGGCGCGGGCAATTGATGGGCTTCGACGCGCGCGATGGCTGGCGAGGCTGGGACACCGTCGAAGCGCAGATGCCGATGTCGGAGCTGCACGGCCTCATCATCGACTTGCGCTCGCTCACGCAAGGCGTGGGCACCTTCGAGACTAAGTTCGACCATCTGGCCGAGCTGACCGGCAAGATCGCGGAGCAGGTGGTGGCGACCCGGAAAGCCGCGGCGTAACGAGGCACCGGAATCACGGCAGCTCGAACCCGGGAATCCGCAAGGCTTTCCGGTCGAAGGTGAGCGTATGGGAGCATCCCGCTCCGGCGCCGCGAGCGCCGATGAGGGCATCGGCAAATGAACCACGGCCTTCCGCGAGTTCGACCATCGCCGTGAAGACATCCTGTTCGTTTTCTACGACGAGCAGATCGATCTGAAGCATTCGCTCGATTGCGGCGGCGATGTCGGCGTCGGAAAAACCGTAGATGCGTTCCAGCACCCAGGCGGTCTCGACCATGGCGACGATGGTCACAAAACCCGGATCGTCCTCGCTGAGGCGCCGCTCGATGAGATGTGTCGCGATCGGGGATTGGACGGGATCGTCCTGGACGAGATAGCGGACGAGGATATTGGTATCGAGTCCGATCACCGGCGCTTGCGCCGCGGCGACGTTGCGCCATCGGCGACGGCCTTGTTCATCATGTCGATCGTCACGCCCCGTCGCGATGACTTGAGGATGCCGCGCAAGGCAGAGGCCGGGAGTTTCGGCAACAGGACCACGGAGCCGTTGGGATGCATGAAGAACTTCACCCGGTCGCCGGGTTTCAGCCCGAGATGTTCGCGGATGGCTTTCGGAATGGTCGCTTGACCCTTTGTCGTGATCGCGGAGTCCATACCGGTTCCTTACTTTTGATAAATTGTAATACCGAGAGGCTCGACGCCGGTCAAGCAAAAGGCCGGAGCGCCGCTCCGGCCTGGGGTGCTTGGGGTGGGGAGGGCGGCCTCGCGCCCGAGGGGGCGGGCGCGAGGCGGCGAAGAATTCCTCCGCCAATGCCACGGACCGTGGGGGGACGGCCGCGACCAGCCTGAAATAGGAGAGGCGCTCGCGGATTTCAACCCTGCGGAATCACAACTCCGTGCGGTCGGCCGGATCAGTATTTCCACTCCTTCGCGGCGCGCACGAGGAAATCGCGGAACGCGGCGACGCGTTTGGATTGGCGCAACGCATCGCAATAGACGAGGTGCACGTCGAAGGTCGGCCCGTCGACCTCCGGCAGAATGCGCACGAGATTGGGCCGTCCCGCCGCGACATAATCCGGCAGCGCCGCAATGCCTGCGCCGGCTTCTGCGGCGTAGAGAATGCCGGTCAGATTGTTGATTCGCAGGGCCCTCATGTTGCCCTCCGGCGCCAGCCGCCGCGTGGCGTCCACCAGCCAATTCACGTCGCGGATCTCCGGCGCGGCCGTTTCGCCATAGACGATGACCGTGTGGTTGACGAGGTCTTCGAACACCTGCGGCGTGCCCGCGCGGGCCAGATATGCCGGCGACGCATAGGTATGATAGTGCACCGTGAAGAGCTTGCGCTGGATGAGATCGGCCTGCACCGGCGCGCGCATCCTGAGCGCGAGATCGGCCTCGCGCTGCGCCAGATCGAGCTCGTGATCTTCGAACACCAGGTGGACCTGGAGCTCGGGAAAATCGAGCAGGAATTCGTTGAGCCGCGGCAACAGCCAATAGGCGCCGAGCCCGTGGCTCGACGTGACCTTGAGTGAACCGCGCGGCGCGGACTGCGCGTTCTTCAGCGCTTCCTCGGCCTGGCCGAGGCGCGTGAGCACGTCGGAGACCGCGCCATAGAGCAGCTCGCCTTCGTCGGTGAGCGTGAGGCCGCGCGCGTGACGCTGGAACAGCGGCGTGGAGATTTCTTCCTCGAGCGCGCTGATCTGACGGCTCACCGCCGATTGGCTGAGCGTGAGCATCTGGCCCGCATGCGTGAAACTTCCCGCCGAGGCGACGGCGTGGAAGATACGAAGCTTGTCCCAATCCATCGCGCCCCTCCCAGGGCTTGGCGGACGCTAGTGCGCGCCCGCGAGAAACCGCTCGGCCTCCAAAGCAGCCATGCAGCCCATGCCGGCGGCCGTGACCGCCTGGCGAAAAATCTTGTCTTTCACATCGCCCGCCGCGAACACGCCCGGCACGCTGGTGCGCGTCGAATCGGGGGCCGTGCGGATATAGCCTTCCGGATCCATGTCGAGCTGGCCGTGAAACAGATGCGTGGCCGGCGAATGGCCGATGGCGATGAAGAGACCGTCGACCGCCAACGTCTCGGTCGTGCCCGTCCCCAGATTGCGGATGGCGATGGCGTGCACGACGCGCGGATTGTCCGCGCCGATCACTTCGTCGACGCAGGAATCGTAGATGACGTCGATCTTGGCGTTGGCGGCGAGGCGCATCTGGTTGGTCTTGTCGGCGCGCAGCACGGCGCGGCGATGAATCAGCGTGACGCGATCGGCGAAATTGGTGAGGAACAAAGCTTCCTCGGCCGCGGTGTTGCCTCCGCCGACAACCGCCACATGCTTGCCGCGAAAGAAGAACCCGTCGCAGGTGGCGCAAGCCGACACGCCGAAGCCTTTGTATTTCTCTTCGGAAGCAAGCCCGAGCCAGTTCGCTTGCGCGCCGGTCGCTATGATCAGCGTCTCGGCGCTGTAACGCGCGCCGGAATCGCCCACCAGCGTGAAGGGCCGCCGCGCGAGATCGGCCGCCGCGATCGTATCCTGCACGATGCGCGTGCCGACATGCTCGGCTTGCGCCTGCATCTGCTCCATGAGCCAGGGGCCCTGGATCGCTTCGGCGAATCCCGGATAATTCTCGACTTCGGTGGTGATGGTCAGTTGGCCGCCGGGCTGCAGGCCCGCGATCATCACGGGCTCCAGCATGGCGCGCGAAGCATAGATGGCGGCCGTGGCACCCGCAGCGCCGCTGCCCAGAATGACGACCTTGGCCTGCTGCACCTCAAGCGCTCCCAACGCATCGGAAATGACAGGAAGCGCCAACCGCCCTCGCAGTCTCACGACCCCTACAGGCTGATATCGGAATAGGCTCACGAAAGGTCAAGCAGGCCGCGAAAAACCGGGGCTTTGTGCCGGTTAAGTTCCTGTCACGAATTGTTGCGCGGATCGCATTTGCGAGCTGATTCTGCGGGCCGCGGAATTCCACAGAATCCGCCTGTGAAGCCTTCAGACAGGAACTGTCGGCATCTCGAAATATTATTGCGCGCGAGGGTGCCGGCGAGTTAAATTGCGGCGTGTCAGACAACCGCAGGTTCCCATGGAGCGCCACAAGCTCGATTCCATCGATCTTCGAATTCTTTCCGAACTCCAGAGCAATGGCCGCATCACCAATGTCGAACTTTCGCGGCGGGCGAAGATCACGGCGCCGCCGTGCCTGAGGCGCATGCGCGCGCTGGAGAAGGCGGGATACATCAAGGGGTACCACGCCGATCTCGACGGCAAGGCTCTCGGCTACGAAGTGACGGGCTTCGCTTTCGTCGGACTCTCCAGCCAGGCCGAGGCCGATTTGAAGCGCTTCGAAGAGCAGGTGCGCGCGTGGCCCGCGGTGCGCGAGTGTTTCATGCTGTCGGGCGAAGTCGACTTCCTGCTCAAATGCGTGGCGGAAGATCTGTCGTCGTTCCAATCCTTCATCACCGAGACTCTGACGGCGGCGAAAAACGTCGCGAGCGTGAAGACCGCGCTCGTCATCCGCGCCAGCAAACACGAACCCGGTGTGCCGGTGGACGTGAAGTAACTCGCCGGCCGAGCGGCGCCGGCGAAAACAAGAATGC
>JBEKDC010000043.1:0-16812 GCA_050014535.1 Rhizomicrobium sp.
GTTCGACGATCAATTTGGCTTCCAGGCACATAAAGTCGACGATGAACGGTCCCACCGGATATTGCCGCCTGAATTTGAAACCCGCCAACCGGCGAGCGCGGACGTTGTACCAGAACACGCTTTCCGCATCCGTCTGATTTGTGCGAAGGCGTTTCGCATTCTCGCGGTACGGCGTGTTGGCGGCCCTTTCGTCCGATGTTTTCTCTGTGACCACGACCCCCTCACCCTGCCCTCTCCCCCAATGGGGGAGAGGGAAAATCAACATCAATGTCCGAATAGTCTACATCGACTCCGGCCCGCGGGAGATCGCGGCGACGCCTGTGCGGGAGACATCCGCCAATCCCAGCGGTCGCATCAGGTCAACGAAGGCGTCGATTTTGTCGGGGGCGCCCGTGATTTCGAACACGAAGCTCGTATGCGTAGTGTCGATCACGCGGGCACGGAACGCGTCCGAGAGACGCAGCGCCTCCACCCGCTTCTCGCCGGTGCCGACCACCTTCACAAGCGCCATTTCGCGCTCGATGCCGGGCTTGCTGGTTGTCCAGTTGACCACGCGATGGACGGGCACGAGGCGGCCCAGCTGCGCTTCGATCTGCTCGATCACTTCCGGCGTACCGGAGGTGACGATGGTGACGCGGCTGGTATGGGCGGCATGATCGACTTCGGCGACCGTCAGGCTCTCGATATTGTAACCGCGCCCCGAGAACAGTCCGATCACGCGCGCGAGCACACCCGCCTCGTTGTCGACGAGCACGGCGATGGTGTGACGCTCGATGGCGGGTTTGGGCGGAAGTTTGGCGGCAGCGCTCATCACACCAGCATCTTTCCTTCGTCGCTCACTTCGTTTTCCTGCGCGTCGGAGAGCAGCATTTCGTGATGCGCGCCGCCGGACGGGATCATGGGATAACAATTTTCCGTGGGATCGACCCGGCAATCGAACAGCACGGGCTTCTTCACGTCGATCATTTCCATGATCTTCGCGTCGAGCTCGGCGGGCTTGTCCGCACGCAGGCCGACGCAGCCGAACGCGTCCGCGAGCTTGACGAAATCGGGCAACGCCTCGGAATAGGAATGCGAATAGCGCCCGCCATGCAGCAATTGCTGCCACTGTCGCACCATGCCCATATATTGGTTGTTGAGGATGAATATCTTGACCGGCAGCTCATACTGCACGGCCGTCGACATTTCCTGCATCGTCATTTGCACGCTCGCCTCGCCCGCGATGTCGATCACGAGCGAGTCCGGATGGGCCACCTGCACGCCGATGGAGGCGGGCAATCCGTAACCCATTGTGCCGAGTCCGCCGGACGTCATCCAGCGGTTCGGTTGCTCGAACTTGAAGCGTTGGGCAGCCCACATCTGATGCTGGCCCACTTCCGTGGTGATGTAGACGTCGCGACCCCGCGTCGCCGCATAGAGCCGGTCGATGGCATATTGCGGCTTGATGATGTCGGCGGAGGGTTTGTAGGCGAGCGAATCTTTCTTTCGCCAGGTTTCAATCTGCTTCCACCACTCTGCGAGCGCAGGCGCATCCACGCGGCGGCGCTGCGTCTTCCAGAAATGCAGCATCTCCTTCAGCGCCTTGGCGGCATCGGCCACGATGGGCAGATCGACCCGCACATTCTTGTTGATCTGCGAGGGATCGATATCGAGATGGATTTTCGTCGAGCCCGGCGAGAAGCCGTCGATGCGGCCCGTCACGCGGTCGTCGAAGCGTGCGCCGAGGCAGATCATCAGGTCGCAATCGTGCATCGCGAGATTGGCTTCATAGGGCCCATGCATGCCGACGAGCCCCAGCCATTGAGGATCGGAGGCGGAAAACGCGCCGAGCCCCATCAAGGTGGACGTGATGGGAAAGCCCGTGAGCTTCACGAGCTCGCACAACTGCCTACTCGCCTCGGGGCCCGAATTGATGATGCCGCCACCGGTATAAAACAGAGGCCGCTTCGCTGCCGCCATCAGGTCGACCGCTTTGGCGATGGCGCCCAGGTCGGGCTCCGTCTTCGGCCGCCAGGTTTTGTGGCGCACGGATTCCGGGGCGATATAGGCGCCGCGCTTGAACTGCACGTCCTTGGGAATATCGACCACCACCGGGCCGGGCCGTCCCGTCGTCGCGATCTGAAACGCCTCGTGCAGCACGCGTGCGAGATCGTTCACATCCTTCACGAGATAATTGTGCTTGGTGCAGGCACGCGTGATGCCGACCGTGTCGCATTCCTGGAACGCGTCCGTGCCGATCAGGTGGGTGGCAACCTGGCCGGTCAGCACGACGAGTGGAATCGAATCCATCAGCGCGTCGGTGAGGCCCGTCACCGCATTGGTGGCCCCGGGGCCGGACGTAACGAGCACGACCCCCGGCTTGCCCGTCGAACGCGCATAGCCTTCGGCTGCATGCACTGCGCCCTGCTCGTGGCGCACCAGCACATGGATGAGATCGTCGGACGCGAACAGCGCGTCATAGATCGGCAGCACCGCGCCGCCGGGATAGCCGAAAATATGCTTGACGCCCTGATCCTTCAGCGCGCGCACCACTATCTCGGCGCCGGAGAGTTCGATGGCGCCGGTTCTCGCACCCGTCAGCGCCTGCCCATCTCTGTCCATCGCAATCACCTTCGCAACACAATCGTAGGAGCCCAAAAAGCAAAAGGGGCGTTGCCGCCCCTTGTGTGCACGCCGCCGTCCGGGAGCCGAGGTCTACCCTCGTCCGAAGAGCGGCGTTCTAATGAGTACGAGCTTCAACGACATGAATTCCCAGTCCCGGGAGCGCCTGCCCCGCTTCGCAGTTGCGGAAACTAGGCAAGGACCGATTCGGCGTCAAGTAATTTCACGCAACGTGCGACAAGATTTCAGCAAGTATATTACTCAAATCTTGCGCCTCGATCCAGGCCCAATCCTTCATCCGGTGGCGAAACCAGGTGAGCTGGCGCTTGGCATATTGCCGGGTTGCGGCCTGGGCTGCGGCTTTTGCCAAGGACAGATCGAGCGTTCCGGCGCGAAGAGCGGCCAGTTCGCGCAGGCCCAGAATCTTGGCCGCCGGCAGCGCCGGATCGAGGCCTTCGAGTGCTTCCGCCTCTTCCACCGCGCCGGATGCGAGCATGGTTTCGAACCGCGCATCGATGTGGGCGTGGAGCGCGGGCCGCGGTGGCGAGATCACGAAGCGCGCGACGGCGAGCCCTTCGAGCACGGCCCTCCCCGCGCTCTTCTGCCAATGGGCAAGCGGGCGACCGGTCGCTTCAAACACTTCCATGGCGCGCAGCACACGCTGGCGATCCGAGGCGCGCAGGCGCGTTTCGGGATCGCGCGAGACAAGCTCCGCGAAGAACGCGTCCGCGCCCAATTCCTCCGACCGCGCGCGAACCTTGGCGCGAATGTCCGCCGACACGGACGGAATCTGGGCCAAGCCTTCCGTCAGTGCGCCGAAATAGAGCCCCGTGCCGCCGACAAAAATCGGCACACGTTTCGCGGCGCGGACTTGCACGAGCGCATCGATCGCATCGGCCTGAAAGCGCGCGACGGAATAGGGTTCGTGCACGCTCACATGACCGTAGAGCAGATGCGGCACGCGCTCCATGTCGCGATCCGAAGGTCGCGCCGTCAGAACGCGCGCCTCGCGATAGACCTGCATCGAATCCGTGTTGGCGATCGTACCGTTCAGGCGCTCCGCCAATGCGAGTGCGGCGGCCGACTTGCCGCTCGCGGTCGGCCCTGCGATAAGCACCGCATCCGCTCTCATGGGCCGCAATGTCCGAACGATTCACTCATGTGCTGAACGTTATCGCAGAAGACGCGTCCGCGCTTGGCGAGAAACTGCGCGGGCTGGGCGAGGCGCAATGGCTGTCCCCCGGTCGTGCTTTCGACATCGCGATCGCGGGCGATGCGCGAGCCTCGCTCGCCGAGGCGCGCAGCCTTGCCACGAGCGCCGATATCAACCTCGTCGCGACCGCGCAGCGCCGCAAGAAGCTGCTGGTGGCCGACATGGATTCCACTATCATCGGCTGCGAATGCCTCGACGAACTGGCCGACATGGCGGGGCTCAAGGAGCGCGTCGCCGCAATCACCGAGCGCGCGATGCGGGGCGAGATCGAATTCGCAGGCGCACTGCGCGAGCGGGTCGCGCTTCTCAAGGGTCTGCCGCTTGCCGCCTTGGAGGAAACATACGCCACGCGCGTAAGGCTGAATCCGGGCGCGTTTGCGCTCGTCGCGACGATGAAGGCGCATGGTGCGCGAACCTGCCTCGTGTCGGGCGGCTTCACGATTTTTACGTCGCGCGTGGCGGCGCTGGCAGGCTTCGACGATCAGCAGGCCAATGTGCTGCTCGACGACGGCGCAGCACTGACCGGTAAAGTCGCCGAACCGATCCTTGGTCGCGAAGCGAAGCTCGCGGCGCTCGAAGCGGAAGTGGAAACGCTCGGCATTTCCTTCGCCGATGCGCTCGCCGTGGGCGACGGCGCCAACGATCTCGACATGATCAAACGCGCAGGCCTCGGCGTCGCCTATCATGCGAAACCTGTCGTCGCGGCCGCCGCCGGCGCGAGCATCGCGCATGGGGATTTGACTGCGCTGCTCTATCTGCAGGGGTATCGGGATGAGGAGATTGTGGGAGCTTGATAGGTAGCGCCGTCACCCTGCCTCGCCGAGCGGCATTGCGACATAGGTCGATTCGCCGGCGCGGCTGACCAGCAGCATTTCGATTTTCTTGCCGGCTTTGGCATCGTCATCGAGGCGCTTGGCCACGTCGTCCGGCGTGCGGACCGCTTCGCTCTGCACTTCCACGATCACGTCGCCGGGGCGGAAATGGTTGTCGCCTGCCGGACTGTCCGGGTCGACATCGGTGACCACCACGCCCTGCACATCGGTGGGCACGTGATATTTCGCGCGCGCGACGCCGTCGAGTTGCGCCAGCACGAAGCCCAGTTGGGACACCTTCGAGCTGTTCGTCTTGACGGGAGAGGGCTTCGCCGATTTCGCGGCCGCATCGTCGGGATTGGGCGCATCCTCAAGCTTCGCCACCAGCACGTGCGCGGTTTCCTTCTTGCCCTTGCGCAGATATTCCACCTCGACGCTCTTGCCGACAGGCGTATCGGCAACGATGCGGGGCAACGTGCGCTGGTCGGCGACGCGCTTGCCGTCGAAACCCACGATCAGATCGCCGGATTGCAAGCCCGCTTTCGCTGCGGGACCGTCCGCGGTCACATCTGCGACGAGAGCCCCACTGGTGCCGGGCAGGCCCAGGCCTTCCGCGATATCGCTCGTCACCTGTTGCACGCGCACGCCCAGCCAACCGCGGTGGGTTTCGCCGAACTGGCGCAGCTCGTCGATCACCTTGCGCGCCATATTCGCGGGAATCGCAAAGCCGATGCCGACCGAGCCGCCGGTGGGCGAATAAATCTCCGAATTCACCCCCACCACATTGCCCGCCATGTCGAACAGCGGACCGCCGGAATTGCCGCGATTGATCGGTGCATCGGTCTGGATGAAATCGTCATAGGGGCCGGCGGCGATATCGCGATTGCGCGCGGAGACGATGCCGGCCGTCACCGTGCTGCCGAGGCCGAACGGATTGCCGATCGCGATCACCCAATCTCCGATGCGCGCACGATCGGAATCGCCGAAATGCGCCGAAGGCAGCGGCGCCTTCGCTTTGACGCGCAACAATGCGAGATCGGTCTTCTCGTCGCGGCCCACCACTTTCGCCGGCAGGCTTGTGCCGTCGTTCAACGTCACCGTGATTTCCTCGGCTTCGTCGATGACGTGATTGTTGGTCACGATCAGGCCGGATGGATCGATGACGAAACCGGACCCCAGCGACGTGATGTGATGGGGCACATTCTTGTCCTGGTTCAGATAGTCCTTGAACAATTGCTGCAGCGGCGAATCCGGCGGCAGGTCGGGAATGGACGCTTCCGACGAGCCGGCCTTCAAGGTCTGCGTAGTGGCGATGTTCACGACGGTGGGCAGCAACTGGTTGGCGAGATCGGCGAAGGAATCCGGCGCGCCGCGTCCCATGGCAGGGGGTGCCGCCGCCAATGCGGCAGGGCTCGCCAATGCCAAGGCGCCCGCAAAAGCCGCGCGCCCCACAAGACGCAAAAATTCCAACCACGACCCGCGCATTGCCCAACGGACTCCCAGATAAATCCGCGCCCCCCACAGACGCCGATACAATGATGGAGATAGAGTATGAACCAAATCCCGCAAGACCGGCGCAGCGAATTGGTTGCAGATGTGCAACCAGTGTCACAGTCGCGCGACTCGGTGGATACCGGAGTGGTTGACAACACAACCGATTTAGTTCATGATTTGTTCCGGAATTCAGGGACCGATCATGAAAAAACCCGCCAATCCCGCCTTACTTTCGGAGCCGGACACGCGCAAGGTGGCGATCCGCGCCGCCCGGCTCGCGCGGCTGCGGGCGATCGGACGGGCGGAGGGTGTGGACGGACGCGCGATAGACGCGGCGGCGGCCTCGCTCGCGGCCGCGTTCGCGCTTGGCGATTTTATGGATTCGCTGCGGCGCACGGCAGGCGGCGATGGCTGAGTGCGACGAGCTCCAAGAACTGGAATTGCGGCTCGCGGCCGAGGGCCCGCGCGACGAGGCGCAGCTGATCGATGCGGCGGCGCGGGTGTTGCTGCGTGAGGCGGCGGATCGCGCGCGGCTCAGATCGTTCCGCGATGCGGACGCCTTCGCGGACGGCGCGATGCTGGTCTATCGCGCGGCACTGCCGGATAGCGGTTTTCAATTTGGATTGGGTCCGAGGCTCGCCGCGCGTCCGCGCACCGCCACCGCGCTCGCCTGGCAGCTCGGCGATACTTGCGCGATGCCCTATCGCGCGGCGACACCCGCACTCGCACTGCTGCGCGCGACGGTGAACGAGACGGCACGCCTGCGCGAAGCAAATGCCATGGCCGCTTGCCCCACCTGCCGCGGCCTCGGCTGGTACATCACGGCAGACAACCGCAAACAAATGTGCCGGCATGGGATAGGATAGAAGTGCTTTTTGCCGCCACACCCTCCCTCACCATGACCGGCCTTCGAGCCGGTCACCCAGCCGCCGCGTGTCAACGCGGCGAATGACTCCTTACAAACCTACGCCGGCATAATTCAGCACGCATACGCTCGCTGACCAGGTGGCCACCTCAAGGGCGGCCATGGGGGATTTTTTTGAAGCGTGTTCGGCTATCGACACTCTTACCTTTGCACGCACGATCCGGTAATCATGCGGCCCAAGCGACCCCGTAGCTCAGCCGGATAGAGCAACGGTTTCCTAAACCGTAGGCCGCGTGTTCGAATCACGCCGGGGTCGCCATGTTTCCGGTATGTTGGCGCAAAGAGTAAAGACCACGGGCTTCCGCAATTTGTGCGATGCGCGGAGGCTTTCGTGAATAAGCATTCGTCTCGTCACTGCGGGTCGCATTCGTCGCGTCTTGGCGTATGCGACAAGTCAGCAATTTCAGCGCCCATCTGCATCTCCGATTTCATCAAATCTTCGTGCTGTTTGGCCGCTGCTTCTTGCGTGTTTGGGACTACATATTCCCGCGCTTCGCCTAGCGAGTCATATAGCGTCAATCGGAAGAAGTCAGGTTTGCATTCGTCGGTCGATTTTTTTGGACAGGACCATGCAGCCCAGCCGCCAATGACGCCTCCGATGCCTATCGGCGTCTCCCCTAGCTCATCGTCTAGTATCTTTGTGGTCGCGATGCTGCCTGCACGGCTGGGGTCGGGCGTAATCCAATATGCCGTACTTGTTCTCAGGTCGATGTGGCACAGTTTTTCCCATGGCCCCTCAGCGGTGGAACCGACGGCCGCGTCATATTCGGTGATGGCGCGCGGCATTTTACTTACATTCGTTATGGCGACGTACATTAGCAAATCGACTGGCACGGCTACGGGATTCGGCCCATTTGTGACCGCCCACATATTGCCCCGCGAGACGGCAAATGCGGTTAACTCGGTACGACTAATTTTCGTTTTGATCGTCCGCCCCCATATTGGGATGTTATGCGAGATGCGGAATGCAGACGGTTCCGGCGCGTATACGAACAGCGCTAACGCCATGATGAGGCAGACGACATGCGCAAATGCGAGAGGTGCGAAAAGCTTCCAAGCGATTGTGCGTTTTCTGCGGTTGATGTGCCGCACATGCAACGCGACCCCCGCGACAAGCGCGATCAACGCTGCGATTCCGAGCGCAACGGCGGACGATTCATGATGAGCATAAAGTCCAACTAGCCCGGCGACGAGCGCAAGACCCGCAAACCACGAGCCAATAATCTTATCGACAAGAACAACCTGTTCTCGATTGAGCTGGCGCCGCTGTCTGGATATGCGATCGGGTTCGGCTTCATCGTCGGGTTGATTGTGGCGATTTTGATTCAACGCCCCTGAACCCCATATAGCTAATCATCCTCCAAGCGTACACCGTCCGATTCTAGGTCCGCTAGACTGTCCAGAAGAAAAGTTGCCGCAAACGTCTCTCGCGCCAGCTTGTTGGTTACAGACGCCTTGGTTTTCTCTAGGCCGTACCTTTTCAGCCGTTGGGCCAATCCGCAACGGCGCCAGTCTTTGGCAAGTATCGCGAATTGGGAGTTTTTGCTTAACTCGGCGTAAGTCCCGCCGGCACCAGACTCGCTCCCGCAAATCTGTCGCTGTGTTGCGATGAAAAGCACGCTGTTGCTTACGCTCGCGATGATCGGATGCGGCCTGCTCGCGGGCATTGTCTGGGGTACGTTTCATACCGAACGCGCAGAGGCGCTCGCTGCGTCCCGGCCCGGCGCGATTGCGGCCGCGAATGCCGCGGATCATATCGGCCGGTCGGTCACCGTCGAAGGAATTGTCGGCGACGTGCATGTCGCCGCGCGCGCCATCTTCATCGATGTAGACGGGTCTTACCCCGACGAGGATTTCGTCGGCGTGATCTTTCCCGAAGATTTCGACGCCTTTCCGAACGTGACCGCCTTGCAAGGCAAGACCGTGGAGATCAGCGGCACGGTTCGGCTTTATCGCGGCAAGCCCGAAATCATCCTGAGGTCCGCAAGTCAGATTCGAAGCGAATAGGTTTCGCAATCGATCGCCGCCCCAACCGGCTCATGCCAATCCGAGATTCGGCGCGCGCAACATCGCCTCGACATTTGCCTGCGTCGTCGCGATCAGCGCTTCGGCGATGGTGTCTGCCTTCGCGGTGTTGCGGCTCTCGAGCCAATTGGTGATCAGCGCGATCTGTGATTCGGCGATCTGAGCGGCGATCATCGGCAGCGGGAGCGTGGGGTGCGAGCCGCGATGCGCGCGCAGCAACGCCGTCAACCGCGGTTCGATCAGATCGGCGAGGCAGCGGACCCAGACCGCGCGCGCGGGATACGCGAGGAACACCCGATTGAGCTTACGCTGGCTGTGGAAATGCTCGAGCTGCGCGACGAGGGCGGCGACTGCAACCTCCTGCCCCACCAGCGCGGCGAGACCGCCGGACGGCCGCGTCAGGCTCTGCTTCAGAATGTCGTCCTTGCTCCGGAAATGGAGATAGAAAGTCGAGCGGCCGACATCGGCGCGCGCGACGATATCTTCGACCGACACGCCCGGAAAGCCGCGCATCAGCATCAACTCGACGAAAGCGGACATCAGAGCCGTGCGCGTGCGTGCGGTGCGGCGGTCGGGCTTCTTTGCGGGCATGACGGAATCCGTTCGGCGTCGACCCAGATTGACCTCTTTGTAGGCGCAGCGCCAATCCGTCCGCAGGACAAATCGCGGCGAGCGTCCAGAAATGGACAGCCGACCCCACGCCGCCAACAACGCATTCGCCCCCCGCGTTAGCGTTCCGCGTCTTGTGCGCCGATCCTTCTTTCAACGCTGCACATATCGCGACGCGCAAAGCAAACAGGAACCCATGACATGACGGACGAAACAGCCGAACGAACCGCGGGAATTCTTCTGCTGCTTACCGCGTTTGCATCGCTCGCGCTGTTCGCGGCGCATCCGGACGAAACGGCGACGACCTTCGCTGGCGTATTGAAGGAAGAAGCAGCCAACCGCAGCGTGGCGGCTGCGGTGCATGGCGGTTACATCGCGGTGCTCGTGCTGCAGATCGTCGGTTATGCGAGGCTCTCCGCGCGGCTCGATCTGCGCCGGCTCGCGCCTCTCGCCGGGTTCGTTTTCTTCGCAGCAGGAACCGTCATTCTCTCCGCGTCGCTGCTGCTCGACGGTCTCGTCATCCCCGCCCTTGCCGCGCGTTATGCCGATGTGCCCGCCAAAATCGAGTCCGCGCGCACCCTGTTCGTGTTCTGCGAAACGGCCATCGGACTCCTGATGCCGATGGGCCTCGCCTTCCAGGGCGCCGCCATCGCCGGCTGGGGCGCCGCGTTATGGCACACGTCGTCGCGCATCGCAGGCGCTATCGGCCTGTTGTCCGGCCTCGGCATGATCGCAGCACTGACAGTCAATCTCGCACGGCCGAATCCGATGCTCCTGATGGGCACATTGGTCGTTCCCATGCTCTGGGCCTTTTTCGCGGCAACGCAGCTGATCCGGCGCACGAGAACGATTTCGGATTGAATGGAATCGGCCGAAGGCCGTGGCGACGAAGCCAAGTTGCAAGGCGCGCTCGGAGTGGCGGATGCGGCGCGGTTATTGCTGAAGGTCTGAGCTAGGCTCGCGGAATTGGGAGGCGCGGCATTGCCTCCCGATGCGGAGCGGCTAGAGTCCGATGGCGAATTGCCCAGTCCTCGATGACGGAGATCAGACGTGACGAATATCGTGAAAACAGCCGATTCCGGTCACGTGCGGACGATCACGCTGAACCGGCCGGAGAAAAAGAATGCGCTGAGCGACGAACTCGCCTGGGGCGTGGTGACGGCCATCGACGACGCCGCGCGCGACGACAATGTGTGGGTGGTTGCGATTACGGGCAGCGGCGATTCTTTTTGCGCGGGGCTCGATCTCTCTGGTGCCGAACGCTATTCGCCCTGGTCGCCGCAAACAGCCCAACTGGACGACATCCATTGGGTCGGACATTTCCTGCTGGGGATCCGCAAACGCTGCGACAAGCCCGTGGTCGGAGGGATCAACGGCGTCGCGGTCGGCGCAGGCCTCGGTCTTGCGATGGCGACCGATGTCCGGCTTGTAGCCAAGACCGCAAAACTGATGGCCGGCTACACGCGAATCGGCGGCTCGCCGGACGGCGGTCTCACCATCACGCTGCCGCAGACGATGGGCTATGAAAACGCGATCCGCTTCATGATGGAGAACCGCACCGTTCAGGGGGACGAAGCGGTTCGCCTGGGAATGGCGGGCGAAGTCGTCGCCGACGAGCAATTCCACGATCGGCTTGCCGCCTATTGCGAGGAGTTGTGCGCGTGGTCGCCGATTACATTGCGTCTCCTGAAGCGAGGCATGGTCAAATCGCTCGAAACGACGGACCTCGAACAGCAGTTGCGCTACGAACTGTCCAACATCCGCATCGCCTTCGGCAGCGAGGATGCAAAGGAAGCCCGCAAGGCCTTCTTCGAGAAGCGCAAACCCGTGTTCCGGGGGAAGTGAGTAAGCCCGATTCCGGTGGAATCTGTTATTGACGATTGACTATATCATTTTTGTAGTGTTAATTCACATCGTCTGGTCGATGCATTTCACCGGGCGTTTCCCTGACTTGGCGGACCGCTTGATGTCTTCTCCCCTGTTCGACATCAAGTCGGTCCGCTCCTCTTCCGCGTTCGGGTTACGTAAGCGCCGCGCGATCTACGACTTGCTTCAAACGGCAATCGGCCACGGCGCAAACCTGCGACCGTCGATCGCAAATCCCGCCTTGGCCGACCAAGCGGATCGATTAACTTAAATCTTCGCGCCTGCGCCGTTGGGCTTCTCCGGCTGGACCGTCACGCCGAGCGACTTCGACGACGAGCTGCGGCCTTCCGTCTTGCCGAATTCCGGGCGGCAATGGCCGTCGATGAAAGCACCGGACTCGATGCGGATGTCCTGGTGGATCACGTCGCCGGACATATGCGCCGTGCGGGTCAGCACGACCTTCTTGGCTTCGATCTTGCCGTCGACCGTGCCGGAAAGTTCGACCTCGTCGCCATAGACCGTACCCTTGACCTTCGCGTTGGGACCGACCTTGACCGACACGGCGCGCACGTCGCCGTCCACTTCGCCCTCGATCTCGATATCCTCCGTGCTTTCGAGCTGGCCCGTGATCTTGAGCGCCTTGCTGATGATCGAGGCCGACGCCTGCGGCGCCGGCCGGGCCGCGCTTGCCGTGGGGGCAGTGCCGGACATGGGCTGCGCGGGCACGGGCTTCGGATCCGAATAAGTCGACATGGCTGTGTCACCTTTCTCTTGCGCCTTGGCGCTGCTGGTGGGATCGGACGGCTTTTCGCTGCGTGAGAAGACGGTCATGCTCTTGTCTCCGGGAGTTGATCGAGCATTTCGAAATAGCTGGGCGGCCGCCACGGCATTCGGCCCTCGATGCGCGCACCCTTCGCGACCGTGACGGTGTGATGAAAGATGCGCCCCGTGATGTCGGCCGAGCTATCGACCGTCACATTGAGCGCGAAAACGCGTCCGTTCAGGCGCCCGCCGATCAGCACGTCGCGGGCGACCACGTCGCCTTCCACGTATCCGCCCGAAACGAGGACCAGCCGGTCGGCGTTGATGCGCCCCAGCACATTTCCCAGCACGAACAATTCGCCGTCCGTGTCGAGAACGCCTTTGACGGTGAGTGCCCGCGCGAGATGCGACGCGATTTCGTCACCGTCTTGTGACGGCCCGATGCGGCGCGACAAAGCGGGCATGCGTTCGGCTTTCCAATTCCAAAAGGCCCCCGCCAAAAAGATCATGACGCGGTTTTCGCCCAGGCGGCAAGCCGATTTCGTGCGCGTTGAAAAATTAAGTGTGAAATCGCGGTTTTGCGCAGGATTGGCGGCGCGGCGTCCACGCAGGCGTAGCCCGATGACGGCATTGTCAGCTTGGATGGACGGGAGCAACATGCGCCGGCAATTTGCGGGCGCAGTGGGGAATGTCGGGAAGAATGTCGCTCCGGATCGGCATTTGTCTGGCGCTGCTGCCGGCGGCGCCCGCGTTGGCGAACGGTTGGACGATCAACGACACGGTCTCCGCCCTGGACGGCTCGAGGACCTATGCCGCCACCCTGACCTCGAGCAACACGATCCACACGCAAGCGGGATCGGACGAACAGGTGACCCTCGTTGTGCGCTGCCGATACAATCGCGTGGAGTCCTATATCGCGTGGCCGCAACCCCTTGGGTCGGGTGCGCTCGACATGCGGTGGAAGACCGACAACGGAAATTTTATTACCGAGGTGTGGAGCGTGTCGCTCGACGGAAGTGCCACGTTTTCCGAAAGAACGGCCGCGTTTCTCACGCGGCTTGAAAGCGCGCACCACGTCACATTCCAGCTGTCATTGCCCAATTTCGATATGCTGCTGGCCGACTTCAATGTGACTGGTGCCGACGCAGTCGTGAAAGGCGCCGTCGCCGCGTGCCACGGGTGAATTCGGGCGCCTAATCCGGCCGCACCTCGACACCCAGTTGTTCGAGGATGGTTTCCTGTTGGCTTTCATCGATCGTGAGGCCGGCATATTCGGCGAGCACGGCGAGATTAAGTCCCGCGATCGACGAGCCGCGCAAGTCCGCGCCGCCGAGTTTCGCACGGTCCCATTCCGCGCGGTCGATCATGCAGCCCCTCATTGCGGCATCGGTCAGATCCGCATCGAACAGCAAAGTCTCGGAAAACCTGCAGGAGAGCAACTCGCAGGAACGCAGCGACAGACCCGACATGTCCGCGAAACTGAAATTGCAGGTGTCGAACCTGGCCTTGGTGACAATCACTTTTCGCGACAATGCGCGGCTGAATCTTGTGCCGTGAAACCTGGTGCCGCGGAACCCGCAGAATTCCGCACGCACGCCGTAAAGATCGCAATGTTCGAACGCGCCCGCCGAGAAATTGCAGTTCGACATCTCCGCGCCCTTCATTTCGCAGAAGGCAAAAGTGCAGCCGGTCTTTTGCTCGGCATCGAAAAAGAGGCAGCCGGCGAGTTGCGCATCGACGAATTTGCAGCTTGCGATGCGCGCCGGAGCGAACTTGCAATTCCGGAACGAAGCGTTCGAGAAATCGGCACCCTTGATCGAGGGAGCCTGAAATAGGCAATTGGCAAAATGCGACTTTGTGCAGTCAAGATCGTCGAATGTCACATCCGGCCGGAAAGAAAACCCGTCGAACTTGCGGTCCGCGGCTAAAGCGGCAATCAACTCATCTTGGGAAATCGTGCGATAATCTGTTCGATCGAGAGGCATAATACCGGCCGTCGCGAATGGAAGCTCGTTTCAACGCAACGATAGCGCGGGTTGCTTGTCCTGCATAAGCCACTCTATCCTGCGCGCTGCGGGGGGAGAATTGGCATGGTTGCGGTCGATCGGGCGATAGTTGTGCCGCCCCCATTTCGCACCTTCTTCGGCCAACCGCCCGCACTTGCCTATCTGGCCTTCACCGAAGCCTGGGAGCGCTTTTCCTATTACGGAATGACGGCGCTGCTGGTGCTCTATATGAGCCACGCGCTGTTCCTGCCCGGCCATGTGGCGCGTGTCGCGGGCTTCGCGGGATTTCGATCCGCGCTGGAATCCGTGTTTGGGCATCTGAGCCCGCTCGCGCTCGCCTCGCACACCTATGGGCTCTACACGGCCTTCGTTTATTTCACCCCCGTGTTCGGCGGCTTCGTGGCCGACCGCTGGATCGGCCGTCGCAATGCGGTGATGCTGGGCGCAGTGCTGATGAGTTGCGGCCATTTCGCGATGGCATTCGATGCCTCGTTCCTGCTGGCGCTTTTGCTTTTGATCGTTGGCTGCGGCCTGCTTAAGGGCAACATCTCAAGCCAGGTGGGCCATCTCTATGCCGAAGACGACGGCGCAGGACGCACACGCGGCTTCTCGATCTTTTCCATGGGAATCAATATCGGCGCGGTCGCGGGTCCGCTGCTGTGCGGATTGCTTGCGCAAGTTTACGGCTGGCATGCGGGGTTCGGTCTCGCCGGTGTGCTGATGCTGATCGGGCTTGCGACCTATATGGCCGGATACCGGCACTTGCGCGAAACGACGCGCGCCGAACGCGAGACGGCCGCCGCCATGCCCATGGACGCCACGCAATGGCGCATCCTGGCCATTCTGGTCGTGGTGATCGCGCTCACGGTTTTCCAATCCATTTCCTACTACCAGAACTCGAACATGGGACTGATCTGGATCGATCGCAGCGTCGATCTCGACCTGTTCGGCTTCACGATACCAGTGCCGTGGTTCAGCGCGATGGATTCCTTTGTGAGCATCGTTTCCGTGCCATTGCTGATTGCGCTCTGGCAAAGGCAGGCGGAACGTAGCGGCGAGCCCGGAGAAATCGCGAAGATCGCGACGGGCGCATTTCTCGCTGCGGCCGGAAACATGGTGTTTGTGATCGCGAGTCTGTTCAACCATCGTGTCTCGGCGCTCTTTCCGATCTTTTACGCGATCTTTCTGGGCGTCGGGTTTCTCTATTACTGGCCGACCTTGCTCGCGCTGGTCTCGCGTGCAGCACCTCACCGTCTGAAAGCCACGATGATGGGCTGCGTGTTTCTGTCGCTGTTCGTGTCCAACAATATCATCGGTTGGATCGGCGGCTTCTACGAACATATGAGTCCCGCGAGATTCTGGGGCATGCATGCGGCCATCGCAGCAACGGGCGGCGCCATCGCGCTATTGTTGAAGCGTTGGCTCGATCGGGAGCTGATTTACGTGCCGCAGAAAGTGTGATGCACGACCTGCTCGGGCCGCGGCGGATCGGCGTAGTGCGCGAAGTCCGGCTGGTCGTCGTAAGGACGCGAAAGGACGGCGATCAGAGTCTCGAACGGAGCAAATTCGTTGCGCTCGACCGCGGCATTGATCGCTTCTTCAACCCGATGATTGCGGGGAATAAACGCGGGATTTGCGGCGCGCATGACGGCCCGTTGCGAAACCGGACCGTTTCCGTCGAGCAAGAGCCTCGCGCGCCATTGCGCCGCCCACTCGTCGAATGTCTCCGGATTGGCGAATAGGCTCCGCACCGGCGCGTCGGCGGAAGGATCGGCAACCGCGTCGCTCAAGCGGCGAAACGTCAATGTAAAATCCGCGCCGTTGGCGGTCATGCGATGCAGGAGATCCTGCGCCAACACGAAATCGTCGGGCTCGGTGCGCAGGAGCCCGAGCTTGCGATTGAGACCGGCCGCATAAGCCGCCTGAAAGCGCGCTGCGAAGGCGGCCAACGCGCTTTGCGCGATTTCCACGGCTGCGTTCTCGTCTTCCGCCAGAAGCGGCAACAGGGTTTCGGCCAACCGCGTGAGATTCCACAACGCGATGCTCGGTTGATTGCCATAGGCATAGCGTCCGCCGCTGTCGATCGAGCTATAGACCGTTGCAGGATCGTAAGCATCCATGAAAGCGCAGGGACCGTAATCGATCGTCTCGCCGGAGATCGTCATGTTGTCCGTGTTCATCACGCCATGGATGAAACCCACCAGCAACCATTGCACCACCAGATCGGCCTGGCGCGCGATCACGGATTCCAAGAGCGCAAGCGTCGGGTTTCCGGCACGCGCGGCATCGGGATAATGCCGAGCAATCGCATGATCGGCGAGAAGCCTGAGCCCCTCCACATCGCTGCGCGCGGCAAAGAATTGAAAAGTCCCGATGCGGATATGGCTGGACGCCACGCGCGCGAAAACCGCTCCCGGCAAAGGTGTGTCGCGCCAGACTGATTCGCCAGTTGCCACCACCGCGAGCGCGCGCGTGGTGGGAATCCCGAGCGCCGCCATC
>JBEKDC010000044.1:0-20529 GCA_050014535.1 Rhizomicrobium sp.
TGAGTGTCAAATCGGTGCCCTGGCCGGAATCTTTCAACGTCCACGTCATTACGCCGTCAACGGCGAAAGCCTGAAACGGCCCGATCGCACCTTTGAGGCGCAAAGTGTCGCCCGGCGCCGCATAGACGACGGTCATGAAATCCACCGAGCCGCCATTCGGTAATGTCTCGCACCAGCATCCGCCGGCACGCGCATCGAAGGTGAAATTGGCCGCATTGCCGGAAAAGCTGTGAGCGGAACTCCACCAATGCGAGGGCTCGATCAGGGCCGCGTAAACCTTGTGGCGCGGTGCTGCGATGTGAGCCGTCTCGGTCAGCGCGAATCCGCCCGGCGCAATGTCGGTGACGGCGGCTTGTGCCGTCGTTCCAAGCGCTGCTGCAAACGCAACCGCACCCAGCCTCCGCGCCGCGCGTTCAAATTGTTTTTTCATAACCCCTCCAACTTTTTTTCGATTGAATCCCGCGTCAGCCCGACGCAACACGCATATAACTCTCCAGAATGCCGCTCCAGCCATTCGGCGAATCGACGGCCATGCGCATCGCTTCCGCGTCAACCGCCACAATGCGATGCTCGAGTTCCACGCGCGTGGCGTGAGTGCCGTCCGCAATGAAATTCACTTCGATTTCACTTTCGACGGCCTCGTCGATCTCGAATTTGCTGTTGAGCCGCCAGCTCAGAATCAATCGCGTCGGCGGCTCCCAGGCGAGTACTTTTCCGTTGTCGATTTCGGATTTGTCCTCGCCGATCTGGTACCAGCGGCCGTCCACGAACGGTTGGATGATTGTCGCAGCGACGGGCGATTTGAGCAGCGTGTGCGTAGGCGGCCACCAGCTTTCGATGCGGGCCGTGAACACCTCAAACGCGCGCGCAGGCGGCACATTCACCCGGACGCTCTTGCACACCGGTGCGGCTTTGATCTTAAGACCTGTGTTCGTCATGTTTTGCTCTCGCGGTTGGAAGGTCGTTCGGCCTCGGCCCGGAATGCCTCCAGGGCCTCATCCCAGAATTCATCGAGCCAGCGTCGGATCGCGCCAAGCCCGCTCGGATCGATGCAATAAACGCGGCGCGTTCCATCGACTTCATCGCGCACGAGCCCGGCCTCTTTCAAAATCTTGAGGTGCTGCGACACCGCAGGCCGGCTGACCGGCAGGTTCTGCGCAATTGCGCCCACGGGCTTTGGCCCGCCGCGAAGCTGCTCAAAGACCTGTCGCCTCGTAGGGTCCGCTAACGCGGCAAGCGCAGTTGCGTAAGTCATAGCTTACGGTAAGTGTACGCTAACAGTATGTCAAGACAGCTTTCAATCCTTGAGATTGAGGTCCGCGGAAATCGTGCCTTGGGCCGGAAAGGTCGCCAGAAAGCCGTCTTTGGTCCAGGTCAGCGTGGGTTGTCCGAAGGAGTCGATATCGCCCGTGATGCTGACGCCCCGCTTTTGCGGCTTTGCGAGCGCGGTCTTGAGTTCGGCGTCGAGCTTGGCCAGGTCCTTCGCCACGCTGAACACGAGATTGTTCTGGACGAGCTTGTCCAACTCGTCGCTTTCGATGGCTTTCAACAGATTCAGAACCAGGCTTTCGGTGGCGACATCGTAATGGATGTTGGCAACATGGATCCTGCCCGATGCGGCATCGAACACGGGCACGCCGCGCAGATAGCCGTCTCCACAGGCATCGAACCAACCGAACGGATCCCAATTCTGGGCAACACAGAAGCGTACCGCCACCACGACGTCCTGACCCGAAGGAAGAATTTCAAGCTTTTCGAACCGTACTGTCGCGCTGCCCAGGCGTATTGGCTTTTTGTCCAAGCGCTTGAGAGCCAAGGAAGCGGCTTCGTCATAGGGAAGCAGTGCAGGCACGACAAAAGAAAAGCGATTCGATGGTGTGGTGAGCAGCGCCGGCGCCGGCAGCGGCGGCGTTTTGAGCGGTTCCTCTGGCGGTTGATCCGCGACCACGACGCGCGCCTGGACCTCGACACCCAGCGAAACCACGAACGAGTCGTTTTGCGTCGCGGGCTGCGCGATCAGAATGCGCTGCGGATTCAGGACCAGCCAGGACTGCGGCGACTTGCCGACCTTGATCGGATGAAACGCCTTCGCCCAAAGCCGTTCCGCCTGGGGCTTGATCTTGATGCCGGCCGACACGCGCTTGTCGAGCGCCTTGAACAAAGGCTGTGAAATGTGCTGCTCGTTGCGGTTCCAGATATCGGCAACTGACATTTTCAGCGGACCGAGTTTCAAGTCGGCTTGCGATAGATCGACGCGTCCCGTCGTATTCGTGTCGAGTCGCCAGTCCGGAGCGAGCCGGAATGAAGTCGCCGTCTGTACCGTGCCTGTCGCGACGCCATGCGCTTTCGTCTTGACGAAAAGAGCCTTCAACGAAACGTCTGCGGTCGCGGTGAGCGGCAACGCGAGAGACAGTTTTCCGTCGGCGGCGGAACCCGTGATCGGCCCCGTCTTCGTCGCGACCAAAGTCAGGCGGCACTTGGCGATTGCGCAGTCGACTTCCTGATCGGTAATGCGAGCGATCTCGTCCTTTGTCTTGGCATTGAGGTCCTGGACGATCGCGGCTGCGGGAATGATAAGCGTGGCTGCGAGAGTCGATGTCGGAGTGGGCGGGGCCGGAGGGGGCGGCGTGCGCTTGGGGGCAGGCGCCTCGAACCCGCAAGCCGCCAGAGCCAGCACCAGAACGAGCGTTGCGCCGCGCGCGAGGGAAGAGACATGCATGATGCCTGCCCTTTTAGTTCGCCTCGAATGGAATGAGAAGCGCAGATTATTCCCGGGAGCCGCGGGCGCCTTTGCGCGATGCGATTCATATTCCGGGGTTGCAGCCGCGAGCCGGCGCAAGGGAATGTGCGCAGACAAAATTCAGGCGCGGCTGCGAAGCGCTTTGCCGAAGGCGGAAAAAATCTCGCGCGAAACCCGATTGTCCGCCCAACGCCATTCCGGATGCCACTGCAATCCCAGCGTGAAACCTTTGGCGTTCGGCAGCGACACGGCCTCGATCGTTCCGTCGGGCGCTACCGCATCGGCGTGAAGCGAAGCCGCAAGGCGATCGATACCCTGAGAGTGCAGCGAGTTCACCTTAAACGTCCGTTCATCTACAATCTTCGACAGCAGACCGCCTTCCAAAACCTGCACGTCATGGGCAGGTCCGTATTGCTCGTCCAAAGGAGCACTCGTGTTTTCCCGATGGTCGATGCGGCCGTCGATCTCGTGCACATGCTGGAGCAACGTGCCGCCGAGAGCGACGTTCAATTCCTGAAAACCGCGGCACACACAAAGGACCGGTTTGCCTGCCGCAATTGCCGCTTCGAGAAGCGGCAAGGTAGTTGCATCGCGATTTTCATCCTGCAAGACGCCATCCCGGGGGCCGTGTCCGCCATAGCGCCTGGGCGACACGTTCGAAGGCGAGCCGGTCAACAGAAGTCCGTCGACGGTCGTAAGCAATTCCGCCGGCGTAATCGGAGGATCGAGAACCGGGATCAGAACGGGCAACGCGCCGACTGCGTCGCGCACGGCCACGATGTACTTCTCGCCCACCATATGAAACGCGTGTGCACCGAGCAGGCGATGATCGCAAGGGATACCGACAACGGGGGTGCGAGGTGGCATCGACTAATTTTCGCTTTTCGCCGCGGCGTCGGAGATCGCGAACAATGTGGGATCGATGGATACACCCTGTTTGAGGTCGCGCACGGACACGGTCGTCGTGAGACTCTGTGCGTCGATCACGGTCCATTGTCTGAGCTCGATATTAGGCTCGGAAAAGACGAGTGTGATGTTTCCCGTGGCGCGGCTCGAATGCGAACGCGCAACGACCACGAGCTGGCCGTCCTGATGCTCAAGCCCGATAATCGCCAAGTTTTTCTTCAAATCGATACTATCCGACAGGATCAGGCTCAAAGGCGTCGTCCAGATGGGATAGCGGTCCGTTGTGTTCAATCGCTTGTTGATAACGGCGACGGATGAACCGTCGCTAACGATCAATGTCGGGTTTGGGACTGCGTATTCGAAGCGCATCCGGCCGGGCTTTTGGATATAGAACCGACCTTCATCGACCTGACCTTCCGGTCCGATCTGAACGAAACTTCCTTCCAGAGTCTGGGCTGCATTGAGATACGCAAATCGGCCGCCGATGCGGTTCCGGCGACGATGCAAAAAAGCGCGACAAGAAAAAGACGACGCATCGCTGCTAGATGGCGCTTGTCAGAGGAAAGAGCAAGTCAGGCCGCAGCCTCGTGCTTGGCCTTGTTTGCTTCCGCATGCTCTGCCGCCGCGTAGGGGCAAAGGCCGTTCAAGATCAGCTTCAATACGCCTTCGAGCTCGCGTTCGAGCTTTGGAAGGGTCAGTTTCGACCACAGCTGCGGATAGCGGAACTTCATCGTGGCCGACTGGATCATCTCGGCAATCTCTTCTTTATCGCCGGGCGGAACAAACTCGCCTCGCCGCTCGGATTCGTCGAGCAACTCCACGAGTATCTTGCGCTCGTGAGCGAGCATCCAATTGGCGAATGACGGCCGCTCATGCGAAATGGTACGTGCCATCTCGACCGCGCGCGGATCCTTCTCCAGCTTGTGATACGTCCGGCGCAATTCCTCGAACAACAGATCGTGAAGCCGCTCGCGGCCGTCCTTACCTTGCATCACCGCGATCTTGCGCATCACCACCAGGTGCTTTTCATAATCGTCGGTCGCGATCGCTTCGGCGATGTCGAGCTTTCCCGGAAAGAAGCGATAAAGATTGCCCGGCGACATGCTGCAATCGGTGGCGACCTCCGCCATGGTGGTCTTGGCATAGCCGAAATGCGAAAACCGCTTACCGGCCGCAGAGATGATCTGGCAACGAACATCATCTTTTTCGGACATGGCTTGTCTCGCTTCCCGGGGTGACATTTTCTTTTCACACAGAAAGATAATGGAAATTTCTGAATAATCAACAAAGCGTTCAATCTTTTGCAGTGCAACATGAGCCTGAACTGTGGATAAAAACGTACCAAAAACAAGGCCTTATGAGCATATTGGCGTTCTGGGCGCCGGAGCCTGGGGTACGGCATTGGCCTTGGTGGCGGCCCAGGCCGGCCGACGGGTGACCATTTGGGGCCTGGAGCCCGATGTGGTCGATACGATCAATACCCGTCACGAAAATACGCGTTTTCTCCCTGACGTGCGCCTTCCAGACAGTCTGGCGGCCACCGGCTCTCTCGATGATCTCGGAGAAGCGGGCGCCATACTGGTCGTCGCTCCGGCGCAGCATCTGCGCGGAACGCTTGAAGCGTTTGCCGGTCGCGTTCGCAGCAGGCAGCCGATAGTGCTCTGCGCCAAAGGCATCGAGCGCGGCAGCGGAAAAATGCTTACTGAGGTCCTTGCGGAGTGTGCGCCCGAGGCGACGCCTGCGATCCTTTCGGGTCCTTCTTTCGCGCGCGACGTGGCGCGACGCTTGCCTACGGCCGTCACCATCGCGAGCCGAAAGCAAACCGCGCTTCGGCTGCAGGAATCGCTGGGCCATCCGACGTTCCGGCCTTATGCCAGCAGCGATCTAACCGGCGTCGCACTCGGCGGCGCCGCGAAGAACGTCTACGCCATCGCCTGCGGCATCGTTTCGGGACTTGGGCTGGGCGACAGCGCGCGCGCAGCGCTTCTCGCGCGCAGCTTCGCCGAACTTTGCCGGTTGGGGTCTGCCCTCGGCGCAAAATCGGATACGCTCATGGGCTTGTCCGGGCTGGGCGATCTGGTGCTCACCGCCACAAGCTCCACCTCGCGCAATTATTCGTTCGGCTTCCATCTTGGCGAGGGCCGGTCGCGCCGCGAACTGACGGCGACCGGACAGCCGCTGGCGGAGGGCGTCGAGACGGCCGCGGCGCTTGTCGCTCGCGCCGGCCGCCACGACGTCGAACTTCCCGTGGCAGAGGCGGTGGCAGATATTCTCGAAGGACGGCTGTCACTCGAAGCGGCCGTTCCGCGCCTGATGGCGCGACCGTTTAAATCGGAATAGGAGGCGTCATGCTGTTCGTCGTCACCGCAATCGACAAAGAAAATTCTCTCGCCCTCCGAATGGCGACGCGTGAGGCGCATTTCGAATATGCGCGCGCGACGAGCGCGATCAAGATCGGCGGACCCTTCCTGGACGCGAAGGGCGACATGGCGGGCAGTCTCATCATTTTCGAGGCTGCGGATTTGGAAGCCGCGAAGGCCTGGCACGCAAAAGATCCCTACGTCAAGGCGGGCCTGTTTGCACATTCGGAGGTGCGGCCCTGGAAGCCGACATTCAATCCCATTGACGCGAAATTCTGAGGAGCTGCAGCGATGGCACACTGGTTGTTCAAGAGCGAGCCGGATGCATGGTCCTGGGACCAGCAAAAGGCGAACGGCGCCAAGGGCGAGCCGTGGAGCGGCGTGCGCAATTTCACGGCCGCGAACAACATGAAGGCGATGAAGAAGGGCGATCGCGGATTCTTCTATCACTCCGGAGAGGAGCGCAGCATCGTCGGGATCGTCGAAGTGATCGGAGAATACCGGCCGGACCCTACCGACGAGAAAGGCCGCTTCGGTCTCGTGGATGTGAAGGCCGTGCGGGACGTGCCGAGGCCCGTTACCCTCGCCGAGATCAAAACCAATCCGAAACTCAAGGACATGACCCTGGTCAAATTCTCGCGGCTTTCCGTTCAGCCGGTCACGGATGCGGAATGGAAGCTCATCTCGGCGATGGGCGGGATTAAATAGCTTTCAGGAACAAAGAGATACGCGATCCTCAACCCTGCCGTTGATAAAGCACTGTGCCGTCATCCTGCGTGACGCTGAACAGGCTCACGCAACGTGTGTCCTTGAAGTCCTTACACAGCAGATCGGCCGCCATAACATATTTCGCGACCTGGGTGGCTGCCACGCAGACGTAGCGTTCCCGCACGTCCGTCAGGCGCGGTTGGGTGCTTGCGAGCCTACCGTAATTGGGCACGACACCGAAAGTCTTTGCGTTTGCCAACTCCAGCCCGCAAAGTTCCGCGCCCAGCTTTTGAAGCGCCGCGTCGCGCGCCTGTTTAATTTCTGCCTGGCTGGTGGGCGCAACAGCCGTTTGCGTCGCAGATTTGCCGCCGAATGTCAGATAGGCGGCGACGGCAATCGCCACCACAAATCCGCCGATGTTCGTGGCCAAAGCCGCGTACCATTCGAACTGCAATCTCCTTGTATTCGGATCGTTCATCGACATGACTTCGACATCCGCGTTGCTGCGGCCCCTATAGACTCATTTCATCGTCGGAATAACAAAGCTCGCATTTTCGCGCACTCCGCCCTTGGGCCAGCGCGCCGTTACCGTCTTGACTCGCGTGTAGAAGCGCACGCCTTCCGGCCCATGCTGATTGACGTCTCCGAAGGCCGAACGCTTCCAGCCGCCGAATGTGTGATACGCGAGCGGAACGGGGATCGGCACATTTATGCCGACCATTCCCACTTTCACCTTGCTCGCGAATTCTCGCGCCGCGTCGCCGTCGCGCGTGAAGATTGCCACGCCGTTGCCGTATTGGTGTTTCGACGGCAGCGAGATCGCCTCGTCGAAATCCTTCGCGCGCGCGATCTGCAGCACCGGGCCGAAGATCTCGTCCCGATAGGTCTGCATATCTGCAGTAACGCGATCGAACAGCGAACCGCCCAGGTAGAAGCCATTTTCATAGCCCTGCATCTTGAAGCCGCGTCCGTCGACGACGAGTTCCGCGCCTTCCTTGACGCCGAGGTCGATGTAGTCGAGCACCTTCTTGCGGTGCGCGTCCGTCACCATCGGGCCGTAATCCGCATCGGGGTCCGTGGGCAGCGAAACCCGCAAGGATTCGACGCGAGGTTTAAGCTTGGCGACAAGCGCATCGCCGATTTTTTCGGTGACGGGAACCGCGACGGAAATCGCCATGCAGCGTTCGCCGGCCGAGCCGTAGCCCGCGCCGATCAACTCGTTCACCACCTGATCGAGATCGGCATCCGGCATGATGATGGCGTGGTTCTTGGCGCCGCCCATGGCCTGCACGCGCTTTCCGTGCGCGGTGCCGTGCGAATAGACATATTGCGCGATGGCCGAAGAACCGACGAAGCTCACGGCCTGGATATCCGGGTCCTCGAGAATCGCGTCGACCGCTTCCTTGTCGCCATTGATGACATTGAGGACTCCCGCAGGCGCGCCGGCTTCCAGCAACAGCTCGGCTAGACGCAGCGGAACGCTCGGATCTTTCTCCGACGGCTTGCAGATGAAGGTGTTGCCGCAAGCAATGGCGACACCGAACATCCACATCGGGATCATCGCGGGGAAATTGAACGGTGTGATGCCGGCCACCACACCCAGCGGCTGGCGCATCGAATAGATGTCGATGCCGGGGCCTGCGCCTTCCGTATATTCGCCCTTGGAGAGATGCGGGATGCCGCAGGCGAATTCGATCACTTCGAGTCCGCGCTGAATGTCGCCCTTCGAATCGGCGATCACCTTGCCGTGCTCGGACGAAAGCATGCGGGCAAGCTCGTCCATGTTCTTCTCGACGAGCGACTTGAAATTGAACATCACGCGTGCACGGCGTTGCGGATTGACCGCCGACCATTCCGGGAACGCCTTCACGGCCGCTTCGACGGCCATACGCATTTCGGCGCGGCTCGCAAACGGAACCTTGCCCTGAACTTCTCCGGTGGCAGGATTGAAGATGTCGCCGAAGCGGCCGGAGCTTCCCTTGACCGGCTTGCCGGCGATGAAATGCGTGAATTCCTTCATGCGGTGCCGTCCCTGGACGTCGTGGAGCCTCAGCGCCCTCGCGGGGGCTGTTTAGCCAAGCGACTCCCAAGCGGCAACCGGCAAATTGGCCGTGCGAGCAATTGGACAAACGAAAAGGGCCGCGTCCGGGGAGGAAGCGCGACCCTTATCGCCCGGAGAGCGGGAGTTTAGCGGTTCAGAGCGAGCTTGCGACCGTCGCTGATGCGGCTGCCTTCATAGGCGTCGCCCTTGGGTTTCAGCCAGGCAATAAGTTCGTCCGAAGGTGCATAGAGCTGGAGCGTCGGGCCAACGGTCTTCCAATGCGAAATGACCGACAGACCATACTGACAATCGCCGGCCGGGGCAGCCGGGCCTGCGGTGCCGACGGCATCAGCGGTGAGGGTGAGCGTGCAGGGCGCGTCGTTGGTACCGATGCTGAGCTTCCATGCGCCGGTGACGGCGCCATCGGCATGCGCCATTGCGGCCGAAGCCAAGGAGAGGGCGGCCGCCAGTGTGAGGGTGCGAAGTTTGATCACGTGAATATCTCCTTCAACGTTTCATGTTCAGAACAATAGGAACAGTTCTCCCATTTGTGAAGTGCAAATCGTGCATGGGACAAATGTTTCGGGGTTAGTGCTGGCGGTAGCCGAAAAGAAGGAACGCGTCGTATTTTCAATAGTTTACGCAAAATCTAGAGCTCAAGGCGCGAGCTGCGCGACAGAAAATTTCAAAAGAAATGCTGCATTGCACCCCGAACGTTTTCGGGTAAGCCATCGCCTTGAGCAGACTGGGTAGCGATTCGTTTGTCGAAGTTAACACCGTAGATTATACCGATTTAGTCGTGTATGGTGGCGATGGTTTTTCAAATTGTTGCTTGCCGAGAATTTCGCAATGCCGCAGGTATCGCTGCAGAGAGGTGTCTATGACCGTGAAATCGAACCTGCGCATTACTCCGCAATCGCCGACCTTGGGCGCTCGCATCGACGGCGTTAACCTTGCCGAACATATCTCCGATGAGACTGTGGCCGTCATCAGGCAGGCGCTGCTCGATCATGAGGTGCTCTTCTTCGAAGATCAGGAACTGACCCCCGCGCAGCAGCGGGATTTTGCCGCGCGATTCGGAAGATTGCATGTGCATCCGATTCGCCCGAGCGTTCCGGGTCTGCCGGAAGTGCTCGTCCTGGACAACGAGCCGGCCAGCGAAACCGACAGCGGCAATTGGCGCACCGACGTGACGTTCATCGAGACCCCTCCCATGGGTTCGGTCCTTTACGCGAAAGAGATTCCACCCCTAGGCGGCGACACGATCTGGTCGAGCATGCGCGCGGCGTATAACGGTTTGTCCGAACCGTTTCGCAATTTCCTGGCGACGCTCGAGGCGGAGCACGATTTCTCGCGCTCGTTTCCGCCCAACCACACCTCGGCGCTCAAGATGGGCGTCGAACGCTACACCTGGGCGCGGCGCGAACATCCCCCAGTCGCCCATCCGGTCGTGCGGACGCATCCCGAAACGGGCCGCGACGGCCTGTTCGTCAACTCCGGATTCACGACGCGCATTCTGGGGCTCTCGCCTGCGGAAAGCGAAAAGCTGCTCGAGCTCTTGAGCGAACATATCCAACGTCCCGAATTTATCGTGCGCTGGAACTGGAAACCGAACAGTCTCGCATTCTGGGACAATCGCGTGACCCAGCACTACACGGTGAACGACTATCTGCCTCATCGTCGCGTCATGCATCGTGCAACGATTTTGGGCGACCGGCCCGTTTACCGTTCGCGCCGGGCCCGAAATCTGGCGGCGGCATAAACGCAAGCGCTGTCAGTGCAGGGGTGGGGAGTGCATGTAGCTTTCGACGAGGCTGCCTGTCACAAGCCGCCAGCCGTCGACGAGCACGAAAAAAATCAGCTTGAACGGCAGTGATATCACAGTCGGCGGCAGCATCATCATGCCCATCGACATCAGGATCGACGCGACCGCCATGTCGATAATCAGGAACGGCACAAAGATCAGAAATCCGATCTCGAAAGCCCGCTTGAGTTCCGACAGCATGAAAGCCGGCGCCAGGGTCGCGATCGCGACCTGATCGGGCGAAGTGGGCGGCTTCTCATGGGCAAGATCGAGAAACAGTTTGAGATCGGCTTCGCGCACATGCGCGAGCATGAATTTCTTGAATGGCGCGCTGGCCTTTTCAAGCGCCACTTCGGTGGTGATCTGCTGCGCCACCAGCGGCTGAATGCCCTGCGTATACGCTTCCTTCAAGGTCGGCGTCATCACGAACAAGGTGAGGAACATCGCGAGGCTGACAATCACGGCATTCGGGGGACTCGTCTGCAGCCCCATCGCAGTGCGCAGCAGCGACAACACCACCGCGATCCTGGTGAAACAAGTCATCATGATCAGGATCGATGGCGCGAGGCTCAGGATCGTGATCAGCGCCACGATCTGCATCATACGGTCGGTGAACATGCCGCCGCCGGACAGATCGATCGACAGAGCATTGGAGCCGGCAGCCGCGGCGGGCGCAGCCGCGGCGGCCAATGCCATATCCGGCATCAGAAGCAACGTCGAGAAGACGGCAAGTACGATCGCGAGCTTCTTCACGCGGAGATCTCCGCCGATTGATGTGAAGCGTTCGCGATATCGTTGTCTTCTATAGCGAGACTTCGCGCGACTATTGTCGAGGGCGGCGGGGAAATTCCTGTTTCGACGACGCTGGCTCCCTGCGGACCCATCAGCACGAGATGCTCGACGCCGTCGCGCCGAAAAAGAAAAAGCTTGTGGCGAGGGCCTATCATCAGCGTTTCGACAAGCGAAAGCCTGCGCGTGGAAACGCCTTTCACAATTCCCGGAAGTCCATAACGGCGCGCGCCGAGCGCGGCAGCGCCGAGAAGGCCCAGCACCAGCAGCAGCGCGCCGAGGTAGCGTCCGTAATCGATGAGATCCATGAGAGGTCGCCGAGAGGTTCGAGCGGCACTCTGTCTTCGTCAACCTTAATCGGCGGTTAAATAGCGGCAGCTTCTGCCCGGCAAAAAGGTTCGCTTGCGTTAAGCAGCGATTAAAACTTGGCAGGCAGGATGTCGTCCGGTTAGGGCTAATTTTCCGTATACGGATGTGATCCCATGAATCTGCCTTCGCTTCCGCTGCTCGACATTCTGCGCGCGCGCATGTCGTGGCTCAACGCGCGTCAGGGCGTGTTGTCGCAAAATGTCGCCAATGCCGACACGCCGGGTTATGTCGCCAAGGACATAAAACCGCTCGACTTCGCCAAAGTGTTGAAAAACGCAACGTCGCAAACCTCTTTTGCGCCGGGACTTGTAACGACCGATCCGCGCCATATCGGGTTGCCCGGCGCGTCTTCGAGCTCCGATGGATTTACCCAGGACGACCTGGAAGACGGCTCGACGACGGGTCAAACGGTTTCGGCCGAAGAAGAAATGATCAAGGTCGCCGACACGCAGGCGCAATATCAGGCAGCGGCAAATCTTTATTCGAAGGCGGTCGGCATGATGCGCACCGCCATCGGCACGCCATAGGAGCAACGCTCATGGATCTCGCAACCTCAATGCTTGTTGCCGCATCGGGCATGCGCGCGCAATCGACGCGCATGCGCACCATCGCGGAAAACATCGCCAATGCGAACTCGACGTCGCCCCAACCGGGCGGCGATCCCTATCGGCGCAAAATTGCGACCATGACGAGCAACTTCGACAACGAGCTCAATGCGACGATGGTGGAAGCAGGCAAGCCCGTCGACGACATGTCGTCGTTCCATCTGCAATACGATCCCGGCAACCCGACTGCGGACAAGCAGGGTTATATCAAGCTTCCCAACGTCAATTCGCTGGTTGAAATCATGGACATGCGCGAGGCGCAGAAATCCTATGAGGCCAACCTCAACGTGCTCGATGCATCGAAGACGATGATGGCGCGCACCGTCGATCTCCTGCGCCAATAGGACGCTAGACCATGACCATCGCACCAGCAGCTGCCGCAGCCGCCTACCAGGCGCTTTCCAATATCGGAACCACGGCACCGGCCGCCGCAACAGGCGGTTCGGCGCCGGCCACGAGCTTTTCCGATTTTCTCTCGGGCGCCATGAACAACGCCGTCGGCACCATGCAGGCGGGCGAACAGATGGCGACGAAACAGGTCGCCGGTCAGGCCGATATCGTCGACGTCGTCAACGCCGTCAATTCCGCCGAACTCAGCCTCGATACGGTGGTGGCCGTGCGCGACAAGGTGATCGCGGCCTACCAGAACATCATGCAAATGCCGATCTGACGGCAGGGAAAACATCATGACGCCCGGCGATTCCATCGATTTTGCGCGCGAAGCCATTTGGGTGCTGCTTGAAATTGCGGCCCCCGCCATGATCGCCGGGCTCGTGGTCGGTCTTTCGATCGGGCTGCTGCAGGCATTGACCCAGATTCAGGAAATGACGCTGGTCTTTGTGCCCAAGATTATCGTGATCTTCCTGGTTCTGCTGATCGCACTGCCCTTTGCCGGCGGCGCGATGTCCGGGTTGATGACGGATATTGCCGGCCGAATTTCGGCCTATTGACGCGATGACGGTCCATCTCGCCAATCTTTCCGGCATCGTCCTCGTTTACGCGCTGGTATTCTCGCGCACCGGCGCGATGATCATGCTCTTGCCGTCGATCGGCGATGCGGGAATTCCCTCGCGCGTGCGTCTGGCGCTGGCTCTCGCCGTCTCGTTCGCCATGACCCCCGTCGTCGCGCATGCCTATCCGCAGGAGATGCCGCAGTCGGCCATGGCGTTCGGCCTGATGCTCGCTCAGGAAGTCACGGCGGGAATTCTGGTCGGATTGATGTCGCGCATCATCATGAGCGCTCTTTCGGTCGCCGGCTCGGTTATCGCCGCCCAAACTGGCCTCTCCTATGCCCAATCGATCGATCCTTCGATGGGCGAGCAGAGCGCAATTCTGGGAAATTTCCTCTCGATGCTGGGTGCGGTCCTGATTTTCGCGACCGATCTCCATCATCTGGCCATCGGCGCGATTCAGGGCAGCTACACACTGATTCCCCCCGGAGCGGCGTTGCCCACGGGCGACATGGCGGAACTTGCCACGCGGCTCGTCAGCGGCGCGTTCGGACTGGGTCTTCAGCTGGCCGCGCCGTTTATCGTCTTCGCATTCGCAGTCAATGCCGCGACCGGGCTTCTCGCGCGCATGATGCCGCAATTGCAGGTGTTCTTTGTTGCCATGCCGATCAACGTTCTATTCGGCTTCATGTTGATGATGCTGCTGATCGGCTCGATGATGACGGTATTCCTAAATTTCTACGCCACGCAGATGGCGAATTTCGGCTGATCCATGGCCGAGGACAAATCACAACAAACAGAACAGCCTACTCAAAGGCGGCTCAGTCAGGCCGCCGAAAAAGGCGACATCGTCAAAAGCCAGGAAGTCACGACCTTCGTCGTGCTCCTGGGCGGCACGTTGTCGATCGCGATCTTCGGAAAGTCTGCTGCGGAAAGCTTCACCACGATGTTCCGCGTTTTCCTCGAGCAACCCGATCGGATGCAAGTGGATTCGAGCGGCATTATGATGCTGTTCGGCGGCACGATCCTGCATGTCGGTCTGCTGTTTGCGCCGATCTTCGCGGTTCTCGTCGGCATGGCGCTGGCGGGCCACTTGCTTCAGAGCGGGTTTGTGTTTTCCGGCGAACGCCTCAAACCGGACATTTCCAAATTGTCGCCGCTCAGCGGATTGAAACGCATCTTCGGCTTGGAGGGGGCCAGCAACCTGCTGAAGGGCATTCTCAAGATCGCCATCGTGGGCACGGCAGTGTGGACCACTCTGTGGCCGATGCGCGGCCAACTGGGTGCGCTGCTGGACGAATCCGCCGCCGACATGGCCGGCGACATGGCCCATCTGATCATTCGAATCATGATTGCGGCGCTCGCGGTGCTCGCCATCGTGGCCGTTCTCGATTATGCGCTGCAGCGCTATCGCTTCTTGCAGCGCAACCGCATGAGCAAGCAGGAAGTGAAAGACGAATTCCGCCAGACGGACGGCGACCCTGCCGTCAAGGCGCGAATCCGTCGAGTCCGCCTGGAGCGCGCGCGGCGCCGGATGATGGCTGCGGTCCCCGAGGCGACGGTCGTGATCACCAACCCGACCCACTATGCGATCGCGCTCAAATACGAATCGGGCAAGATGGCAGCACCCATCTGCGTGGCGAAGGGCATGGACGCTCTCGCGTTGCGCATCCGCGCCGTGGCCGAGGAGGCCGAGGTTCCGATCGTCGAAAACCCGCCTTTGGCGCGCGCGCTTTATGCCTCCGTCGAGCTCGACGAAGTCGTCCCGCCCGAGCATTACAAGGCGGTCGCCCAGGTCATCGGCTATGTCATGCGCCTTACAGGACAGCTGCGTCACTGATAGGGTGCCGACTCGTTTCGGAAAACAGTAGTGAGCGCCTTTCGCAGTCTCTCCCCAGGAAGTTACGGATTGCCCGCCGGCGCCTGGCGCTGGGCGGCGCTTGGCTTCGTTTTGCTGGCCCTGATGGCGGCCGGGCTGGCGGTGGCAGCCCCGGAAGCGTCGCGCTGGCTCGGCGTAGTCCTCGTGGCCGGGATCGGCGTGGTCGCGTTGCTGTTCTTTTATGGCGTTTGGCCGCGCGAGCGCTTCGGCTCGCTGGAGGCGCGCCGGGTGGCGGAAGCGGCGGCACGCGCAAATGTCGCCTGGGCCGTCACGGGCTCGGACGGCGCAGTCCTCGATTGTAATGACGCGTACCGTCGAATGTCCGGCGCGAAGGAGGGCGAGGCGGCCCCGCCACCCGAATTGGCTCTCGGCGGCGAAGCGTCATCGGCAACGCTGTACAGGCTGACCCGCAGCGCCGCGGCTGGCGAAGCGCGCGAAGAGATCGTTATCGCGGCCAGCGGCGAGATCGCGGCCGCGGTGCATCCTCTGCGCGGCGGCCAGAGCGCCTGGTGGTTTACGCCGCGATTGGCTCGCGCTTCGGAGGACTCGTCCGTCGCGGCGCCTGCAACAGTCGTCACGGCAGCACCGGTCTCCTTCTTCAACGATGCGCCGGTGGGTGTCGCGGTGGCCGACGCCGAGGGGCGATTGCTGGAAGCCAATGCAGCCTTCGCGGAATTCTTCGGGTTGACCGGCCCGCTTGCGGGCAAAGCTTTGGGCGATGCGCTAGAAGAGGCCGACCGCGCCGGCGTCACTGAGACGATCGCACGCGCGGCAGAGGGTGCAAGCGACGCAGCACCCATCGAGTTGCGTCCGGCCGGACAGGCCGATCGCATGGCCGAACTTTATGCGCGCCCCGCAAACGGCGGCGATACAAAGCGGGCCATCCTCTATCTGATCGATGTCTCCGAGGAGAAGGCGCTCGAAACCAAATTCGCCCAGTCGCAGAAGATGCAGGCCGTCGGCCAGCTTGCCGGCGGCGTGGCGCACGATTTCAACAACCTGCTCACGGTCATCATCGGCAACAGCGAATTCCTGCTGATGCGCCATCAGGCGGCCGATCCGTCGTTCAAGGAAATCAACGAGATTCACCAGAACGCGTTGCGCGCCGCCACTCTCGTGGGCCAGCTGCTCGCCTTCTCGCGCAAGCAGACGCTCCAGCCGCGCGTTCTCATCCTGCGCGACGTGGTGGGCGAACTCGCGCTCATGTTGCGCCGCCTGTTGCGCGAAGGCGTGGAACTCAAGCTCGAGCACGGGGCGGATCTGTGGCCCGTGCATGCCGACGAAACGCAGATCTCCAACGCGATCATCAATCTCGTCGTCAATGCGCGCGACGCGATGCCCAAAGGCGGCGAAGTGACGATTGCAACCGCGAACGAGACGACGACCGAGGCCCGCTCGCTCGGCACCGGGGTGATGGAGGCCGGCGATTATGTGCGCATCGAAGTGCGCGACACGGGCGTCGGCATTCGGAAGGAACATGTCGGTAAAATATTCGATCCGTTTTTCACCACGAAACCGGTCGGCCAGGGCACGGGCCTCGGCCTCGCCACCGTGTACGGCATCGTCAAGCAGACGGGCGGTTTCATCACGGTCGACAGCGAGGAAGGCAAGGGCACGACCTTCCGCATCTATCTGCCGCGTTATCGCGGCGAGCCTGCAGCACAACCCGTCGACGCCGAGCGGCTCGCGCCGCGCGACATCACGGGCCAGGACACGATCCTGCTGGTGGAAGACGAGGAAGCCGTGCGCAGCTTCGCCGCGCGCGCGCTGAAGCTTCGCGGTTATCACGTGATGGAAGCGGCCGGCGGCGAAGAGGCGCTCGAGATCGTCAATTCGTTCCAGGGCAAGATCGATCTTCTGATCACCGATGTGGTGATGCCGAGCATGGACGGGCCCACGCTTGTGCGCGCGGTGAAACGATTGCGTCCGGACATGGCCGTGATCTTCATGTCCGGCTATGCCGAAGAAGCGTTCCGCCGCCACGACGAGAAGGCGGAAGATCTGCACTTCCTGCCCAAACCGTTCGGCCTCAAGCAGCTCGCGGCCAAGGTGAAAGACGTCCTCTCCGGCACGCCCGCGCCACGGCGCGCAGGGGAGCGGTAGCCGCGCTATTTCCCTCTACCCCGCAGGGGGTGGAGGTAGCGACAGCGTACCGACCGGTTAGGGTGAGGGGGTATCGACGCTTGCGCGTTTTCGAAGGGCCGCCTCAAACTCGAATGTCATTTATATCGTGGAAGTACATCTCCTTCGCATCGTGGGTGATCGCTATGACGAAGTATGTCACGACAGGGACTGGCGAATTTCTGCGCCGGTTCGCGCACTACAGCGACATCGCAATGTGCCGGCCGGTTGTCGTCACAAAAAACGGCCGGCGTCGCAATATTCTCATTTCATTCGACGAATATGAGCGACTCAAGAAGCGCGATCGGCTGGCGTTTCGCGCGGCCGATACACCAGAGCATTTTCTGGCGGATATCGAAGCTTTGGCGTTCGGCAAAGCTTGACGTTGCGCCGCATCTCTCCGCAGATTTGTAAGAGGGAACGGAGACCGAAACATGAGCGTCCAGACCGCCGCCTGCTCCTGCGGGCAATTGCGCGTGACCTGCGAAGGCGCGCCGATTCGCGTGTCGCTGTGTCATTGTCTCGAATGCCAGAAGCGGACCGGCAGCCTGTTCGGCGTGACAGCACGGTTTACGCAAGAGCACGTGACGATCGAAGGCCGCTTCACGAAATATCGCCGCGGCTCCGACGACGGCAACTGGGTCGATTTCCATTTCTGCCCCACCTGCGGATCGAGCGTGTGGTGGGAATTGGAAGTCCAGCCGGGCGTGATCGCCGTGGCCGTCGGCGCGTTCGCCGATTCCGATTTCCCCATGCCGGCGCGTTCGGTCTATCAGGAGCGCCGCCACCGCTGGCTCGAATTGCCGGAAAAGATCGAGCGGATCTGAGCGCGCTTTGCCCGTCTCCGGACGCCTGCGACAGACCCGGCCAACGGGTGATTCCCGTTTGATTGACGTGCGCGCGGCGCCTACGAAGAAACGCGGACCATATGGGAAAAGTGACGATCTATTTTCGTCCGACAATTACACACCGCAAGCCAGCAATCGCGCAGGCAAGCTGACCTACAATCCTATTCGGATCCCGGCGCGGGATTGATTCGTCACAGCGAATTAGAAAATCTTGATATTCAATAGGTGCGTCAGGGTCCGGATATTCCGTAAAGCGACCGCCGCGGAAATAAATGGTCCCGTTGGTTAGATCGATTGTTGGGCTGTCTGCGCTGCCCAATTTGATATCTCCTTGATAGAGACCATTCGCGACGCGCGGCGCCCCATAGTTGATCGTATTATTGCCAACCTGTCCCTGAGTAACGATTCCTTGGTTGTTGCTAATGTCGCCCATAACGAAGGGTGTGGACGACTTGTCCTTCTCAGACATTTTATCTCCTGCTCTCCAGCTCTCACTTAGCGGATTCGCCCAGTGAATTGTCGCCGGTCTGGCCTTGGCTGACGATTCCACGGTTCCCCGTCACGTCGCCCATTGAACTCTCTGTCGCCGCAGCCGTGTCGCGTTCTGTTGCCCGACTTCTACGGAGGCCCAATATGCCCACCAGGAGGAGGGCGACCGCAAGAATACCAAATGCGAGCGCCGCGAAGAAATGTGGGGTTACTATTGCCCCCATAGTTGAAGCTGGGTGGCCGTCCTGATAGGCGCGCCATCCATAGTAGCCGGAGAGGATGCTCCCAACGGCTCCCAAGACAATGATCGTCTGATAGATCGCCGCGCCGACCTTAGCCATTTCGTCCCCTTCTCGGAGACGGTAAATGCCGCCCCAAGGGATGATAACCGGTTTCCGGCTAGAGCCAGATTCCAGATCGTTCGAACGGGCAATATATCAAACTGACGTATTACCCTCGGACCGGCTGAACAATTCTGGAACATATCTGGAATAATTGTTCTATTTCAAATATTTACGTACCGTCTTGTAAACAAGAACAAAGCATGTACATTGACCGTTCGGAGCCCCTTGGGATTTGGGGGGCGCTATGAAATAAGGAGACGAGCGGACATGGCACAGGCGAATCTACAAGTGGTTCAGCGGGAAGAGGGCAACGATCGGAAGCGGGCACTGGATGCCGCGCTTTCCCAGATCGACCGCGCGTTCGGCAAGGGCTCCGTGATGAAGCTCGGCCAGCGCGAGGTGGTCGAGGCCGACACGGTATCGACCGGGTCGCTCGGCCTCGATATCGCGCTGGGCATCGGCGGGCTTCCGCGCGGCCGCGTGGTCGAAATCTACGGTCCGGAATCCTCGGGCAAGACGACGCTCGCGCTTCATGCCGTGGCCGAAGCGCAGAAGAAGGGCGGCATCGTCGCCTATATCGATGCGGAACATGCGCTCGACCCGATCTATGCGCGCAAGCTCGGCGTCGACATCGACGAAATGCTGATTTCGCAGCCCGACACGGGCGAGCAGGCGCTGGAAATCACCGATACGCTCGTGCGCTCGGGCGGCGTCGATATCGTGGTGATCGATTCGGTGGCGGCCCTGACACCCAAGGCCGAACTCGAAGGCGAGATGGGCGACCAGCTTCCGGGTTCGCAGGCACGGCTGATGAGCCAGGC
Source organism: Rhizomicrobium sp. (assembly GCA_050014535.1). Taxonomy (GTDB): domain Bacteria; phylum Pseudomonadota; class Alphaproteobacteria; order Micropepsales; family Micropepsaceae; genus Rhizomicrobium. The sequence goes on from JBEKDC010000044.1 coordinate 19,775, forward strand.
GCTGCGCAAGCTCACGGGTTCGATCTCCAAGTCGAACACGCTGGTGATCTTCATCAACCAGATCCGCATGAAGATCGGCGTCATGTTCGGCAATCCGGAAACGACCTCCGGCGGCAATGCGCTGAAATTCTATGCCTCCGTCCGGCTCGACATCCGCCGCATCGGTTCGATCAAGGATCGCGAGGAAGTGGTGGGCAACCAGACGCGCGTGAAGGTGGTCAAGAACAAGGTTGCGCCGCCTTTCAAGCAGGTCGAGTTCGATATCATGTACGGCTCCGGCATTTCCAAGACCGGCGAGTTGATCGATCTGGGCGCCAAGGCCGGCATCGTCGAGAAATCCGGCTCCTGGTACTCCTTCGAAGGCAACCGCATCGGCCAGGGCCGCGAGAACGCGAAGAATTTCCTGGAGACGAACAAGGACGTCTCGGCCCGGATCGAAGCCCAGATCCGGCAGAATGCGGGGCTTATCGGCCAGTCCCTGACGCATGCGTCTCCGGACGACGTGGACAGCGCCGCGGAAGATTGACGTCGTTCCTGTTGGCATGGGAACGGCTCCTGAAGGGGCGTCGCTTGCGGCGCCCCTTCGCTTTTGTGTGCTTCGTGGCTCCGCTTTCGCGGAGCACCTCAGCATGACGCGAGTGCGCCGGCGCGGAATGTCCGTCCTTCGAGGCTTTCCGGGGCGTCAGCGGAGGAAAGCCTCGAAGGATGGACAGCGAATTCGCCCCAAGGCTACAAGCGCGTATGAAAAGCCTGAC
>JBEKDC010000045.1:0-16521 GCA_050014535.1 Rhizomicrobium sp.
ATTCTCTGCCGTCCACATCGGTGACCATCCTCGAATCAGGGCCACCTCTCTTGAATCACAAATGATTCACTCGATTCAATATGTTCCCGGACAGACACTAAGGAAATCCGAAGATGTGTTTCCCGTCCGCGCCATCCCCATCGCTCATCATCGGCCCGAACTGAGGCTCCGGTTGCGACCATCCGAATTTTGCGCTCAATTCGGGACACGAATTTCCGGCGAAATTGCTCCATGGTCCCGAAATTGGGCGAGCTTGCGACACCGGACACATGCCCGTGGTTCTGGGCCAATTGTCCTTTGCCCTGCGCGCATTATGCGGCAATTCCGGTGGAGGCGGTCATCGAGCGTCTCGGGCCCGAGGCATCGAGCGACGTTCTCCGGCGCAATCTCAAATGCGTCGTGTGCGGGCATAAAGGCGCGACGCTCTCGTTTCCTTCGTCCGGCGGCGCAGACAAAGCCTGGACGCGAATTCCCATGGATCGGGTTCCCGCATGGGCGAAAACCGTGCACAGACGGCATCGCTGAATCATGTGCGGACGCTTTACCGATCGCTATTCGTGGCGCGAGTTGAAAGAGCTTTACGACCTGACGACACCTTATCTCACTTCGAACTTTCCGCCCCGCTACAATATCGCCCCGACGCAAGCGTCGTTCGTCGTTCGCCTCGACAAATCGGGACGGCGCGAGCTTGCCGAAATGAAATGGGGGCTGGTGCCGTCCTGGTCGAAAGACGGAAAGATGGCGGGAGCGACGTTCAACGCGAAATCCGAAACGGTCGCCGAGAAACCCGCGTTTCGTTCCGCCTTCAAGGCGCGGCCGTGCCTGGTGGTGGCGGACGGGTTCTACGAATGGAAGAAACTGGGGCCGAAAGAAAAGCAGCCTTATTTCATCACGCGCGCCGATGGTAAGCCGTTTGCCTTCGCGGGGCTGTGGGAATCCTGGCGCGCGAAGGACGCGGCCAAAGACGCATCGGGCCTCGAAAGCTTTACCGTGCTGACCTGCGAACCGAACGCGCTGTGCGCGCAGGTGCATGACCGCATGCCTGTGATGCTCGCACCCGTAGACTGGAATGCGTGGCTGGGAACGCCGGAGCAACGCAAATCCCTGCTGCACCCGTTTCCCGCCAACGACCTGACCATGTGGCCCGTAACGACGGCGGTCGGCAACGTCGGGAACACCGGCCCGGAATTGGTCGAGCCGATCAAGGCGAAGCACTGACCAAACGGCAGAGCGTCCGCGGAAAATACGGGGGCGGCCAACTGAACAGCACCGTGCCTTACTCACAGGTGCAGTCCGATATTATGTCCCTAAAATATCAAGACCGCTCAACGAGCGGGTAGAACGGTGGGACGCGTACCAATGGGTCCGGTCGTCCCTTTCTTGTGGACCACCGTATATGTGCCCGTGTTCAACACGGTGACAGTGCTGCCGTTGGTGGTGACCAATTCTTCCCAACTGCCCCCCGTCACGTAGGGATACTGGATTCTGTAGGCGTACTGCTCGGAACCGGCGGCGTTCCCATCCCATGCCTCCCAGTTCACGCCAAGGACGATTTGGGGGCCTCCGTCTTTCTTGCCGGCATCGATTTTGTATCCCGCGCCCATCACCAAAACGCCGTCCAGGCACTTGCCCGTCTGCGTCGACACGTAGCGAACGGAATCGCTCGTGCCGATCTCCATTCCATCGCAAAAATTGTCGAACGTGATTTTGGTGCTACCGGCCATCGCGCCGGTGCTCCACGCGGCGCAGCAGAACGCAATCAGAAGAATGGATCGTCTCATGATTTGCCCCTTCTCGACGTCACGCTTCGGTTCAAAAGAGTGTGGCGAGATAGACTTGCCCCGCGTACTGAAACACGACGTACTGGCCATTTCCGCTGATGCTTTCGGCTGTCGCGCCGACGCTGCTGCCGCTCAGACACTCAAGTTCGCCGGTTTGCATGTCCTTCACGAACACGCCGTAGCCGCCACCTACCGTCGTGGCGCATCCGGCATCCGAGCCGAGAGCCGGAGAGTCACTGGCGAATAAATTATATCGACCGTCCGAGGAAAGGCCGATGGCGACGGAGTATTCCCCGTCTGCCTCGGAGCCGGCACTGGTTGACGAGACGAGCTCCGTGGCCTGCGTCGTTTGGTTGTAGAGGAATACCTGATCTCCCATTGTGCCGCCAGCTACCAGGTCCCTGGCGGGACTGGAGAATGTGGCATAGGTCCCGTCCGGGGTCAGTTGTCCGGTGGGTTGACCGGCAGCCGGCATTCCCTCCGTGCCGTTTGTCGATCGCGTCACGTTCGTGAACGTGTTCGCAAACTGGTCCCATATATAGTCGGCGGAATAGTTGACGCCTGCCACCAGGTTCGTTGCCGTGCACACGAGCAAAACGAACTCGCCATTGCCGTTGGTTGCTGTGGGCGTGCAGCCGTCATTATTCGGCTGGCTGCCGTCGGGCGCCAGCATCTGTGTCATGGCTGCTGTGCCGACATTGTAAGACCAGACCTCGCCGGCGCTGACGCTGCCGCTGTCGACGATCGGCATGAAGATGAAATAGCTGCCGTCTCCGCTGATCATCACGTTGTCCGCTCTGTCCCCGCCGCCGCCGTTAAGAGTCAGAGTGGTTTGCGAATTGACGTTGTAGAGGTAGTCGTTGCCGTTCCCGCCCGTATCGCCTTGTGAGTATCCTAAGAGGCTCCCGTCGCCCGAAAGCGATTCCCACGAGGTCGTGCCGTTTGGCACGGTGGTCGGGATTGGGGTGAGCGTCGCGGTCGGCACGTTGTAGATATATTGCGTGTCGGTCGAACTCGAGCTTCCCGGCAGGTTCGAAGCTTTGCTCGTAAAAGCCACGTTGTTGTTGTCTGCCGTCCAGACTTGTGGACTGGGGTCCTGGCTCGGTGCGTTCCCCGGATTGCCGTTGGAGTCCACGGAAATCATGATCACGGAAAGAGGCTGCTCGGCGGCTGCCCACGCGTTGCTCGTCCAGTTGGAAAAATCGATGGTGAAGGTGGCGCCCTTCGGAATGGCTCCGGTCGCCTTGGCGCGCCAGCTATACGTCACCCGGTTGCCGGCGAAATCGGCGACCGCCGGATTACCGCTGCACAATTTCCAGTTATGAAGTCTCATTCCTCGGGTGCAACGGTCCCAATCGGCACCGCTGAGCTGCGCCTTGTAAGCGTTCGTCCCGTCGTCGGCCGTGAACGGGCTGCAAAGCTTTCCGGCCTTCGCGCCGCTGCAGGAATGAACTTCAGGGGTTTTCGAATTGAAATCCGTTCCCAGCGGCAGCGCAAAGAGAGAAATCGGACGCCCCGTATCGTTCACGACAAGAAATCTGCCCGAAGCGCCGACAGGCTCGGCCGACTGTCCCTTGAGATGGCTCTTCCCGTCGAGATCGACTTGAAACCACTTGGCAATCGCACTGGCCTTGAATGCCTGACCCTGGCCATTGTTGAGGTATCCCTTGGTCCCATCCTTGCTGCAAAGGACGGCGCCGCCACAGCTCTTGTTCGCTGGTCCGAACGCAATTGAATTTGCAGCCTGCGCGTCGCAAATGCCGAATGCGTTGACGGCGAGCGCTGCCAGGAATCCGATTGTGAAATATTTCATGGAAGTCCCCCCTGGGCACGACGGAAATGAATTACATTCGATGTATCCTGAGATGATCTTGGGTTGCCGCGGACAATATCATTAATCTTAAACGCGTTGAAGCCTCGAACACCACGGACGAGGCTGCCGACGCGGAGGCGCAAATTATAGCGCGCGCAAGATATTGTTTCGGTTTGGTTTTTTGGTATTTATATAAACCTCTACCGCTGGTTTGGCTCTCGTCGGGAGCACGCCCCGCCTTGGTGTCGAGCCGGATCGGGTCACCGTCGAATATTATCGGCGAAGGGCCGCAGCGTGCCGTGCGCTTCTCGGTCCGCCGCCAAAGCGACGAGCCGCCGCACCTGGGCTTCTATCCGCTTGTTGCGGTAAGTACTTATTAACCGAGCGCCGTCTCCGCGCGATGCGTTTGCCCATAATAATCTCAAATTAGGAGGACGTTCGCTACGTTGGCCTCCCGGCCGGCGAGGGCGAGGCGAGCGTGCGCAAGTTTATCCGGAAACGGCCGGTTGGACCGTCGGCGAGTGCTGTGCGTTCGCAGAGCCGCGGCTATATCGTGGTCGCCGGTCTGTTTTTCACATTGCTCATTGCGGCGCTGGCGACGAGTTGGGCCGCCATCGAGCTCGTCAACATCACGCGCGCCTATGCGACGGGCGAGGGCCGTTTTTCCAAAGCAGAAAAAATGGCGGTGCTGGACATGTACCGCTATGCCGACACCGGGGATGCCCGCGATCATCGCGCGTTCCTGATCGATATCGCGGCGCCGCTCGGCGATCGCTCCGCGCGCGCCGCGCTGGAAAAATTGCCGCTCGATTTTGTTGCCGCGCGCGAAGGACTTTTGCGCGGACAAAACCATCCGAACGACATCGACGGCCTGATTTTCATGTTCGAGTGGTTCAGGTGGTGGCGCCCCTTCGCTGCCGCGTTGGAAGATTGGCGCATTGCCAACACTCAAGTCGCAGAACTGCTCCACGAGGAAGAAGCGCTGCATGCATCGGTTGAGAACGGAAACTTCGGTGCCCGCGCACGCGCCAGATTGTTGCATCGCATTGCCGCTCTCGATCATGCGCTCACCAACCGCGAAAACACGTTTTCCACGCATATGGGCGAAGCGGCGCGCGGAGCCACTGCACTGGTCGTGCTCCTTCTCGGCATTGCCACGATCGTGCTGTGGGCGATCGGAACGTTTTTCGCCACGCGACTGTTCCGCGCGCAGCTCGCGCTCGACCGCCAGCTCGCGGCCAGCGAGGGTCGGTTCCGGGACTATGCCGAAGTCGCGTCCGACTGGTACTGGGAAATGGACCGCGACAATCGGATCACGTATGTGTCGGAACGTTATCATTCGATCGTCTCCCGGACGGCGGACGGCGTGCTCGGCTTCGACGCTACCGCCATGATCCTGAGGAGCGCCGACGATCCCGTGCATCGCGACGAATGCCTGGCGGCCATCGCGGCGCGGCTTCCCTTCCGCGGCCTTTGCCTGCGCTTCACCGCGACCGACGGAACCAACGGCTATTGCGCCATCTCGGCCAAACCGCATGTCGGCCGGAGCGGCGAATTTCTAGGCTATCGCGGCATCGGCGCGGACATCACGGCGCAGGTCTACGATGCGCAGGCGCTCAGGGACGCCAAGACCCGCGCGGAGATCGCCAACCGCGCCAAGTCGGAATTCCTCGCCAATATGAGTCACGAGCTGCGAACGCCGCTCAATGCCATTCTCGGTTTTTCCGACATCATCGCGACGCGCATGTTCGGCGATCTCGCGCTCGATCGCTATTCGAATTATGCCCGCGACATCCACAATTCCGGCGCGCATCTGCTCTCGATCATCAACGACATCCTCGACCTGTCGAAGATCGAAGCGGGCCACGCCGTGCTGGAGGAAACGAACACGCCTCTCGACCGGATCGTGTCGGAGGCGTGTACGCTTCTGGGCGACAGCCACAAGCACGTCGCGTTTCGGATCGACGTTCCGAAACCCTCGCCGTGCTTGCGCATCGACGAACGCAAATTTGTCCAGATCCTCGTCAACCTGCTGTCGAACGCGTTCAAGTTTACCCCGGCCGGCGGCAGCGTCACGCTCGCAGCCCATGCGTCCGACGACGGCGGGTTCTGCGTCACCACCAGCGATACCGGCATCGGAATCGCGGCAGCCGATCTGGCGAACGTGCTGGCGCCGTTTGGCCAGGTGGAATCTGCCTTCAGCCGCAGGCATCAAGGCACGGGCCTGGGCCTGCCGCTCGCCAAGTCTCTTACGGCGTTGCACGGTGGCGTGCTCACGCTGGAGAGCACGGCCGGCGCCGGAACGACCGTGACGGTGTCGCTGCCGCGTTCGCGCGTGATCGCCCTGCAGCCCGCACCGAGGACGCTTCTGAGCGCGTGAAAATGGTTGACGGCGTGCAACAGGCCGACGGGATCGAGCCCCCGGGACTTGCCGCAATCCGTGCGATGCAAATAACCTGCACGGGGGCTCGCCATATGGTCTATCGTGCAGCGGTCGCGACGGCAGTCGCCGGCAATGGTCGGTTCTTGCGAGCGCGAAGCGGGTAACGGAGTTCGGATGCAATGAAGAGATTATTGGCGGCGTTGGCGCTTTGCATTTCGTTCTCCGGAAACGCCGTCGCCGGGCTCAATCATTTCGAACATATTATCGTCATCGTGCAGGAAAATCGGACGCCGGATAATCTGTTCTACGGGTTCTGCCAATATGTCAGTTGCAGCACGACCCCGAGTTCCACCCAGTACGACATCCAGACCTCCAACTGGCTCGACAAAACATCGCCGGGTGGGGTGATTCAACCATCGCCTGTGCCTCTCGCATCCACCTGGAGTCCCGCTCACAACCATCCCTCGTTCGTAACGTTGTGCGACGCGAACGCTGCGACAGGCGTGTGCGCGATGGACGGGGGCAATGGCGTGGAATGCGAGGTCGGCAACGGTGTCTGCCCCTCCAAACTGGCGTTCATGTATGTCGACAACTCGACCGGCGTCTTGAACCCCTATCTGCTTCTGGCAGGCGAGTACGGCTGGGCCAACTACATGTTCCAGACCAACCAGGGGCCGAGCTTCCCGGCGCATCAGTTTCTGTTCGGCGGCTCGTCGGCTCCCAGCGAGCTGGACGATCACGCCGGTGTGTTTGCTTCGGAAAATCCGGTGAACGGCACCGAACTGGCGGGCTGTACCGCGCCGGCCGACCAGACCGTGCAGCTGATCAACAAGGAAGGCGTGGAGAGGAAGGTCAACGTCGTCTTTCCGTGCTTCGAGCGCACGACGCTTTCGGATCTGCTCGGCGATAAGGGTATCACCTGGCGCTACTATGCCGTCGACGATGCGAATCTCTCCATCTGGGATGCGCCGAATGCGATTCAGCATATCTGCGTGGCGAGCGCCGGCAGCTGCTCTGGAAGTTTGTATACCGGCAACGTCGACAACACGCCTGCGGACATTCTGAGCGACATCGCCAATTGCAATCTGCGCCAGGTGAGTTGGGTCACGCCGATCGGGCAGAATTCGGATCATGCCGGCAACAACGAGGCGGGAGGACCGGATTGGGTTGCATCAATCGTCAATGCCGTCGGGACCAGCACCTGCAAGAACAGCAATAAGACATCCTACTGGAACTCGACCGCCGTGTTGATCGTCTGGGACGATTGGGGCGGCTGGTACGATCACGAGCCTCCCACCATCCTGCCCAGCCCCTATGGCGGCTATCAATACGGCGCGCGCGTGCCGTTCATTTTCGTGTCGGCTTATACGCCCGAGGAGTTCATCAGCAACACGCGCTATGATTTCGGCAGCATGATGCGCACCATCGAGCACAATTTCGAAATTCCGGAAGGCGCGCTCACATTCGCCGACAAACGGGCGGCCAACGACCTGTCCGCGTTCTACAACTTCGCAGCGACACCACGCGCCTTCAGGGCCATTCCCACTGCCAAGAAGGCCCAGGATTTCATAAACGACAAAAGAAAGCCGACCGCGCCGGATAACGATTGAGGCATCCGGCTCCGGCGCGGATTGCCGCTGCATCCGTTATTCGTCGAGATATTTTCCGGTGTCGGCGCCGTCGAGGCGTCGCACGCGCGCGTTCGCCAAAACTTCCGGCGCCATCAGCCGCGCATTGACGCCCATGCGGGTGGCGGATTTGTCCACTGGCGTCCAATGCGTGACGCAGCCGCAATTGCGGCAACGGTGGAATTCGATCGACTTGTCGTCCCACATATATATGTCGGTCGGGCCCGCGCCGATGCGCACCTGGCTCGGCGCATAATAGGCCCACAACACGCCGTAGCGCCGGCAGATGGAGCAGTTGCAGTCGGTGACGGTTTCAGGCGCGACCGCGATCTCGAGTTTCACCGCGCCGCAATGGCACGAGGATTCGATCATGGTTTGTGTCTCCGCCCAGGCGGGTTCAGGGATATCCGCCGCCGCCGGGTCCGGGACCGCCGCCTCCCGGATTGGGCGTGTTCGGGCCCTGACCCATCGGAACACCCGGGGAGGCATTGAAGAGCTGTTGCAGGAAGGTCAGCTCGCGGCCGCGCGCGGGAGTCTGGCGCGTCTCGAATGCCACGATGTGACCGTCCTTGAGGCCATAGTGATGGATATCGATGACCTTTCCGTCCTTGTCGAAATGAACGGCGAGGACGGCGCGGGTTTCGACCCGGGGATCGAAGAACGCGATCTGCTTTTCGACGCTGGAAATGTAGTACCAGGAATCGCCGTTGAAGGTGGCCTGGGTCGAAGGATCGCCCAGCCGCTGCTGGATCGTGGTCTTGGTATCGGCGCCGATCTTGATCGAGGCCTCGCCGATGGGGTCGGGCAGGTAGCCCCGCGTGTTGACCACCGGAGTGCAGCCGAGCAATAGCGCGAGCGCCAGTACGGGAACTCTGCTAAGAGCGGGCATTCTCATATATGTGTCCTTGTGCCTGAGCCTTGGGTCCCGGGAACGATGTGCTAGCGTCGCGGACGAGGCGTTGCAAGGTCCGGCTGGTTTGGAGCGTTAACATGTTGAAGGTGCTGCGCCGTTTGGGCGATCGAAAAAGGCTGGCGGAGGGCCTCGCGGCCCGGCTCACGGCCCGCGCGCGCGAGCCCATCTTCTTTCTCGAGCTTGGCGTTCCCGACACCTTGGACGGTCGCTTCGACCTCCTGACCCTCCACGCTTGGCTGGTGCTGGAACGCCTGAGCGCGGAACGCGATCTTTCGCAAAGCCTGATCGACACCTTATTTATCCAGTTCGACGAGGGCCTGCGCCAGCTCGGAGTCGGCGATATCGGTATCGGTCACCGGGTCAAGAAGATGGCCGACGCATTTTATGGTCGCCTCAAGGCCTATGGCGAGGCGAAGGACGAGGGCGAATTGGCGGCGGCGATTTTGCGCAACATCTATCGCAGCGACGAACGCCACGGCGATGCCGCGCGCGCGCTCGCGGCCTATGCGACGAGCGCTCGCGCACGTCTGGCAGAGGCAAATGTTGCCTCCGGCGAACTCGATTTCGGTCCCATGCCAATGGAGGCGCGCGCGTCATGACCGCGGCCGCCGATACGCCAGCGCCGATTTCGCGCCTCTACGATCTCGCCGATCTGTCGGAAGCGGGTTACGAGGCCCGCATCGTTCCGGATGCGAAGGACCGCGCGCGTCTGGCGGAATGGGTGGAAGTCGAAGCGATCGAGAAATTCGAAGGCACGGTCGAATTGCGCCGTCAGGCAAGAGATCGCTTTCTCTATGAAGCGCAGCTGGAAGCCGACATCGTGCAGACTTGCGTGGTGACGCTCGAACCCGTGAAAGCGCACATCTCCCGCGCGTTTCATCGCGTGCTGCATCTGATCCCCAATGTGCATCGTTTTGCCGACAAGGGGGGAGCCGTCACGCTCGATGCCGCGGACGACGATGCGCCGGAGGAAATCGAGCGTTCGCGCTACGATCTGGCGGGCCCGCTGCTCGAGGAATTCGTGCTCGCCATCGACCCTTATCCGCGCGCGCCCGGCGTCGCTTTCGAGCTTCCCGAGACCGAGTCGATCAAGCCCGAAAGTCCCTTTGCCGTGCTGAGCCGGCTCAAAAGAGAGGGTTGACGCGAAAAAAGCGGCGCAAACCCTCGATTTTCCGTGCTTGAATCGCGCGACCGTTTCGGCTTCACTCCGCGCCTTGTTTTGCCCGCCCCATCCGCGGATGGCAGGCGCGCCTCTGGGCGCGCCTCGACCTGTTCGCGAAGGGCCCAAAGGAGCTTGCACCGCAATGGCGGTCCCCAAAAGAAAGACGTCGCCGTCGCGGCGCAATATGCGCCGTTCGCACGACGCACTCGCGCCGACCTCCCATGTCGAATGCCCCAATTGCGGCGAGCAGAAACGCCCGCATCATGTCTGCGCGGCTTGCGGCCATTACGATGGGCGCGAGGTTCAGAAGGCCAAGGGCTGAACCGGTTTCGCCGGGAGGTCCGGATGACCGGGCCCTCTCATGGGAAGCGAGGCTAGGGTGAGCCGCGATCTGACGGTTTCGATCGATGCGATGGGCGGCGATGCCGGCCCGGGCATTGTCGTGACTGCGCTGGCGCGTTCCATCGTTCGACATCCGGCCGTGCGCTTTCTCATTCACGGCGACGAGGCCGTGCTGAACCCGCTTTTCGCCAAGCGTCCCAAATTGCTGCCGCGCATCGAGATCCGCCACTCGGCGGAACGCGTACGCATGGAAGAGAAACCGAGCCAGGCGCTGCGCCGCGGTCGCAACACCAGCATGTGGCGCGCGATCGAATGCGTGGCCAAGCACGATGCCGATGTCGCGATCTCTGCCGGCAACACCGGCGCGTTGATGGCGATGTCGATGTATCAGCTGGGATTGATCGAGGGACTCGATCGTCCCGCCATCGCGTCCTTGTGGCCCACCAAGCGCGGCCAGAGCGTGGTGCTGGATGTGGGAGCCAACATTCAAAGCGACGCGCAGCAGCTGGTCGATTTCGCGGTGATGGGCGAGGCGTTCGCGCGCGCCATCCTCGGACTCGAGCGGCCGATCGTGGGGCTTCTCAATGTCGGCTCCGAAGACCAGAAGGGCAACGATGCCGTGCGCGGCGCGGCCCATATCCTGCGCGGCGCGAAGCTTCCCATCGAATTCTGCGGCTTCGTCGAAGGCGACGACATCGCGGAGGGCACGGCCGACGTCATCGTCACCGATGGTTTCACCGGCAACATTGCGCTCAAGACCGCGGAAGGCACCGCAAAGCTCGTGATCTATTTCCTGCGCACGGCTCTCCGGCGCTCGCTTTTGGGGCGCATGGGCGGGTTCGTCGCCGGGGGAGCGCTCAATGCCCTGCGTCGCAAGCTCGATCCGCGCGCCTCCAATGGCGGCATCTTTCTCGGCCTCAACGCCGTCGTGGTGAAAAGCCATGGCGGCACGGATGCGATGGGCTTTGCCAGCGCTCTCGACATGGCGATCGACATGGCGCGCGCCGATGTGACTGCGAAAATCGCGGCAGACAGGGCCATGCTGGCCGTGCCCGAAACGACTGTCTAACCCCGGAGTCGCCGCGACGTGAGCATTGTGCGTTCCCATGTGATCGGTTGCGGTGCGTATCTGCCGGATACCGTTCTCACCAATGCCGAGATCGCCAAGCGCGTCGACACCAGCGACGAATGGATCGTCGAGCGCACGGGCATTCGCAGCCGGCGCGTGGCGAAGCCGGGCGAGACGACCTCCGATCTCGCGCTCAAGGCCGCTCATGCCGCGCTTGAGGATGCCAAGGTAAGCGCTTCGGAAATCGACCTGATTGTCGTGGCCACCACCACGTCGGACGAAACATTCCCTGCCGTCGCCACCAAGATTCAATCGCGACTCGGCATGACGCGCGGCGCCGCGTTCGACGTCCAGGCCGTGTGCACGGGTTTCGTCTATGCGCTCGCGGTCGCGGACAATTTCATCAAGGCGGGGCAGGCGAAGACGGTTCTGCTGATCGGTGCGGAGACCATGTCGCGCCTGATGGACTGGAGCGACCGCGCCACCTGCATCTTGTTCGGCGACGGCGCCGGTGCGGTGGTGATGCAGGCGGGTTCCGGCCATGGCGATGCGCGCGACCGGGGCGTGCTGGGCACGCAGCTTTATTCCGACGGTCGCCTGCACGACCTGCTTTATGTCGACGGCGGACCTTCGACCACGCAGACGACGGGCAAGCTGCGCATGCTGGGCCGCGAAGTCTTCAAGCATGCGGTGGTCAACACCACCGCGGCGATCAGGGAAGCGGCGCGGGCCGGCGGAGTTGCCGTCTCAGATATCGACTGGATCGTGCCGCACCAGGCCAATCAGCGCATTCTCGATTCGACAGCCCACAAGCTCGGCTATCCTCCCGAACGGGTGATTTCGACCATCGCGGAGCACGGCAATACGTCGGCGGCCTCCGTGCCGCTGGCGCTCGCGGCGGGTCTCGCCGACGGCCGCATCAAGCGGGGCGACCTGCTGCTGCTGGAGGCCATGGGGGGTGGTTTCACCTGGGGTGCGGCGCTCGTCCGTTGGTGAATCCGGAAGTTGAACTAATCCGTCTATCCCGTTGATGTTGACCGCTAAAACCCCCGCGCCTAGGCTTCCCGGCGCCGAGGGAGTCGATTCTCCATGACGACCAACACCCTGACCCGTGCGGATCTGGCGGAAGCCGTGTTCCAGGCCGTGGGCCTGTCCCGCAACGAATCCTCGCAGATGGTCGAAGACATGCTGGAGGAAGTGTGCGACGCGCTCGCCCGCGGCGAGACGGTGAAGCTGTCTTCGTTCGGCACGTTCGCGGTGCGCCAGAAATCGCAGCGGATGGGGCGCAACCCGAAAACGGGAACCGAAGTGCCCATTGCGCCGCGTCGCGTGCTCGTGTTCCGGCCGAGCCATGTGCTCAAATCGATGATCAACGGCGAAGCGCCGAACCTCGAGATCGTGGACGAATGAGTTCCCCCGCCTTGGCGGCGCCGCGCGCAAAATCGCCCGAAGCGTTCCGCACCATCAGCGAAGTGGCGGTCGAGCTCGACGTGCCGCAGCACGTGCTGCGGTTTTGGGAAACGCGCTTTGCGCAGATCAAGCCCATCAAGCGGGCCGGCGGACGGCGCTTCTACCGGCCGGAAGATCTGGATCTCCTGCGCGGCATCAAATCGCTGCTCTATTTCGAAGGCTACACGATCAAAGGCGTGCAGAAGGTGCTGCGCGATCGGGGCTTGCGTTACGTGGCGGAGATCGGGCGCGGCAAGCTCGCGGGCTTCGGCCTGCCCGCCAACATTCCCACCATCGAAGAGATCGAAGACGCGGAAGACGCCGATGTCGGCGACCACGCCACCACCGCGCTTGCCACGCTCGCCCGCGTCCACGCCGAAGCCAGCAACGCGCTCGACGAACAACGCCGCATCGATCTCGAACTCCTGCTGGCCGAACTGCAGCAAATGAAAGCGCGGCTGCGGAAAGCGCGCGAGGGTGTGGGGTAGAAAGCGAGGCATCGACGGCGCGGCCGCCACGTTCATTCCTCTTCCCCCGCTTGCGGGGGAAGTACCCGGCGAAGCCGGGGGATGGGGGCGCCCCCTCCGTCTCATCGACGCTTCGCGTCGCTGATCCACCTCCCCCGCGCGCGGGTGAGGAAAACTGATTTGCGCACGCCGCCACTGCTTGCCAATCCGCCCGCGAATTTCCCCATCCGCCGCCCGTTGCCCTGCCGGAACCCGCCGACTATAGTCCGCGCCCCTCGACGGCTTATGCCGTCAAAACCGGTACGGAGCGTGGCGCAGCCTGGTTAGCGCACCAGTCTGGGGGACTGGGGGTCGCGGGTTCAAATCCCGCCGCTCCGACCATCTTTTCAAGCACTTAGCGCGAATCTGAGAACACGAAAAAGGGAACGAAACGCCCCCAAAATGAGACTTTGGGAACGGAGAGTCCCGAAAAAGCCCCGAAATATCCCGAGAGGAATCCAGCGCGCATGTCGCGCCGGTTCGCGCGGCGTTCTCGGCGCCGGACATGCCCGCGTCGTCAATTGGAACTATGTTGAAATCTTCGGGCACAACGCGTATCTCGCGCGTGCGGGTAAAGCTTCGCCCTTCGGCTTTGAGCGCCCTTCTCCCTAAGGAGTCGGCTCATGCCGAAAGATCAATTCGCCCACGAAATGCCGTTGGTCGCGCACTTGCTAGACCGGCTGGGCATCAAGACTGACGCCCCCCTGACGAACCCGAACACAACCGGCGAAAGTGGTGCTGACGTGCTCGCGATAATCGCCGCACGACACATCGGGATTCAGGTGACGCAAATCGACAATGCTTACAGCTTGCCCGGTGTGACCCTTGCGCCGATACAAGGTCGCGGTGCGGAAAAGAAGCTCGCCGGGGCGCTGGGGAGCGCGCCGTATGGCGGCTTCGCCGAAAACGATCCGGCCAAGATCGTGGCCAACGTCAAGCGCGCGGTGCAGGTGAAGTCCCTGCACCGGGTGTCGGGCTTTGATGAATTGTGGCTCTTGGTCGCCGCTGGCGTTCCGGAAAACGGTGCGGTGCTTTCGACCTTCGCCATGACGCCTTTCGTCTCGACGGCTGCGCTGAGCGATGCAACCTCGGGACTTTTGGCCCAATCGAGCTATGACCGGGCATTTCTGTTGCCGGTGTTGGGCGTTGAGCGCGCCGCGTACCAATGGGCCAAACGATCCGGCTCTTGGACGAAGCACGTCGAGACGGAAGCCGCGCCTTCACTCACCTTTGACGAACTGATGGCGCGAGCGCGCGAAGCCGAACGCTCCGGCGACGTTGACGCTTGGACGGACAGGGAAGTGACGAAGATGCTCGTGGAAATGCGTAGCGCGCACGGTGAACGCTAGGGGCAAACATGTAAGATATGGGGTCGAAGTGGAAATTATGAGTAGATCGCGGTGACACGAGCCATAATTCCCGAAGGTTCGGAAATACGTCTGGTAATATAGCTCCTGGCGCCGAGACAATATCAATTCGGAAGGAAGGTGCGAATATGCTCACGGTTCATCATCTGGGAATCTCACAATCCGAACGCATCGTGTGGTTATGCGAGGAGCTGGGGCTCGACTACGAGCTCAAGCGCTACGACAGGCGGGCGGACAACCGCCTCGCGCCGGACGAGTACAAGGCGCTGCATCCGATGGGCATTGCGCCGGTGATCACGGACGGAGCCTTGGTGCTCGGCGAGAGCGGCGCGATCTGCGACTATATTTGCGCGCGCTACGGCGAGGGGCGGCTCATTCCCGGGCGCGACGATCCGGATTTCGCCGACCACCTGTTCTGGTTCCACTGGTCCAATGGCACCTTCATGACCACGCTCATGATGCAGCTGGTGCTGGCCGGCGGCGGCGAGGGCAATCCGGCCGCGGTCTTCGTCGACGATCGTAGCCGGCGCGGTTGGGCGATGGTCGAGGCGCGACTGGGCCAGGCGCCGTTCTTCGGCGGCGCGAACCTGACCACCGCCGACATCATGATGGTCTACTGCCTGACGACCAGCCGGGCGTTTCGCGGGACCTCGATCGATCGCTATCCCAATCTCAGGGCCTACCTCGAGCGCATCGGTCGGCGGCCCGCCTACCAGCGAGCGATGGCCAAGGCAGAGCCGGGCATGGCGCCGATGCTGACCTGATCACAGGGCGGAAAGCCAGCTCGTGAGCAGCGGAATGCGGCTGCATTGAATATTTGATTGCGCGATCGGATCACTTGTTATCGGTGACCGCGCGAGGTTCGATAAGAAACCCCACTTGAGGAAAAATGCCGGTCTCCTGAATCATGAGAATCGCGCCCCCAATCTGCTTGAAGGTTGCACCGTGCTCGTATTCAAGGCCGATGTAGGAGTTAGGGTGCCGCTTTTTGATTTCGACCAGCTTCGAACGCAACGCGTCGACAGTGTCGAATCGAGCGCCTTCGATTTCGACGGAACCGTCGCGCATTGCGAGAGTTTCGATGCGAAATTGACTTTGATCGGATTGGCCGCGCGCGGGGAGCGACACAAGAAGCACGAGGGTCGCGATCATGGACGCCACGAGACCGCGTGCGCGCGGGGTGACGTTGCCGCCAAATTTCATCCCGTTGCAACTCGAGTCTGGCGGTTCCGGCGAAAGCCGTTCGGAGTCTTTTGCGGCATCGCTTCGGTCCCCGTTTCCCAAACAATTGTAAGGTTTGCTCCACTGGCCTCCCCGAAATTCGGGTGGTAGTGTCCGGACCGATCCCTGACCGTCTGAAGGATGCCCGCGGACGTTGCCCGGCAAAGAAGGGGAAGACCATGGCCTTCTCGCGCACTCGAAGTTTTCTGGTGGTCTTGCTCGCGGGCACATGCTTCGGCGCCCTATCGGCGCAGGCCCAGGATGCCACTTGGGTCGGCAGCACCAGCGGCGAGTGGACCCTTGCCAACAACTGGTCGCCCAATTCCGCCGTTCCCAGCGGCACGGCAACGTTCACGGACAACAACGCGCTCTCTTCGCTCACGATCTCGAATTCGACGTCCATCGGCGAACTGGAATTCGATGCCGACGCGCCTGCCTACTCGTTCGAGGTCAACAATGCCGGCCTGAACAATCCCGTGTTCACGATCAACGGCGCGGGCATCGTCAACAATTCCGCATTCGCCCCCACGATCACCGTCGATTCCGGCGCGAGTCTCGAATTCATCAATGCCGCCGACGCGGGAGATGCGATCATCGTCAACAACGGCACCACCGGCTTCAACGGCACCAGCACCGCCGACAGCGCCACGATCACCAACAACGGAGAGATGATTTTCGCCGGCAACAGCACCGGCGGCACGGCCGTGATGATCATCGGCACCAACGGCGTCGTAGATTTCTCCACCGACACCGGCCCCAGCTCCAACAGTCAGACGGCGGTGGGCTCCATCCAGGGATCCGGAACCATCCTTCTGGGCTCGACGCAGTTGACCGTCGGCGCCAACAATTTCAGCACCGAATATAGCGGCGCCATCGACGACTGCACC
>JBEKDC010000046.1:0-16088 GCA_050014535.1 Rhizomicrobium sp.
GCCTTCCAGTTGGAAAGTGCTCTCGTGAAACCTGCCACGGTGTCGGACACGAAGCCCAATCTCGCAAATATCATTTCGAATTTTTTGTGGCCGTCGCCGAACCGTGAGACCTCTTCACAGGCAACAGCGCAGCGTTCAACTCAGGCGCCACACGCCGATTGCGAGCGAGCGCCGTGCTCGAGAGGGCCGGGAGATGCAAGCGCGGGAGCCCATTAGTGGCCTATGACTGAAAGCGAAACGTCTCGCGTAGGCAAGGTTTCCGTCGTTTGTCGCGGGAAATGGTTACGCGTCCAAATCGAATGCCGGAAGGTATTGAGCAATGACGGAAGTAAGCTCTTTGCAATGCTTCGCTTGTGCGACGAATCGGGCGCTAGCGGATTCTGTTCCCACTTCTATCGACAGTACCCAATTCAGCATTTGCGGACATGCAGAGTGACCTGATGCTTGGGACTATCAGCCTTTACGGTGTGACGTGCGATGAACTGCCTTAACCGCGTTCCGTCTTCGGCTGGGTGTCGAAATCGGGACCGCGGCTCAACGAACGCGCCAGCGGAAGCGCGAGCAGCAGATCGCCGCCGAGGCCGAACGGCGTGGGCCCGATGTCGCGCACCAGATGCTTTCGAATGTGCTCCGGTACGGAGCCTTCCGGCGCAATAGGATTCTGTGCCGCGAGTTCGGCCCAGCGCGCGTCGTCGACCGCGCGATCTCCCGTGAGAACACCAACCCGCTCGCAGAACATGGGCGTGGCGGTCGGTGCGCGTCCGAGGTCGGATCCCGTGATCAGGCACAGCCCGTCGAACGCATTCACCTGCGATCCGCCGAGGCCGTTGAAGATTCCGAACAGCAGCGTTCCTCCGGTCACGTCGGCAGCAATGCAGTAGAGCTGGTTGTGCAGCGGGATCATCCAGCCCTCCACGACCGTGCCGGCGCTTCCCATTGTCAGGCGCATCAATCCGTTCTCGTCGCGCCGGATCATGCCGTGATCGTGCACGAAGCGTCCGGGATGGGTTGGGCTCGGCCGGGTTGAGCGGAAAAAACCCTCATAGGCCTTTCCCCGCAGCGCCGAGGTCGCAACCATCTGATCCCAGATGGCGATCGGCAGCCCGGGTGCCTTGTATTTGAGCGTGCCCGGAGTGACGCCGAACAGCTCGGCGAATGCGAGCGGATCGCGCTCCCAATCGAGGATGCGAAACTCTTTCACCTGCGTCTGGACGAGAGCCGTTAACCGCGAAATGTTGTGCGGCGTCGGCTGCACGCTGCCGTTCAGCCAGCGGCTCACGACGGATTTGTGCGTGCCCAACTCCGAAGCGAGCTGCGCGCTGGTCATCGAGACCATCTTGAGCGCCAGGCGAAGGTTCTCGGAAAACATCGATATCATCGGGGTCACAAAGCGGGAGTCGGCGTCACCCCCAAACGTCACACTGCGTCGAACGGACAAAATACATCCTTCCGCCTACCTCAGGCGATAGGCCCGCTCTGAGGTATAAAGGCTTCCGTCGGTCGTCAAGACGCTCGAATAGAGAATGAATGCGCCGACTTCGAACGGCGGACTTGCGTAAAGCGCGTGGTCGGTGAGGAAATCCATCACCCTTCCGCGCGGGCTCGCGCGCAGGCGCGCCAGGGTGACATGTGGCATGAATTTGCGTTCCTCCGCGGCCAAGCCGATGCGTTGCAGCGCAGTTTCGATCTTGCGGGCGAGGAATTTCACCGGCCCGGGATCGCGCACCCCTGCCCACAACGCATGCGGATTCTTGCCGCCGAATTCGCCCACGCCTTTGAGCGCGAGTTCGAACCGCGGCGCTTCGATCGCGGCCAGCGTATCGTCGATAGCTGCCGCATCGCGGCCGTCCACTTCGCCGATGAAGCGCAATGTGAGGTGCAATTGGTCGCGGGTGCTCCAGCGCGCGCCGGGCACGCCCGCCTGCAGCACGGCCAAGCCCTCCGCCACCGCATCGGGCAAAGCGAGTGCGACAAAGAGCCGGATCATGCCGCTTGAGCCCCCGTGAGGCGTCCGAGAGGAAGCGTGTTGCGGAACAGGAATGTCACCGCCAGATAGGCGATACCGCCGAGCGCAATCGCAAGTGCAAGCATGACCACTTCGTGCCATGCGCCGACATGCACCATCATCGCGCCCAGCCTCGTGCCCAACCAGGCGCCCGCGCCGGCCGCGGCGCCTGCGAGAAATATCGGCAGGAGCGAACGCTTGAAGGCCGCACTCACCTGCAACAATCCGTTTCTGCGCGCAAGATAAAGCAACGCGCCGACATTGACCCAGGCGGCCAGCGCAGTGCCGAGCGCAATGCCGGCAATACCCAGATGGAAGCCCCACACGAACAGGACCTTGAGCACGATGTTTACCGCGATGGCGGTGACGGTGACTCTCGCCGGCGTCATCGTGTCGTGGCGGGCATAGAAGGTGGATGCGACGATGCGTACCAATGCCATGGCCGGCAATCCCACGCCATAGGCCGCGAGACCGAGAGCCGCGAGCTCCGCGGCGCTTTTGTCGAATGCGCCATGGGCGAAAATCGCGCGCATGATCGTATCAGGGATAGCCACGAACACCACCGCGAACGGCAAGGTGAGAAAGAGCGACAGCGCCGCCGCCCGGTTTTGCGCGGAGTCCGATCCTTCGCGGTCGTCGACCGCGAGCCGCGATGACATCTCCGGCAGCAGGACCGTCCCCAGCGCAATGCCCAGCACGCCGAGCGGCAACTGGTTGATGCGGTCGGCATAATAAAGCGCCGTCCGGCTACCCGTGGCGAGGAAACTCGCCAGCACGGTATCGATGAACGGCGCGATCACGACGCTCGCCGCACCCACCGTGACGGCTCCCAGCGCAATAAAGAATTCCCGGATCTCCGGCGACCAGCGGGGCCATGAAATGCGCAACGAGAGTCCCTCGCGCGCGGCGGCCCAGAGAACAAATGCCAGCTGCGCCACTCCCCCCAGCAACACACCCCAGGCGGCCGCTTCGGCAGCGTTCGGAAACCACGCCGATGCCAGCAACGTCGCAATCATCGCGAGGTTGAGGAAGTTCGACCATGCGGCTGCCGCCCAGAACCTGTCGATGGCGTTCAACATCGCCGAAAGCTGCACCACCACCAGCGTGAGTATGAGATAGGGAAAGGTGATGCGCGCGAGATGCACAGTGAGCTTAAGTTCAGCGGGATTTCCGGCAAAGCCCGGCGCCAGCACCCGCACGATCCAGGGCATCGCGATCATACCCGCGACAAGGATCACAAGCTGCGCCAGCATCTGCCAGGAAAATACCCGGTCTCCGAAGTTCGTCGCGGCATCGTGCTCGCCTTTCGCGCGCAACGCGGCATAACGCGGCAGGAAGGCCGGGTTGATCGTACCTTCGCCGAAAATCGCGCGGAAATAATTCGGGAACAGAAACGCGACGATGAACGCATCCGACAACATGGTCTTGCCCAGAATCCACGCCATCAGCATGTCGCGCGCAAAGCCCGTGATGCGCGACAGAAGCGTGAAACCGCCGACGGAGAGCAGGCGTGCGAACATCTAGCGATTGCCTTTGCGCGCTTCCGCGACGAGCTTCAGCACATGGGGATAGAGCCGGTCGGCGACGATCTTCTCGCCCGCGGGATTGGGATGGATGCCGTCGGCCTGGTTGAGCTTCGGGTTCAGCGCGACGCCGTCCAGCACGAAGGGATAGAGGTCGTCGCCGTAAAGCTTTGCGAGTTTGGGATAGATCGGATCGAACTGGGCGGCATATTCCGGGCCCAGATTGCGCGGCGCGCGCATGCCCAGCAACAGCACGGGAATATGCGCCGCCTTCAGCTTGGCGAGGATTGCCGACAGGTTCTTCTCCGTCTGCGACGGGTTGAGGCCCAGCAGCGCGTCGTTCGAGCCCAGTTCGACGATGGCGGCATTGGGATTGTCGGCCAGCGACCAGTCGAGCCGCGAAAGCCCTCCGGCCGAGGTGTCGCCCGATACACCCGCATTGATCACTTTGGCGTCGATGCCCGCGGCCCTGAGCCGGGCTTGGAGAAGCGAAGTCAGCTCCGTGCCCGGCGGAAGCCCGAGCCCTTGAGTCAGGCTCGTGCCCAGCGCCAGAATTTTGACCGGCGCCGATGCCGCCAAAGCGCGGCCCGCCATCGCAAGCGACAGGGAAATCAGAATCGGTCCAAGGAAGTGCTTGAATCGCGCGCCGCTCATGCCATATCGCCTATCACGTCCTTCGCCCGCAATCCTCTGCTACTTGGCCCCAAGTCACCCGGATGCACCCACCAGCCGCCGCGATTCGACTGGAAGATGTGCGGCTGACGTTGGCGAGCGCGGCCGGGCCGGTCAACATCCTGGCGGGTGTCTCGCTCGAAATCGCAAGCGGCGAAACCGTCGCGCTGCTCGGACCCTCCGGCTCCGGCAAATCGTCCCTGCTCATGGTGGCCGCGGGGCTCGAGGCGCCTACCTCAGGCCGCATCAGCGTCTCGGGCACGGACCTGACCAAACTCGGCGAGGACGCGCTCGCCCGCTTCCGCCGCGGCGCGATCGGCATCGTGTTCCAATCCTTCCATCTGATCCCGACCATGACGGCGCTCGAGAATGTGGCGGTGCCGCTCGAGTTGTCCGGCGCGAGAGACGCGTTCGCGCGTGCGCGAGCCGAGCTCGACGCGGTGGGTCTTGCCGCGCGCGTCGATCACTATCCCGGGCAATTGTCCGGCGGCGAGCAGCAGAGAGTGGCGCTCGCCCGTGCGATCGCGCCGCGTCCCGCCGTGTTGTTCGCAGACGAGCCCACGGGAAATCTCGACGGCCAGACCGGCGCGGACGTGGCCGATCTGCTGTTCGCGCTGCACGAGCGCGCGAAGACGACATTGTTTCTGGTCACGCATGAAGAAACGCTGGCGCGGCGATGCGCGCGGATCGTGCGATTGAAGGACGGCCGCATTGTGGCGGACGAACGCAGCGCATGAACCGCATCGCGCTCGCGGTTCGGATGGCGCGCCGCGAGCTGCGCGGCGGTCTCGCGGGCTTTCGTATTTTCTTTGCGTGTCTGGTGCTGGGTGTGGCCGCGATTGCCGGTGTGGGCTCCGTGGCCCAGGCGATGCTGACGGGGCTTGCCGATCAGGGACGCGTGTTGCTGGGGGGAGACGTGGCCGTGCATCTCGTGCATCGGGAGACGACGGCGAACGAGCACTAATTCCTCTCCGCGCGCGGACGCGTGTCGGAAACGATCTCCATGCGCGCAATGGCCTATGCGCTGAAGAACGGCGCGGAGGCGGATCGGCAGCTGATCGAATTGAAAGCGGTCGACGGCGCCTATCCGCTCTATGGCGCGGTGTCGCTCGCGCCGCAGATTTCGTTGCGCGATGCATTCGCCTGCGCGGCCGACGGCGGCCGGATGGTTTGCGGCGCGGTCGTGGAGCAAACTCTGCTCGACCGCCTGCATCTCGCGCGCGGCGGTCTGATGCGGATCGGCTCGCAGGATTTCCGCGTTGCCGCGGTGCTCGCGAACGAACCGGATCGCATCTCCGGCGGCTTTACTTTGGGCCCGCATGTGCTGATGTCCGATACCGGCCTCGCGCGCACCGGTCTCGTCGTGCTGGGCAGCCTGATCGAATATTCCTATCGCGTGGCAATGCCGGCGAATGCCTCCATCGCCGGGTTCAAGGCTGAGGCGCAGGCCGCATTCCCCGATGGCGGCTGGGAAATCGCCGACCGCAACGATGCCGCACCCGGAATTAAAAAATTCGTCGAGCAGGTGACGATGTTTCTCACTTTGGTGGGGCTGACTGCTCTCGCGGTCGGCGGCGTCGGCGCGGGACAAGCTGTCGGGGCGTTCCTCGACCGCAAACGCGCCGAGATCGCGACGTTGAAATCGCTGGGCGCGGAAGGCGGGCTGATTTTTCTCGTCTATTTCTTCCAGGTGATGGCAATTGCGGTGGTGGCCGTGATCGTGGGCCTCATGTGCGGCGCGGCCTTGCCGTTCGGCGTCGAAGCCGCGTTCGGAAACGAATTGCCGATCAAGGCCGCGTTCGCGATCTATGCCGGGCCGTTGGTGCTGGGTGCCATTTTCGGATTGTTCTCCGCCGCCGCGTTCGCGATCCCGCCTTTGGCCCGCGCGCGCGAGATCGCTCCCGCGAGCCTCTTTCGCGATATCGTGGCACCCGTCAACGCGCGGGGCCGCCTGTCTTATCTGCTCGCGTCCGCAGGTGCTGCGCTCGTCGTGATTGCGCTCGCGTTGGTGCTGGCGCCGTCGCTGTCCTTCGCCGCCTATTTTCTGGCCGGAGTCGCCGCCGCACTGATCGTGTTGCGGCTGGCGGCGGAAATTTTGCGCCGGGTGTTGATGGCGTTGCCGCGGCCTAGGCAGCCCAATCTGCGTCTCGCGCTCGCCAATCTCACGCGACCCGGCGCCGCGACCTCCTCCGTCGTGGTGGCGCTGGGACTCGGCCTCACTCTGCTTGCAACCGTCACCCTGTTGGACCACACGATTTCGGCCCAAGTGAAAGACAGCCTTCCCGGCACCGCGCCGACATTTTTCTTCATCGACATCCAGCCTAACGAGATCGTGGCATTCGACAAGGACATCGCACGCTTCGCCACCGTCTCCGGCTACAAATCCTCGCCGATGATCCGTGGACGGATCGTTGCGCTGAACGGTGTGGCCGCGAAGGATGCGAAGGTCGCGAGCGACGCGCGCTGGGCGCTCAACGGCGACCGCGGCATCACCTATGCGAGCGTGGCCCCCAAAGACGCCGACATCGTGGAAGGCAAATGGTGGGATGCCAACTACGCGGGCCCTACGCTCATCTCCTTCGACGCGGACCTCGCCAAAGGCATGGGGCTCAAGCTGGGGGACACCATCGCACTCAATGTGCTGGGCCGCGAGATCGTGGGCCGCATCGCCAATCTGCGCGACGTGGATTTCTCCAACGGCAGGCAGAATTTTATTTTAGTTTTGTCGCCCGGCATCATCGACAAGGCGCCGCATTCTTTTCTCGCGAGCGTGCGCGTGGAGTCGCGCGACGAGGAGCCGCTCTATCGCGCCATCACCGACAAATATCCCAATGTCTCGACCGTGCGGGTGAAAGACGCCATCGCGCAAGTGAATGGATTGCTGCAGGAACTGAGCGACGGCGTGCGCGCGGCAAGCCTGATCACGATCCTGGCCGGATTGTTCGTACTCGCCGGCGCTATCGCGGCCGGACAGCGCGCGCGGCTCTACGATTCCACCGTGCTCAAGGTTCTCGGCGCCACGCGCGCGCAGATCGCGGCCGTCTATGCCATCGAATACGGCGTGATCGGCGTGCTGACCGGACTGCTCGCGCTCGGCGCGGGAACCTTGGCAGCATGGCTCGTCACCCGCTACGTCTTCGAAGTCCCGCTGACCTTCGACTTGCGCGCAGTGCTTCTCATCGTCGTCGGAGGCGGCGCTGCCACCCTCGCCTTCGGGTTGGTTGCAGCCTGGGCCGCGCTCGCCGCGAAACCCGCGGGGTTGTTGCGGAGTCCGTGAGGAGGCATCGATTCGTGTCCGGAAATGCTCGCTTCAATTGTCGTGGAAATCTGATAGAGTGCCTTTCATGAAAGCCAAGACCAAAATCGCAAAGCGTCGCCCCGTACCCATGGGTGCGGGTTTACCGATCGAAGACGACGAGCGGCATCGCGACCAGGTAGACGGTTACGTCGCGCGCAATCGCGATGCGCTTAACGAATCGATCAGGCGGTCCCGTCAGGAGTTTGTCGAGGGCAAAATCTCAGCAAAAACCTTCGATGACATTATCGCCGAAGGTCGCAAGCGGCTGGCGTGGAAGAATTGATCTGCTAACAAATCGCGGACACCAGTTCGCGCTACAGTCCTAATTTGATGCGCGCCCAATGAATTACTTCTGGATGCCGGTCGACCGCATACCGGGCAAGGTGTGGCACAGATACAATCGTCATGCGCTGAGCCCCTAGCAGGACGTGTGCTGTAACGCATTTCCAAGTGCCGTGGCCAGACGGGAATTCTTCGTAGTCGGATAGGAGCGTTCCCCGGTTGCATATAAACTCAAATACTGGTGCCCCACCAATTGAAAGGACGCCTTGGGGCCGAATTTGTTCGAATATGAACTCGTGGACAGGCCAGCACCGTTCCGCGAGTTTTTCCGGACTGTCGAGGTAGCTGGAATCTCGACTTCGCACGAAAATAACGTTCGAAGCACAGACCGTTCGGACAGGCACCGCAATACTTGCGAGCAGGTGACGCACGCGTCTCTGCATCGGCGCAGAGCCGGGAGCATACCGGCGACCGCCGGGGCTCCACACACCGTCGCAATATTCATTCCACTCCGGAATCTTACTCGCGAGCTGCGTTAGGTGATACGCAATACTGTCACTCTCGGCTCGCGGGTCTCCTCCAGGATTCCATCCCAAGACATAGAGCTTGCCGCGGGTAAGTGTTTCGGCGCCGCTGTAAAGAAGCTTTCCTGGCAGGTGCGCCAAGCCAGTATCTTCTAACTTCTGCACCAATTTTTCAAAAACGTGCGAAGCGACCATCGACGTATGGTCCCAGTTCTAGAAATCGCACAGTCGGTCTGCGTTCGACTATCTTTCAATCCCCGTCGCGATTTCGATGAAGCTGCTCGCGCAACCGTTCTCGCGTTGTGGAGTCCTCGTTCGCTTCTCGCTGGCGCTCGACATTGCGGCCTTGCGCGGCGGCGAGGTCGAGAATGTGGTCCGTCGATTGGATCATTCCCGCTGTCTCCAATTCGCGCAGGAAGTCACCGGTGCTGATCAGACTGACGCGCTGATCGACGACCGCGCGCCGCTTGCCGACTGCGCTGTCCTCGAAGAGCAGGAGCGCCTCGGCGGCAGGGTCGCTGCGGAGGAACCTCTCGAGCGTCTCGATCGCGGCTTGTTCGCCAAGCCCACGAATCGAGCGGCCCTCTTCAAGCCGCCTTTGCTGATCGATGCCGATCTCCGTCGGCACGATCCGCACTGCTTCGATATGGGCGTTGATCCATTCGACGATCTGCTCGGCCCCCGGCGCGCCATGCACCCGTGTCGCTTCAATGTACACCGCATCGGGGATGCTCACCGCGATCCCGGGGCGGAGCAGAACATCGAGCGAACCGGCGAGAACCAGAGTGAACAGCGGCGAGGTGTCGGTGACGATGAGGCTGAAGGGCCCTGTCACGGACGCGCACGCAAGGCTTCGCGAATGATCGCGCGACCGCGTTCACGCGCCGCAAGGTTCGGGCCTTCCATCGGTGCGATCGGCGGGCGAAGGCCGAATTCTCCGAGACCCGCGAGCACCTGGACATAATTGTCGAAGCCGCGCTCGCGCAGCTCGTGCCAAGTGATCTCGCCGCCGGCATATTGCCGTACCAAGGCTTCCCGCAATTCGGGCTGCATCGGAAAATCCTCTCTACACCAATAGTTTAGCAGACACTTCGAGAAATTTCAATCCGGAGTGAGTTCGAGAAGCCCGCGTTCGCCTATCGCAACCCAGTCCCATTTGCTTCAACTCTTATACTCCTTCCTCATATCCGCGACGCATTTGGCGACCAGTTTTTCCAGAATCGTCTCGTCCACATCGGCAAGCTTCTTGATATAGACGCAGCCTTTGCCCGCCGTATGTTTGCCGAGTTTGGCGAGCAATGCTTCCGTCCCGGGGGTGCCGGCGCGAACGTAGAGAACGGTCGCGGCTTTGCGCGGCGAGAAGCCGACCAGCGGCATGTCGCCTTCGTGACCGCTGTCGTAGACATAGTGATAACTGCCGAAGCCGATGATCGACGGTCCCCACATCGCGGGCTTTTCGCCGGTCGCCTTCTGCATGAGTTCGACCAGCGCCTTCGCGTCCGCGCGCTTCGCCGGCTCCGCGATTCCATCGACGAATGCGGCGACACTCGCTTTGGTGGCCCGCGTTTTGTTTTCAGCCATTCCTCGCCCCGACAGGCGGCGCTTTCAGTATGCAATTTCGCCTGCCGCGATGCGACTCGAACAATCCGCTCAAACCCGACATGCTTGCAATTGCGGTCGAGCGGGCCATAGTCGGGCTTTCACTGTATTGATTTCAAGGACAGCGGGGCATGACTTCGCAGGATTATCCGTCTGGCGACGCGCTACGGCAGGGACTTAGCGAATTGCGGGGCCTGCTGGGCAAGGCGTTCCAGCGCTCCGCGCTCTGGATGCACCTGGTCGCCATCTTTGCCGCGTTCACGAGCGATGTTCTCAATCCTCTGCTGCACTATTGCTCGCTCTGGCTTTTTGTGGCCGCGCTCGCGGTGGTGGTGGGTCTGTTGTTCGTGGCCAGAGGCGCGATCCTGCGAACCGAAACCCGCACGGCGGCGGCACTGTTCTTCCTGATCACGGCGGTTCTGTCGCTCGCAGTTCTGGGATTGCAGAAAATCGAAGGCGATCCGAACGATGGCGCATTCGGGCATGTGAGCAACACCGTAAGGGACCTGCAGAAAAAGTTGGATATCGTGTCGTCGAAGGCGGACACGCTCAACCACAAGCTCGACACGGCAAATCGGAATCTCGACGAGCTTGCGCGCAAGGTCGACGAAATTTCCCGCGAAACAAGCGTTCCGTTGTCGGCCTTACAACAGATTTTGGCGCGTCTCGGCGAAAGCAACGCGTCGGGCGATCCGGACAAGATCGAGCAACTGCTGCGCGCCAAGGCGGAGGAATATGTCGCGCTGCGGACGCAGCTGACGCAGCTCTCGGCGGACGATCCGAATGTCCGCGCGCTGCAAAAGGAAGCGGAAACGCTGTTTGCCAAATCCGACTTCGCCGGAGCGCGGAAGAAACTGGATCAGGCGGCCGAGATGGATCGGAAGGCTTCTGTCGAGCTCGCCAGCCGCGCAAAATCGCGGGCACTGGATGCGATCAGATCCTTCGAACGAAGCGCCGACGTCGCCATCGTCTCGTTGCAATATCGCGCGGCGGCCGACGACCTTTCCGAAGCAGCCGGGTTGGCCGGCGACCCTCATGAGGCGTGGCGGCTGACGGTGAAGCGAGCCGCAGCGCTGTTCCATCTCGGCGAGGATTTCGGCGACAACGCGGCTCTTTCGGACTCGATCGCCGCTTATCGAACGGCGTTGATCGGTATTTCCGAGACCCAGTATCCGAACGACTCGGCGGCGACGCAAGCAGGTCTTGGTCTGGCTCTTCTGACCCTGGGCGACCGCCAGACCGGCACGGCGCGACTGGAAGAGTCCGTCGCCGCCTGTCGTGCGGCCCTGAAATTATATTCAAGCGGGCACGCACAGCTCGACTGGGCGCGAACGCAAACGCAACTGGGAAACGCTCTTTTGACGCTCTACAATCATGAATCGGAGCGCGGTACGCAGCCATTGGAGGAGGCGCTCGCCGCTTACCGCGTAGCCCTGAGCGTATATGCGCACCATCCCGCCGGACCCGATTGGGCTAACGCGCAAGACGACTTGGGCAACGCGCTTTACGACTTCGGCGAAGCGAAAAACAGCATTGCATTGGACAGGCAGGCGCTGGCGGCGCATCTCGCGGCGCTGACGGCGTATGATCCCCAACGCCAACCCACCGGTTGGGCTGCTACTCAGAACAATGTAGCGATCACGTTCGTGAGGGTCGGCGAGCGCGCGAACGACGTCGACAGTCTTAGACGAGGGATAGACGCCTTCAATCAGGCCCTGAAAGTCTATACGCACGCGCGCTATCCGCTCGATTGGGCGATGACGGAGAACAATCTCTCAACCGCGCTGGACGATGTGGGCAACCTCGAAAGCGGAACCGTGCGTCTGACCGAGGCCGTCGCGGCTGCCCGTAGCGCGCTGCAGGAATGGACGCGCCGGCGCGATCCCCCCGACTGGGCCATGGCGCAGTACAATTTGGGCAATGCCCTGCGAGACCTCGGCGTACGCGAACGAAATCCAGCCACGCTGGACGCAGCCATCGCCGCTTACAATGCGGCCCTGGAAGAATACACCCCTGCCGCAGATCCCGAGAACCACAATCTGGCAGTCGAGAATCGCAGTGCGGCCCAGACAGCTTTACTCAAACTCAAGGCGAACAAGCCCTGACCGACTGCTCGGTTTCCTCGCCGCTCTCAGCCAAACGCTTTCGAACAGGCGACCGGCAATCTTCCGTATTACCGGAACTGCAACTCGGCGGTTGCGGCGAATGCAAAAGCCACGATCGGTGCCGTCCTGGCCGATTGTGCGCAAGGCGATACAATTGTCAGGGGTTGTCCCGCAGCAAGTTCTTATAGGTCCGCGGCGGAGTGTTATTGTCCATAAGGTAGAATTCCGAGGTCAACGATCGTGCCGTAAACCACGGCTGCACCGCCTGCGCGACCATTTTATGTTGGTTGAACTCGGGGACTCCCGGTGCGACCGGGCCGAACACTTCCTTGTAGGCGCCGCAATCGCGATGATCGAGCACGATGACCTTCTCGATCGAGCCATGCGCATATTTTGCGAAGCTGGACTGTTCTTGCAGCGAATGGGGGGCTTTCATTGGACTGAGCGGCGGTGAAGGGAAATACCCGGCAAGCGAAGCGCCTGCAACGGCGACAAGATCGAACGACTCATTCGGGAAGCGGACGGGCCGGCCGCGCACCATCTCGTTGAAGAACGCCATGCCGTCGTCGTCAAACCGATAATCGATGCACATGACGCAAAGCGTTTTTGGGGACAGCAAATTTCGCTGCCCGTGGGCGTGCATGGGAAACAGAGTGAGGCCGGTCCCTGCCGCCAGCAGACCCGTAAATCCGCGCCTGCTGATGTCGTGTGGACGATGCAAAATACCCATGGAATCCCCCTAGCTAAAAGGAGCCGACAGTATTGCAGAATATTCGGAATTTACAACTGAAAGTTGCATTACCCTATCCGATCGAGACCCCCGCGACGATCGCGCGTGGCCGGCGTTTTCCCGACGGCGCGCAGAAATCGGAATGGTCTTCCGCTTTTCAGCCGTGGCTCTCAGCCAAACGCTTTAGGATAGGCGACGCGCCAACTGCCGCCGCTCAGCGCGCCGGGTTTGAATTCGAGCGCCTGATAGGCGGGTCCGGAATATACCGACTCGATCGTCCGCGCCGTGCGGCGCTCAAATCCAAACCGTTTGTAATAATCGGGATCGCCCAGCACGGCGCAGGCATCGAAACCAAGCGCTGCGCAACGCGCGAGGCCTTCGCGGATCTGCGCCGAACCGATCCCCTGTTTCTGACGCGCCGGCCAAACCGAAACCGGCGCCAGCGCGGCGATGCGAATCGTCGCCGGCTCGACCGTCAACGCGCTGAACAACACATGTCCCAGAACCGCGTCGTCTTCGAATGCGGCAAGCTCCAGCACGACGTCGCCGTCCGCCCGCAGGCGCCGCACAAGCTCGGCCTCGTCCGTCCGCCCGAACGCCGCGCTCACGAGCGCGTGAATCGAATCCTCGTCTTTCGTCCCGATTTCGGACAGTTTCATGATGCCGGCGACCCGCTTTACCCCTTATTTGGCGCGAGATTGCAGCATCCGGCGGCGTTGACCAACAGCCGGCCCGGCATCTTGATTGGACGCCCGCCAAAGCCGATATTAGGCGGGAACTGCCCGATTTGGGCTCTAGAGGATTTTGCCACATGGCAGACTACGACAATCGTTCCCTGCGCTCCGTCGCGACCGGCTCGGTCGTCATCGATGCGGGCCTGCGCGCGCACATGCTGCGCGTGTACAATTACATGCTGGTCGGGCTGGCGCTCACCGGTATTTCCGCCTGGGTGACGGCCAACACCTCCTTCGGCCAGCTGTTCTACGAGATCAATCCGGCGACCGGCCGCTACGGCATGACCATGCTGGGCTTCATTGCGCTGTTCGCACCGCTGGGCCTCGTGCTGCTGCTCTCGTTCCGGATCAACCGGATGAGCGTGGGCGCGGCGCAGGCGACATTCTGGGCTTACGCCGCCGTCGTGGGCATCGGCATTGCGCCGATCCTGTTCGTCTATACGGGTGCCAGCGTCGCCGAGGTGTTCTTCATCACCGCTGCCACTTTCGGCGCGATGAGCCTTTACGGCTACACGACACGCTCCGATCTTTCGGGCTGGGGCTCGTTCCTGTTCATGGGACTGATCGGCGTCATCATCGCCTCGGTCGTGAATATGTTCCTGCACTCCGCCATGATGCAGTGGGTGATCTCCATCATCGGCGTGTTGGTCTTCACGGGCCTCACCGCCTACGACACCCAGTCGATCAAGGAGAGCTATGTCGCCAACGACGACGGCACGGTGGCGGGCCGCAAGGCGATCTTCGGCGCGCTCCGGCTCTATCTCGATTTCCTGAACCTGTTCCTGATGCTGCTGCAGCTGATGGGCAACCGCCGCTAGGCGACGGTTGGCGAATACCGGGCCCCGATGGAAACATCGGGGCCTTTTTTGTGGAGAGGACGATGATCGATACGATCCCGGTCGAGCTGGTGCCTCATTCGCCGCTGTGGTCGGAGATGGCGGCGGCCGAAACGCTTCGCCTCAAAGGCGCGCTGGGAGATGTGCTGGTGACCGTCCATCACATGGGCTCGACCGCCATTCCCGGCATCATGGCGAAGCCCATCGTCGATATGATTCCGATCGTGACGGATCTGGATGCGCTCGATGCGGCGACGCCGCGAGTCGTTGCGCTTGGATATAAAAGCTTCGGCGAGTTCGGCATTCCCACGCGGCGCTATTTCAATTGGACCGATCCCGTCACGGGAAAACGCACATTCCAGCTGCATTGCTTTGCCGGGGACTCGCCCCAGATCGCGCGCCATCTCGCCTTCCGCGATTATCTGCGCGCGCATCCCGCAAAGGCCAGGGAATACGAAGCGGAAAAAATCCGCGCAGCCGCGCTGCATCCCGACAACACGCTCGACTACAACGCCGAGAAGAACGACTGGATCAAGGCGACGGAGATAGTTGCGTTGGAGTGGGTGGCGGGGAAGATAAAATAATTCCTTCTACCCCACAGGGGGTGGAGGTAGCGCCAGCGTACCGACCGGCTAGGGTGAGGGGGTGTCGACACAAGCGCGCTCTGGAAAGTCCGCCTCACCCGTCGCCGCTACCGCGGCGCCGGCCTCTCCCCCAACGGGGTAGAGGCGAAATGACGCCAAGCCTTACCGTTTTCTTGCCAGCATCACCCCATCTCCAATGGCGGCCAGCGCCATGTCGACTCTTTCATCGGCGTGGATCTTGGCGTTCAGCGCACGCAAGGCCGTGGTGTCGGCGTCATTGATCTCCGAATTGGCGACCGCGCCGCTCCACAGCATGTTGTCGAGCGCGATGAGTCCGCCAGGTCGCAACAATTTCAGAATGCGCTCGTAATAAGCGTCGTAGTTCGATTTGTCGGCGTCGATGAAGGCGAAATCGAACGGCGCTTCCTTGGCCGCGATCATCGCGTCGAGCGACTCCTTGCCGGGCCCCAGCCGCAGATCGATCTTGGACTCGACGCCTGCGTCTTTCCAGTAAACGCGCGCGCGGTCGGTGAACTCCTTGCTCACATCGAGCGCCACGATTTGGCCGTTCGCCGGCAGCGCCAGCGCCACGCTGAGCGCGCTGTAGCCCGTGAACGATCCCACTTCGAGATAGCGCGACGCCCCGATCAGCTTCGCCACGAGAGCCATGAACGCGCCCTGGTCCGGTCCGATCTGCATCATCGCCATGGGCAGCTCGGTCGTCTCCTCGCGGCAGCGGACCTGCACGGGATGTTCGCGCACGCCCACCTTGTTGATGTAGGCCATCAATTCTTCCGTCACGTTTATCAAGCGGCTCATCGTTTTTCTCCGTGTTTGCCGCAATCAATCACGCCAATTGTGCTTCGGCAACCATTGCCTTGCCGTTCGGACCTTGCGCCCACATTTCCGCGCCATGACCGTTGAGACAAAGTTCGAACGGCGCGGTGTCGAACAGCGGACTCTGCGCGCGGAACTTGAATGCGCGCACGCGTGCGCCGGGAATACTCGTCAGCAGATGATCCATCAGCAGCATGGCGGTAAAGGGACCCTGCACCACGAGGCCCGGATAGCCTTCCACGTCGCGGCAATAATCGCGGTCGTAATGGATGCGGTGCGCGTTGAAGGTGAGCGCGGAGAAGCGGAACAATTGCGTCGAGTCCGGCGTGACGGTGCGAGCGTGCTCGCAGGGCACGCGG
>JBEKDC010000047.1:0-16064 GCA_050014535.1 Rhizomicrobium sp.
CAATTCTATCACGTCTCCGTCGACAACCAGTTTCCCTATAACGTCTATGGTGCACAGCAGGACAATTCCAATGTCGGAATCGCCAGCTACGACGATTTCGGCGCGATCGACGACAAGGACTGGTACATCGCAGGCGGCGGAGAATGCGGCTTCGTGATTGCCGATCCCCGCGATCCGGACATCATCTATTCGGACTCCGAAAACGGCATCAATCGCTTCAACAGGCACACGATGCAGTCCGAAACCATCTCCGTGTGGCCGGTCGATGCGTCGGGACACCCGGCGTCGGAGCTCGAACATCGTTTCAACTGGACGTCGCCTTTGATGATGTCGCCGCACGATCCCGACACGCTCTATTGGGGTGCGGAACGCCTGTTCAAGACGACCGACGACGGCAAGAGCTGGACGGCGGTCAGCGGCGATCTCACCCGCGACGACAAGTCGAAGCAGATCGCATCCGGCGGCCCGATCACCAAGGACATCACCAGCGTCGAATATTACGACACGATCTTCGCGATTGCGGAATCGCCGCTC
The DNA here is from genome assembly GCA_050014535.1 of Rhizomicrobium sp. Lineage (GTDB taxonomy): Bacteria > Pseudomonadota > Alphaproteobacteria > Micropepsales > Micropepsaceae > Rhizomicrobium. The sequence goes on from JBEKDC010000047.1 coordinate 535, forward strand.
GTAAAAGGGCATCTGTGGGTCGGCACCGATGACGGGCTGGTCCAGGTCAGCGACGACGATGGCGGGCACTGGACGAACGTCACGCCGCACGGCATGCCGGAATGGGGAACCGTCGACATGATCGAGCCGTCCCATTTCGACGACGGCACGGCCTATGTCGCGGTCGACCGTCACAAACTCGACGATATCCATCCCTACATCTTCAAGACAACGGACGGCGGCAAGACCTGGACGCCATTGGGCGCCGGCATTCCGGAAGGCGCGTTCGTGCATGCGGTGCGCGAGGACCCGGTCAATCGCGGCTTGCTCTATGCCGCCACGGAGACCGGTGTCTATGTCTCCTTCGATGGCGGCGCCGACTGGCAGACCTTGCAGCTCAACCTGCCGCAATCTCCCGTGCACGATCTGGTGGTGAAAGGCGACGATCTCGTGGTCGCGACGCATGGCCGCTCGTTCTGGATCCTCGACGACGTCACGCCTCTGCGCCAGATCGCATCGGCGACGACGGATGCGGACGTATTGCTTTATAAACCGCAGAGTGCGTACCGGCTCTATTATCCCGACGCGGTCGATACGCGCAGACCGGTCGGAACCAATCCGCCGGCCGGTGCCCTGATCGATTATTATTTCGCGAGCAAGCCCGCAGGCGAAGTGACGATCGATATTCTCGATGAAGAGGGCAATCTCGTACGCCACCTCTCGAGTAAAGCGGAAGCCACGAAAGAACAGCCGCCGGAATGGCCGGACCAGATCTATCCGACGAATACGCTGCCTGCCGAGAAGGGCATGAATCGTTTCGTCTGGAATCTGCGCTATGACGATCCGGTGCAGATTCCCGGCGCATTCTACGAAGGCCTTGCGCCGCGCGGACCGATCGCGCTGCCGGGAAAATACACGGTGAAGCTGACCATCGCGGGCGAGACGCAATCCCAGCCGCTGATCGTCGTTCGCGATCCGCGCGTGACGGGACCCGAAGACGGCATGCGCCAGAAATTCGAGTTGTCGGAGGAAGCCTGGCACGACCTCGATGCGTTGCATCGCGCCGTGAACGATATCCGCGCAGCGAAAACGGAAGTGGCAGCTCTCCACAAGAAGCTCGACGGAAAACCCGGCAGTGCGGCACTGCTCGCGGAGGGGGATGCGCTGGCGGCGAAGGCGAAGACCATCGAAGGCACGCTGATGCAGGTCAACCTCACGGGATCGGAAGGCAACCTCAATTTCCCGGACATGCTGAACGAGCAGATCTATGCCTTTGCAGCCGGCCTTGAGGATGCCGACACGTCGCCGACAAAACAGGAACTCGAGACCTATGCCGATATGCACGCTAAGCTGAAGGCGCAACTCGCCGGTTGGGACGCAGTGAAGACAAGCGATCTCGCGGCTTTCCACACGGATGCGCAGAAGACGATGTAGGGCATCGAACGGCTGAATAATCGGCCTGTGGCCTCAAAGCCACTTGCTGATGATTTTCACTCGCAACTAGAGTTCCGACGCAAACAGGGGTGGCGCACGCATATTACAGTGCGTACGCATCCGGATCGGTTCTTTGGGGGCATCCATGTGGCGCGTGAAATATCCGGTCGTTGTGCTGGCCGGGCTTTTGGCGACGGCGGCATCCGCTCAGACCCAGTCGCCGATCGAGCAGGTGGTTGTCACGGCCACGCGCGTGCCGGAAGCCAATGACCGGATTCCTGCCGACACTTCGGTCGTATCCGGCGACGAACTTCGGGCCCGGGATGCCTGGGATCTGCAAACGGCCCTGAGTCTCGTGCCGGGTGTCGAAGCGCCTGCTGGGGGCGACGCGGGGCCTTCGAGTTCCGTGCCGTCATTCTGGGGTCTCCACGAATTCGACGCGTTCCTATTGGTGGTCGACGGCATTCCCTGGGGCGGCGCGTTTAATCCCGCCATCTCGACAGTCGACTTGAACGATGTAGACCGCATCGAAGTGATGAAGGGCTCGGCGCCCGTCATGTATGGCGCAACGTCTTTTGTCGGCGTTGTCCAGATTCTGCATTACCCGGCCGGTCAGGCCGCGCAGCAGATGGATGTCGGGGTCGGTTCGTACGGTTCGGCCCGCGGCGATCTCTCGATGGTTCTGCCGGGCACGGACACATTCCGTGAGTCCCTGTCGCTCGACGGCGAAAGCGTCGGATTCGCCGACAAGCGCGAGAACGTTTCCGACGGTCAATTCCTCTATCGGGCCGCCGACGATTTCGGCTCGGGCACGCTGCGCTTCGATACCGATCTCACATTTGTGCACGATGTGCCGCCCAGCCCCGTCATTCGCATCGGCACGGGCATCACGCCTCTCATTCCCATCAACGCCAACTTCAATCCGGCAGATGCGGAAATCTCGGAGAACAAATACCAGGGCGATATCGGCTGGACGCAGCCGACCGCTCTCGGCACCTGGGATACGCTCGCTTCCTATGCCCATTCCGATGTTGTCTACATCGCTGCGTTCCTGCATCCGGACCTGAGCGGTACGGCCGATACGCAGAACCAGCATCGGCTCGTCAATGACGCCTATTTCGACACCCACATCACGAATGAACGGGTGGATCATCTGACCGTGATTTTCGGCGACGATCTGCTCTACGGCTATGGGCGTCAGTCCACGCTCAACGACAACAGCGCCTATACGGTGCCCCTGAACGGTTCCGTCGTGCCGCCGGCCACCACGTCGCTGCCGGTGAACGAAGTGGGCAGCGTCAACGACAAGCGGTGGTTCATGGGCCAGTATCTGCAGGCCGATTGGAAGCCTGCCGACCGCTGGGACGTGATGGGAGGCGTCAGGCTCAACGAAACCTTCGAGCAGCAATACTCGACGGATGACCTGCTCACTCCCCCCGTTTCGAATTCGGCAGAAAACTCCAGCCGCAATGTCGTGCGGCCGTCGGAGACGATCGGCGTGAGCTACAAGGCATGGGAAGACGCAGGAGACGAGGCCGTGCTCTATGCGGATTATCGCAATGCCTTCAAGCCCTCTGCGCAGGACTTCGGCCCCGACTATCAGCCGACCGTGCTGTTGCCGGAAACCGCGCAGAGTTATGAGGCCGGCATCAAAGGTTCGCTGGCCGGATCGGCATTGACCTATGACGTCGAAGCCTTCCTGCAGAATTTCCAGAATCTGGTGGTTCCGCTGCCGTCGGGCTTTCTCACCAACGCCGCCGGAGAAAGGCTGGAAGGGATTGAGCTCGAGACCCGCTACCAGTTCGCGCCGGACCTCGCGCTCGCCGCGAACGTCGCCTATCACAATGACCAGTTCACAAACTATCTGTTCTTCGACGGAGTGAGCTCGGTCAATGTCGCGGGCAACCAGCTTACGTTGTCGCCCCATATTCTCGCTTCGGGAGGCTTTCTCTACACGCCTGCGACGGGGTTCAACGCGACCGTGGTCGTGAATTATGTCGGCCAGCGTTATCTCGACGAAGAGAACACCGCACTCGTGCCGGGCTACACAACCCTGGCGGCGACCTTGGGCTACAAATTCGGTCGATACCAGGCGTCGCTCGAAGGCACCAACCTGACGAACCAACGGCCGCCGGTCAGCGCCAGCGAATTCGGCAGCGAGTCGTTCTACCTTCTCAATGCCCGCATGATCTGGCTGAAGCTCGGATATTCATTGCCGTAAGAGGATCGGTCGCGAATTCCCGCTCGTCCTTCACTCGTTGTCATGGCGGCACATGCACGCCATGACAACGAGCAGTGGATAGTGGGTGCTGACAAAACTATTTCACCAGGCCTTCCGCCTTCATGGCCGCGTGCACTTTCGGTCGCGCGAAAACGCGGGCGAAAAAGGTGTGCAGGTTCGAATAAGGCGTCAGGTCGATTTTCAGATGATTGGCCCAGGTGAGCATCACGAACAGATAGGCGTCGGCCGCCGTGAAATTCGTGCCCAGCAGATATTCCTTGCCGGCCAGCTCCTTGTTCACATAGTCGAACCGCTTGGCGATCTTCGCCTTTGAATCCGCTTTGACCTCTTCCGACGCCGCGCCGAACAGCGGCCCGAAATTCTTGTGGATCTCGGAGTTGATGAAGGTCAGCCATTCCTGCAGCTTGTAGCGCGCAAGCGTGCCGTTTTCGGGTGCGAGGTGACTGCCGGGCTTCCGATCGGCGAGATATTGCACGATGGCCGGGCCTTCGGTGAGGATCGAGCCGTCATCGAGCTTCAATGCCGGCACATAGCCCTTCGGATTGACGGCATAGAAATCCTCGCAGCTATCGGTCTTGTGCGTGCCGAGATTGACCTTTTCGAGATCGAGCGAGATGCCGGCTTCTTCGGCCACGATATGGGGCGAGAGCGAGCAGGCTCCGGGTGCATAATACAGTTTCATCGTTCAACTCCTGAGATGTGCGCGGGGTTCGCGCGGTTTCGTTCAAAGACCTTCGAACAACGCTGTCGAGAGGTAGCGTTCGGCGAAGGAGGGGATGATCGCCACGATTGTCTTGCCCGCCATGTCGGGCCGCGAACCCACTTCGAGGGCCGCTGCAATTGCCGCGCCGGACGAGATGCCCACGGGAATGCCTTCCAGCCGCGCGACTTTGCGCGCAGTCTCGAATGACGTCTCGTTCGAGATGGTGATGATTTCGTCGATCACTTTGCGGTCGAGAATGCCGGGCACGAAGCCCGCGCCGATTCCCTGAATTTTGTGCGGGCCCGGCTGTCCGCCGGACAACACCGGTGAATCTTCCGGCTCGAGCGCAATCATTTTTATGGACGGTTTGCGCTCTTTGAGCACCTGGCCCACGCCCGTGATCGTGCCGCCGGTGCCCACGCCCGAAATCACCACATCGACCGCGCCTTTCGTGTCGTTCCAGATTTCCTCGGCCGTGGTGCGGCGATGGATTTCGGGATTGGCGGGATTTTCGAATTGCTGCGGCATCACCGCGCCCGGAATCGTCGCGACCAGTTCCTGCGCCTTGGCGATCGCACCGCGCATGCCCTTGGCCGCTTCGGTCAACTCGATCTCGGCGCCCAATATCAGAAGCATCTTGCGCCGCTCGATCGACATCGATTCCGGCATCACGAGAATGAGGCGATAGCCTTTGGCTGCCGCGACGAATGCCAGCGCGATGCCCGTGTTGCCGCTGGTGGGCTCGACAAGAACCGATTTGCCGGGCGTGATGATCTTCTGTTCTTCCAGGGCCTCGATCATCGAAACGCCGATGCGGTCCTTGACGCTGCTGAGCGGGTTGAAGAATTCGAGCTTGAGCAGGATGTCGGCCTTGGCGCCGGCATCTTTCGCCATGCGGTTCAAGCGCACCAGCGGCGTGTCGCCGATCGTGTCGACAATCGAGTCGTAGATGCGTCCGCGGCCCTGGGTTTTCGGCAGTGTCATGTGGCGTCTCCTCGCTTTGCGCATCCCCGGCGACTGACGACGCCATGACGGGAGCAGATAGTGCCTGTTTCGGAAATTTTAAATGATGAAATCGGCCGCATTGCGTCCGCCGCAGTCGACACCGGCGGCGCGCGCTCTTGTGCACAGATCTTCGATCGAGATTGCGTCGAGTCGCGCCATCACTTCGTCCTGCAATGTGTGGATGAGAGGCGTCACGATGCGCGCGCCCAGTTCGGACAGGGGAGTGGGGTTTGCACCCTCTTCGTCGTCTATACTTTCGGCCACGCGCACCACATCTCCCACCGAAATGCGCCGGCGCTCCTTGGCGAGGCGATAGCCGCCGCGCGGACCGCGCACGCCTTTGAGAACGCCGGCGCGCACAAGCTGTTGCATGACCTGTTCGAGATAACGCTGCGGCACGCCCTGGCGCGCGGTGATCTCCTTCGCCTGGACGGGCTCGGGGCGCGCATTGAACGCGATGTCGATCACCGCTTCGAGCGCAAGCAGGGTTTTGCGGGAGAGTTTGAGCATGGCCTAGTTCGACACCTGCGTTGAGGCGAGTCCCGTGGAGCCGAAACCGCCCTGGCCGCGCGCGCTGTCCGGCAGTTCGGAAGTCTCGACCAGTTCGGCGCGTTCGGCGCGCGCGATGACCAGTTGCGCGATCTTCGCGCCGCGCGTGATGCGGAACGGCGCCGTTCCGAAATTGACCAGAATGGCCTTCACCTCGCCGCGATAATCGCTGTCGATGGTGCCAGGCGCATTGAGCACGGTGACGCCGTGATTGAGCGCGAGGCCCGAGCGCGGCCGCACCTGCGCTTCGTAGCCGTCCGGCAACGCAATCGCGATGCCGCACGGCACGGCGAGCCTTCCGCCGGGCAGGATTTCGATGTCGGCCTCGTTCGCGGCGAGAAGATCGAGCCCCGCCGATCCCGCCGTCGCATAGCGCGGCAGCGGTAGATCGCGTGCGTGGTCGAGCCGCATTACGGACAGTTTCATGCCGCCTGTCCCTTGAGCGTTTCGGCGATGCGTGCAGCCAACCTGCGGCCGACTTCGCGCTTGTCGAGCAGCGGCCAGTCTTCGACTTTTCCGGCCGTGATCAGATGCACGCGATTGCTGTCTCCCCCCATGATGCCGGTGCCGGGGCTCACATCGTTGGCGACGATCCAATCGCAGCCTTTTCGCAAGCGCTTGGCCTGCGCGTGCGCGACCACGTTTTCCGTTTCGGCGGCGAAGCCGATAACGAGAGTGGGACGCTTTGGGCCGTGCGACAGGGTCGCGAGGATGTCGGGATTTTGCGTGAGCGTCACTGTCGGTGCTTCGCCGTCCTCGGTCTTCTTGATTTTGCTGTTGGCCAGCGCATGGGGCCGCCAATCGGCCACCGCGGCCGTGCACACCGCCACGTCGACCGGAAGCGAAGATTCGCTCGCGTTCAACATCTCGACCGCGGTCGTGATCCTGAGCAGCTTCACATTCGACGGCGCCGCGAGCTCGACAGGACCCGATAAGAGCGTGGTGTCCGCACCGGCATCGGCCAGCGCGCTTGCAATCGCATAGCCCTGCTTGCCGGAGGAATGATTGGAAATGAAGCGCACTGGATCGAGCGGCTCCTGCGTCGGTCCTGCCGTCACGAGCGCCTTAAATCCGGCAAGCGGGCCATTCGCGCTCGATACAAGCGCGGCCTCGATCGCGTTCGCAATTTCCGTGGGCTCGGACATTCTGCCGGGACCGAATTCGCCGCACGCCATTTCGCCGTCATTGGGCCCCACGAACAGCACGCCGTCCGCCGCGAGCGTCGCGACGTTTCGCTGAGTGGCCGGATGATTCCACATCCGCACATTCATCGCAGGCGCCATCAGCACGCGCTTGTCGGTGGCGAGCAGCGCGGTCGAGGCGAGATCGTTGGCGTGTCCGCTCGCGAGCTTCGCGATCAAATCGGCAGTTGCAGGCGCGACGACAACCAGATCGGCCGAACGCGAAAGCTGGATATGGCCCATCTCCGCTTCGTCGGTGAGGCTGAACAAGTCCTGGAACACGCGCCCGCCCGCCAGCGACGAAACCGACAGGGGGGTCACGAACTCGGAGCCCACTTTGGTGAGGATCGTGCGCACGCCAGCGCCCCGTTCCCGGAGGCGGCGGATCAACTCAAGAGACTTGTAGGCAGCGATGCCGCCGCCGATGATGAGCAGTACAGTTTTGCCGCGCATGGGCGCACCTTAAGGGGCAGGGACGATAAAGTCCCGCTTCGACAGGTTATTTATATAGAACAACGCGAGAGAAGTGTAGTTTTTCGCCAGCAGGGACCTAACGCCATGAATCTGCAAGTAAAATCAACAGATCTGCCGCCTTTCAAGCCGCTGGCCCAGAAGCCGCCTTCGGTGGAAACGACCCGAAAACCCGACGGCACGATCTACATCAAGCAGCGCTATCCGCTGGGCGAAATGCACCGGTCGATCGCCCATCTGCTGGAAGAACGAGCCGCGCAGCATCCGACACGCAATTATATCGGCGAGCGCACTCCCCTGCCGGACGGCAAGCTGGGCGATTGGCGCTACATCACTTATGGCGAGATGGATACGCGCGCCTCGGCAGTGGCCCAGGCGTTGCTCGATCGCGGGCTCGGCCCCGATACGCCGCTGATGGTGCTGTCCGGAAACTCGATCGTGCATGCCGCGATGATGCTGGGTGCGATGAAGGCGCGCGTGCCGGTCGCGCCGGTGTCCGTCGCCTATTCGCTGATGTCGGGCGATCACAGCAAGCTGCGCCATGTGTTCGAGACGGCGAGGCCGAAGATGATTTTTGCCGAACAGGGACCGGTCTTTGCTCGCGCGCTCGCGGCGCTCCCGCTGGATGGCGTGGAGATCGTCACGGTCATTCCCATTCCCGATCGCGCGACGACGTCGTTCGACGATCTGATCGAGGTCAATGTGGGTCCTGCTGTTGCGGCCTCGGTCGACAGAATCGATCACGAGACGGTGGCGAAATATCTGTTCACGTCCGGCTCGACGGGCATGCCCAAAGGCGTGCTGCAGACGCACGGCATGATGTGCGCCGTGATCGCGGCGCAGGAAGCGCTGCGCACGGACGAGACCGATCCGAACGAGATTCCCCAAAGCCTCGAATGGATGCCATGGAATCACATCTCGGCCGGCAATATCGGCTTCAACGGCAATCTGAATGCCGGCGGCACGGTGCATCTCGATGCGGGCAAGCCGCTGCCGGGCATGTTCGACGAAACCATCCGCAATCTGCGCGAGGTGTCGCCGCTCGTGTTCGGCTCGGCGCCGATCGCGTTCGGCTGGTTGGCCGATGCGATGGAGCGGGACGAAAGCCTGCGCGACCGGTTCTTTTCCAAGATGCGTTATGTCGGCTATGGCGGCGCGACGCTCAGCCAGGACATCTATGAGCGCATTCAGAAGCTCGCGATTGCCGCAACCGGCAACCGCATTCCGCTCACCACCATGTACGGCGCGACGGAAACGCAAGGCGTCACCGTCGTACACTGGATCACGGAGCGCGTGGGCCTGATCGGATTGCCGTTGCCCGGCATCACGCTCAAGCTGGTGCCCAACGGCACCAAGCTCGAAGTGCGCGTGAAGGGTCCGACGGTGACGCCCGGCTATCTCAAGCGGCCCGATCTGACCAAGGCCGCGTTCGACGAGGAGGGATTCTACAGCCTCGGCGATGCGGCGAAATTCGTCGACGAGAACGATCCCGAAAAAGGCCTCGTGTTCGACGGCCGCGTGACGGAGGATTTCAAGCTCAATTCCGGCACCTGGGTTTCGACCGGCACCTTGCGCGCGCAAGCCGTCGCGGCCGCATCGCCGCTGATCCAGGATTGCGTGGTGTGCGGCCAGGACAAGGAATTCGTGGCGATTCTCGCCTGGCCCAACATGGCGGCCGCGCGCGAAATCTGCGGCGACAAGCGGCACGAAACCCCGGAGGAGATTCTCGGCAGTCCGAAGGTGGTGGCGTTCGTGAAGGAGAAGTTTGCGGCGTTCAATGCCGCGAGCTCGGGCACGTCCGGGCGCATCAAGCGCGTGCTCCTGATGACCGAACCGCCATCGGTGGACGGACACGAGATCACGGACAAGGGTTACGTTAATCAGCGCGCCACGCTCGAACGCCGCAAAATTCTCGTCGACCTGCTCTATGAAAACCCGCCGGCGAAGGGCGTGATCGGGGTCGGTTAAGAGTTTCGTAACGCTGATGACGCGCTCGCGTTAACGTCGCGCTTACCGTGACGCGCGGATACTCCGCCCATGCAGGAAATAGATTCCATGCGGGCGGACGATTTCTGCCATCTCGCTGCGGAGCTCGCCTCCGAGCATGGCGACATGGCGCTCGCCTATGCGCGCCGCGCCACGGTCGAATTCGCATCAACCGGCGCACTCGACCGCGCGCAATTCTGGTACGTCCTCGCGCTCTTCCTCGACGACATCATGTCGGAGCGCATCGACCCCGATTTCCCGCTCGTGATGCATTGAGCGTTGTTGCGCTGAGTTGAATCTCAAAAATTCTCCATGTTTAGCGAAGGTGGGTTGCGCGGCGAATAACGCGTGATCTCGAAGGCACAAAAGGTTCACCACGGAGCCACGGAGAAATGGGAGAACAGAGAGACGTTTCTTGCGCGCATTTGCGCGCGACTCAAACATCTTCTCCCTATTTCTCCGTGGCTCCGTGGTGCATCTTTCTCTGCTTGCACCCGCGCCCCGCTCCTGCGCAAACTTGGCGCCGAACTCCCGGATAGAATTCCCATGCCGCTCGATCCGATCATGAAGGCGTTTCTCGACCAGATGGCGGCCCAGGAAGGGCCGCAGATGTATGAACTGCCGCCCGCGCAGGCGCGCGAGATGTTTGCGGCTCTCATGCAGCTCGCAGGTCCCAAGGACGTGCCGATCGGCAAAGTCGCCAACCTGACCTGCCCGGGTCCCGGCGGAGACATTCCGCTACGCATCTACACCCCCGTCGCGGCCGGGGGCGAGGTCTTGCCCGCGCTCGTCTTCTTCCACGGCGGCGGCTGGGTGATCGGCAATATCGACACCCATGACGGCCTCTGCCGGATGTTTGCGAACGAGGCCGGCGTCACCGTGATTTCCGTCGAGTACCGCCTCGCTCCGGAACACAAATTCCCCGCGGCCATCGAAGACGCTTACGCCGCCGTGACCTGGATCGAAGCGAACGCCTCGGATATCGGGATCGATCCCAACCGTCTGGCCGTGGGTGGGGATTCCGCGGGCGGCGGGTTGGCGGCTTCGGTCGCGCAGATCGCGCTCAAGAACGGCGGCCCGACCATCGATTATCAGATGCTGCTGTTTCCCGTCGCCAGGATCGGCAGCGATACCAATTCGATGCGCGAGCGCGCGAAAGGCTATTTTCTCGAGCGTGCGGCGCTGGATTGGTTCTTTGCGCATTATTTGGGAGAGGACGCCGACAGATCCGATCCGCGCATGTCGCCGCTCGCGGCAACCGATGTCGCGGGCCTGCCGCCCGCCTATATCATGGTCGCAGGCTTCGATCCGCTGCACGACGAAGGCGTCGAATATGCCGAGAAGCTGAAGGCGGCGGGCGTCTCCGTCTCGGTCGCGGAATATCCCGACCTCGTGCACGATTTCATTTATCTCCAGGCCGTGCTGCCCCAGGCGCCTCTGGCGGTGAAAGGGGCGGCTGCCGCGCTCAGGGGCGCGTTGATGAAGGGATGAGCTTGCCGGGATTGAGGATGCCGTTGGGATCGAGCGTCTGCTTGATCGCACGCAACACCTCGATACCGAGCGCGCCTTTCTCCTGCGCCATCCAGGGCAGGTGATCTTCGCCCACGCCGTGATGATGGCTGATCGTTCCGCCATGGGCCGCGATCGCATCCGATGCCGCTTTCTTGATCGCCTGCCATTGCGCGATCTCGCGGTCGAGCGCGCGGGGAAAGATATACGTGAAATAGAGGCTCGCGCCGCTCGGATAGACATGGCTGATATGGCACATGACGATGCCGCGCGCGTCGGTCATGGGCGCTGTTTCGCGAATGGCGCTTTCGAGCGCTGCGCAGACCGCCGCATAGAGCGCGTCGAGCTTCGACCAGCTCGTGGCCGTCTCCAGGGTATCGACGCCGACGCCGCGATCCATCAGCGGGTCGCGTAAGTATGGACCGTGGAAGCGACTTTCATACCAGCGCTTTCCGGGACCGTTGCCTAGCGACAGCGCGCCGAGTTTCTTTGCGATTGCGCCAAAGCGGCGGCGCGAGGACACGACTTCGGCCGTCGTACCTTCGAAGCCCGCAATCAACGCGCAGGCGCGGCTGTCGAACTTGCGCGCATCGAGATAGGCGTCGGCAAGGCGGCCCGACAGGCTCTTCGCTTTTCCGGCATTGCCGAACGCGCGATAGAACCCGGTCTCGTGCGCGTCCGAGAGCCGCAGCATCGCAATGGGAATTTCATCCTGTGCGGCCTCGCGCAATGCCGCGATGCCGCTCGCAAAATCGCGAAACAGATAGCCGCGATAGTCGGTCTGCTCCGGCAGCTTGTGTACGCGCATGGTCGCTTCGGTGACGATGCCGAAGGCGCCTTCGGAACCCGCGATCAGATCGGTGAGTCGAGGGCCTGCGGCCGACGCGGGAAATGCGTTCGTGGACAGAATGCCTTTCGGTGTCGCGACGCGCGCCGCGAGCAGCCATTCTTCCGCCTTGCCGTAACGCAACGATTGCTGGCCTGCGCCGCGATGGGCGATCCAGCCGCCGAGAGTCGAGAACTCGAACGATTGCGGATAGTGTCCCAGGGTCACGCCTTTGGCCTGCAGCGATTTTTCCAGCGCGATGCCGTGGATGCCCGCTTCCGCGGTTGCCGTTTCCGCAACCGAATCGATCTCACCCACGCGATCCATGCCCGTGAGGTCGAGCGTGACCACGGAGCGGAACGGTCCGTTCGCTGCGCTCACGCCTCCCACCACGCTCGTGCCGCCGCCATAGGGCACGACGGCGATGCCGTTCTCGCTCGCGAAAGACAAAGTGGACAAAACTTCCGCTTCGCCGCGGGGATAAAGCACCGCATCCGTCGCAACGGAGAGATCGCCGGCCCGCAGGCGCAACAGATCGTAATAGGAACGGCCGCGGGCATGGAACGCGCGTTCGAAATTGTCGGTGCGCACGCGATCTGCGCCGAGGATCGCGGCGAAGGCCTGGCGCTCGGCGGGATTGAGGCGCGACTCGGCGATCTCGATTTCTTCCAGCGGACGCGCCGGTGTCGCGAGCAGGCTCGGCATCCCGAGTTCGCCCGCAAGCCAGGTCCACAGATCGTCGCGGCCCGCGAACGGATCCTTATGGGCCGTCCACCCCCAGCCGTTCCATTTGATCTTGCTGCGCTCGATGGTCATTTTTTCTGCGGCGGCCCCCCATCCGTCCGCCTCGCGAAGTGCGAGGCGTCCACCTTCCCCCGCGAGGGGGGAAGGTTAAATAGAGGGGCAGCGCACAATCTTTTTTCTAACCTTCCCCCCTTGCGTCCGGCTACGCCAAGGCTTCGCCGGACTGAGCGCACAATCCGCCGAAGCTTCAGCGAAGGCGGATCGCGGGGGAAGGTGTCGCGCGGCGTGAGCCGCGTGACGGATGGGGGGGCGGCGCGAAGAGTCGAGATCATCGGTAGAACGCTATCAGAAACCGGGCCGCGAATTCGCATAAGCCGTCAGCATCGTAAATTGAGCGCGCGGGGGAGGATTTCGAAGGTGGCGGGCAGGCGGCCGGCGCTTTCGCCGTCCACCTCGATCAACACCGCGCGTCCCCTGGTTTCGGCGACAGGCGCGGCAGTGACTTTCCGGCCGCGCACCACGCGCACGGACGGATTCTTCAAATGGTCGCCGGTGTATATTTGATTGAGTTCGGCCAGCGCGCGGCTCTTGGGCGCGCCCCCCATCACGATCACATCGAACAGCCCATCGTCCGGAAGCGCATTGGGCGCCACGCGCATGCCGCCGCCGAAATATTGTCCGTTCGCCACTGCCACCGTCGAGATCGAGGCGATCTCGTCATAATCGCCGTCCACGCGGATGCGCACCATGCGGTCGCGGTAGCCGAGCAGTCCCAGCGCGCTATGAAATTTGAAGGCGAAAGTTCCGCCGAACAGCTTGGCGATGCGCGCGCGGTTGACCTTGTCCACGATCACCCCCGACATCCCGAACGAAGCGATATTGATGAAATAGCGCACGACCGGTTCGCCGTTCCGGCTGACGCAGGAAATGCGACCGACATCGATGGCCCGCACCGGCGCTTCCTTGAGGCGCGCGATCGCGGCCTCATAGCCCGGAGCGATGCCGAAGGTCTTGCGGAAATCTCCGCCCGTGCCGCTGGTGACGAAGCCGAACACCGCGTCGGGCGCGATGGGGCCTTCATCGTCAAAGAAGCCGTTCATCGCTTCGTTGATCGTGCCGTCGCCGCCCACCGCGATGATTTCGAGATGACCGTCGGCGAGCGCCTGACGCACCAAAGTCGTTGCATCGCCGCGCGCGCGTGTGACGGCCAACGTCATATGGGGATAGGTCGCCCGCAACGCCTGCTCGATGCCGGACCATTCGCGGGCTGTGCGTCCGGCGGCGGAACGCGGATTGACGACGACGAAGCCGGTCATGCGCCGGTGTCCGCAGTGCGAAAAATCGGCTTGAGCGATCGGATCTCGGCTTGCTTGCGCGCGTCGCTCCAGCCGAGCTCCGCGGTCATCAACGACGCAACATCCTCCACGCATTTATCGCCGGGATAACCCAGTTGGCCGATGCCGGTGCGCCGCATGACGACGTCTTCCAGGGTCGACGCCATTTCCTCGCGGATGGCGAACAGAACCTGCGCCCCGATATCGCCCGTGGGCGAAAGGGGTGCGCGCAACTCCGGCCGGTTGCCGGCCGCCGCCATCATCGCATCGACGCGCGCGCCATAGAGCCGGACCAGATGCTCGGCATTCGGAACGTTGGGCGATTGGCGCTTGAGGAATTCGCTGAAGCGGTCGATGCGTCCGCCGGGCAGCGGCTCGAATCCCGTAACGCAGGGCCGCCGTTTTGCGGCGAGCTTATGCATCACGGCATCGACGGTCTTCTGCGCCAGATCGCGCGACGTCGTCCATTTGCCGCCGATCGCCGACATCAACCCCTGCACGCCGTCATCCCTGCCGTGATCGATCAGTTCGGCGCGGCGGCTGGCGTCATAGGTGTCGCCGGAGCCGTCATCGACGAGGGGTCGCAACCCCGCATAGAAATGCTGCACGTCGCCGCGCGTGAGGTTCGCATTCGTCAGATGCGCGTTGACGAAGCCGAGAAAGCTTTCGATATCGGCTTCGCTCACACCCACATCGTCCGGCGCGCCGGCAAACGCGGTATCCGTCGTGCCGACGATCGAATGTCCGCGCCAGGGCAGCACGAAGAAATGTCCGCCGCCGGCCGCAACCGTCAGCGCATCGCCGCGCGTCATGGCGGGCACGACGAGATGAATGCCTTTCGACCGCATCAGTTTGTGCGACGATGCATGGCCGAGCGCACGGGCGAGAAAAATATCGGCCCATGGTCCCGCGGTGAGCAAGGTCAGCCTGGCGCGCACGTCGAATGTCTCGTCGCCAGCCGCATCGCGAAGCGTGGCCCCTTCGACCTTTCCGTCGCGGATCAGAAGCCCGGACGCTTCGAGATGGTTCGCGACCGCCGCGCCGTTGTCACTCGCGTCGAGAATGCATTCGAGCGCGAGGCGCTCCGGCGCGTACATCTGCGCATCGTAATAGAGAAACGCGCCTTCGAATTTCGTGGCTGTCAGCATGGGCTCGCGCGCTTCGGCCGCATCCTTGCCGAACCAGGCATGGCCCGGCAGGCGCTGGTCCGGATCGTCGAGCCAGGTGCGATCGAAGGACAGCATGTCATAAAGCGTGAGACCGGCCGCGAGCGTGGCGCGCGCTGCAAAGCCCGCGTCATAGAGCGGCACGAGGAACGGCAGCGGCTGTACGAGATGCGGCGCGATGCGCTGCCAGATGCGCCGCTCCTTCAGCGATTCGCGCACCAGCGCGAGTTCGAGATTGCGAAGATAGCGAAGGCCGCCATGCACCAGCTTCGAATTGTGTGCGCTCGTCGCGTGCGCAAAGTCGTTCTTCTCGACCAGCGCCACGGAGAGGCCGCGAAGAGTCGCGTCGCGCGCGACGCAAGCGCCCGTCACCCCGCCGCCGATAATCAGCAGGTCGAAAC
>JBEKDC010000048.1:0-15911 GCA_050014535.1 Rhizomicrobium sp.
CACCTTGATGCCCCAGGTCTCGGTTTGAGTATCGAGAATGCTCTGGACGTCGGCGCTGAGTTTCTTGCGGTCGGACAGCATCTCGTCGAGTTCGTGCTGGCCCAGCACGGCGCGCAAGGTCGTTTGGGCGAGCATGTTGGTGGCCGGCAGATAATGCTGAACCTGAATGATCGCGCGTTCAGGATTGACGACGTTGAAATAGAGTACCGCATCGACCTTCATCGACACATTGTCGCGGGAGATCACATCCTGGGTCGGTATCTCGATTACCTGGATGCGCAGATCGACTCGCACCATCTCTTGGAAGAACGGAATCAGAAGAACGAGGCCCGGTCCCCTGACGCCCTGGAAGCGGCCGAGGGTAAAGACGACGGCCCGCTCATATTGCCGCAAGATCTTCACGCTCGCCGTAACGAGAACGAAGGCGCAAATGAGAACGAGTGGAAGGAGGAAATAAGAGGTTGCGAGCGACATGACAGTGCTCCTTTCAGAGCAAGAGCCGACCGGCTCTCTATTCAGACCGTCCGGCTTGCCGCCGAAAGACACAATCGACCATCGCCCGGTTTGGGGCGGGTGGCTCGGCGAAACGCGATGTCGCCCGATACGATTGCGGCTTTCGGGCGAGCGCCCACGCGCGGCGGAGATTTCCGCCACGGAAGAGAGAACGCTCGAATGCGATTAAAGCTCCGGCCAATACCAACGCATAGCATACTTGCTTGAAACCAACATCTGCACGGGCCGTTCCTTCTTACACGCCCAATTCAGGTACCACGGGCATCCGAGCTTCGCCTCCCTATTGCAGCCGATTCCGCCGATTCATACGCCAAGGAGGTTTGAATGACGACCGTTCCAACACAGGCCCAGCACATTGCCGCGTCGCGAGAACACCACAAGGTCAACGGCGCAAACCGCAGGACGCTCGATGCCATCGGGCGCCATCCGGTGGCGCACAATCTCGAATGGAGCGATGTGGTCTCACTGTTCGAAACGCTCGGCACGGTCGAGCATAAGGCCAATGACGAATACGAATTTCACCTGGGTGCGGAGCGATACATCATGCACCGGCCACACTCGAAGGACCTGGTGGCGCAGGAAGTCGTCGATCTGCGCAAATTTCTGGCGCGCGCTGGCCTGTCCGGCGAACCCGAGAAAGACGAAAGCGGCCACGGCTTGACTACCGCGCCGAGTCTCATGGTCGTGATGGATCATCACGGAGCGAAGATCTATCATGTCGACGTCGCGAGCGATGACCCCAGCGAGCATGTCATCAAACCTTACGATCCGCACCACTTTCAGCACCATTTGACGCACAAGGACCAATCGCGGGAACAAGGCCAGAGGACCGCGGAGGACCCCAGCTTTTACGAACGGATCGCCCAGGCGCTGGCGGATGCCGGGAAAATCGTCGTGATCGGACACGGGACCGGCAAGAGCAACGCCGCGATGCATCTGATCGAATATCTCAAGTCGCATCACAGCGAGATTCATCAGCGAGTCGTCAGTGAAATGTCGGCGGAACTTTCAAGCATCACAACGCGGCAATTGCTGGAAATGGCACACAAAGCGCTGCATTAGAGTCCGGCAAACCTATCGTGAACGGCAATTAATCCGCCAAACGTGGATTTCGGCGATGGATGCGCTCCGGAGTTGAAACCAGGATGCGGTCGGTCCGTTCCTATCCAGACAGTCTAGGGCGGACCGTACAGAGATGCACAAACCGAACAATTCCGACCAAGCTGCGACCGTAAAAGTGGCGATCTCCGATTGCGCCAATGCTGTTCACCTGGATTGCGAATCGACGACAGAGAGTTGCCCGGTCGCACTCTTGCGATCGACACTGGATTCCGCAGGTTTTCTGCTGCGGGAATACGAGCATCTCGGCAGATTGGTCGTTCAACAGCAGAAAGTCGTGCAATCGTTGACGAATCTGACCCCCCGGCAGCAAGAGATCATGGACCTAGTATTGCTGGGCGCGCCCAGCAAGAACATTGCCGCGGATTTGCACATCAGCCGGCGCACCGTCGAAAACCATCGCGCCGCCATCATGAAAAAGACGGGATCGAATTCGCTTCCGGCCCTGGGACGCGTGGGCTTTGTCGCCGCTTTGAGCGACGCAGAAGCGCTCGCTGTTTGATCAGGATCAACCGGGTGCTGCGCATTTCGCTCTAGGTATTTTCCGAAGCCGACGATTGGACCTCCTCGGCTGTTATTGTCCCGCTAGCCAATCGACGCACCGCCGACGAACACGAAGCCTCTGCAAGCTTACGGGTCGGCGTTCGCGTCGGAAGGCGGCCAATTCACTTGAAAGGATACCCACGATGACGCTCATGACGATGCCGAAGGCAGCAAATAAGGATCGGTCGGGAAAATCCGAAACGCAGATGATGAAGGCCCTTGTCTATCAGGCATTGGGCAAGAAGGCCCTCGAGGATCGGCCGAAGCCGGAAATAACTGCCTCGACGGACGCGATCGTCAAAATCGTGAAAACGACGATCTGCGGTACCGATCTGCACATCATCAAAGGGGATCTCGCCAGCTGCAATCCCGGCCGCATTCTCGGTCACGAAGGCGTCGGCATCGTCGACACGGTGGGACCGGCAGTCACGGCGTTTAAGGCAGGCGATCGTGTTCTGATCTCCTGCGTCAGCGCCTGCGGAAAATGCGTCTATTGCCGCAAGCAGATGTACTCGCATTGCACGACGGGCGGCTGGATTCTCGGCAACACCATCGACGGCACGCAAGCCGAGTTCGTCCGCGTTCCGCACGCAGACAACAGCCTCTATCCCATTCCGAAAGGCGCCGACGAGGAAGCGCTGGTCATGCTGAGCGATATTCTGCCGACCGGCTTCGAATGCGGCGTGCTGAACGGCAAGGTTCAACCCGGTAACACGGTCGCGATTGTGGGAGCCGGGCCGGTTGGCCTCGCCGCGCTGCTGACCGCGCAGTTCTATTCGCCCGGAGAGATCATCATGATCGACCTCGACGACAATCGCCTCGCGGTCGCGAAACGATTCGGCGCGACGGCTACGATCAACAGCACGGACGGCGAAGCTGTTGCGAAGCTGATGAAAATGACGGGCGGACGCGGCGTGGACACCGCCATCGAGGCTGTTGGTATCCCGGCGACGTTCGAGATGTGCGAACAGATCGTAGCGGCCGGCGGCACCATCGCCAATATCGGAGTGCACGGAAAACAGGTCGCTCTTCATCTCGAACGGTTGTGGGATCGCAACATCGATATCACGACCCGGCTGGTCGATACCGTCAGCACGCCGATGCTTCTGAACATCTTCAAGTCTGGCAAAATCGATCCGAAACTCCTGATCACCCATCATTTCAAGTTCGACAAGATCATCGATGCCTATGAAACATTCGGCCATGCCGCCGATACGAAGGCTCTGAAGGTTATCATCGAGGTTTGACGACAATCGCGACATCGCGCGCTTTCCGCGCGAAACAGTGCACGAGGACAAGTCCATGGCATATCAAAGTGTCAATCCCGCAGACGGCAAGACTCTCAAGAAATTCGACGAACTGAGCGACAAGCAATTGGAGGCGAAACTTGCAGCGGCTCAGTCCTGCTTCGAGACCTGGCGCAACAAGACCTATGCCGAGCGGGCGGTGATCGTCGCCAAAGCGTCGGCACTCATGCATTCGAAAGTCGACGAATTCGCGCACATCATGACGCTAGAAATGGGCAAGCGAATCTCCGAAGCGCGCGGCGAAGTCGAATTCAGCGCGAATATCCTTGGCTATTATGCGAAAAACGCCGAGCGCTTTCTGGCGCCGGTCCAGCTCCATCCGACGCTGGGCGAAGGCCATATGGAGAGCAGCCCAATCGGCATCGTTTTTTGCGTGGAGCCCTGGAACTTTCCCTATTATCAGCTTGCCCGGGTTGCCGGTCCCCATCTGATGGCAGGCAACACGCTGCTTGTGAAGCACGCCGGCATTGTGCCGCAATGCGCGATCGCCTTCGAAAAGCTTTTGACCGATGCAGGCGCGCCGGCGGGTCTCTACACCAATCTCCTGATCTCGCACGATCAGTCGGACCGCGTCGTCGATGACCCCCGGGTCAAAGGCGTCGCATTAACCGGAAGCGTCGCGGCCGGCCGGAACATTGCGGCGCGCGCCGGAAAGGCGCTCAAGCCTACATCAATGGAGCTAGGCGGCAGCGATGCGTTCATCGTCCTCGAAGACGCCGACCTCGAGCATACGATCAAATGGGCCGTCTGGGGCCGGATGTATAATACCGGCCAAACCTGCTGCGCCGCGAAGAGATTCATCGTCGTGGAAAAGCTTGCCGACAAGTTCCTGGAGAAATTTCAGGCAGCGCTCGCCATCCTGAAGCCGGGAGACCCGATGAATGAAAAGACGACGCTGGGGCCGTTGTCGTCGGAGCAGGCTCTCGTTGACCTTTTGAAGCAGGTCGCCGTGGCAGTTTCTCACGGCGCGGAAGTGCTCATGGGCGGCAGGCGGATCGATCGCGCGGGCTCCTACATGCAGCCCACGATCCTGACGCACATCAAGCCGGAAAACCCTGCGTTTCGGGATGAGTTCTTCGGACCGGTTGCGCTGTTCTTTCGCGTGAAGGACGAAGATGCGGCCATCGCGCTCGCAAATGACTCGGACTTCGGATTGGGGGGCTCGGTGTTCACGAAGGACATTGCGCGCGGAAAGCGCGTGGCGAGTCGCGTCGACACGGGCATGATGTTCGTCAACAATATTTCCTGGTCGGATGCGGAACTGCCCTTCGGGGGCATCAAGGATTCCGGTTACGGGCGCGAGCTCGGCGACATGGGAATCCAGCAGTTCGTGAACAAGAAGTTGGTCCGCTACGTTGCGGCCGAGGCGCCGGTCTGAGCCCGGCTTCCAACAATTCCGCAGTGAGGTGTCGATGAGGAATTCCGCTCAAGCGGAGTCCTCATCCCTCGCCGGGAAGCCACAGGCGACGGGTTGCCCGATCGCAACATGAGAGAACGGAAGCCGTGATGTACGTCAATGTGGCCGTGCTGAAGGAAACCCAACCGCATGAACGGCGTGTGGCTCTCGTGCCATCGCTTGTGCCCAAACTGGTCAAGCTGGGCGCGAAATTGCACATGGAGTCAGGTGCCGCGGATGCCATCAAATTGAGCGACGTGGCGTTCAAGGATGTTGAAATTATCGCCGACCGACATGGCCTCGTTGCCGACGCCGACGTTGTTCTCGCCGTGCAGCCGCCGCCGCTCGATATCGTCGAGGCAATGAAGGACGGTGCGATCCTCATTTGCTTTATCTATGCCGACAATGAAAAGGCGCTGGTTCAACGCCTGCTTGAAAAGAAAATCACCTGCTTCGCGATGGAGCGAATTCCGCGCATCTCGCGAGCCCAGGCGATGGACGCGCTGTCCAGTCAATCCGCGCTGGCGGGCTACTATGCGGTGCAACTGGGCTCGACGCATCTCGCCCGCATTCTCCCCAAGCTCACCACCGCTGCCGGCGCGATTGGGCCGGCCAAGGTGCTCGTGATGGGACTCGGCGTTGCAGGCCTCGAAGCGCTTGCGACGGCCCACCGGCTTGGCGCGGTCGTTGAAGGTTACGACGTGCGTCCGGAAACGGCGGAACAGGCCCTCTCGCTGGGCGCCACATTCGTCGAGACGGGCGTCGATGCGCGCGGCAAAGGCGGCTATGCGCGAGAACTGAACGCGGAAGAAAAAAGCAAAGTCGATGCTGTGCTGACCCAGCACATCCAGCAGGCAGACCTTATCGTGACGACGGCAGCCATCCCCGGAAAGCCATCGCCCAAGCTCATCAGCAAGAAACAGGTTGCCGGCATGAAAGCGGGAGCGGTGATCGTCGATTTGTCGGCCGAAGGCGGCGGCAATTGCGAGGACACGCAGCCCGGCGAAACCACCCAGATCGGCCAGGTGACGATCCTCGCGCCGGTAAACGTGCCGTCCCTGCTCGGCGAAGACGCCAGCGAACTCTATGCAAAGAATGTGTTCAACCTTCTCGCACTGATGCTGAAGGACAACATCATTACGATCGACTGGACGGATGAGGTTCTCGCCAAGACTGCGCTCACGCACGCGGGAAAAATGGTCGAGATCAAGCCCGAACCCGCGGCCGAGCCTGCGGCAGCGCACCGGCATTCCAAACCCGCCAAAGTGGCTTGAGCGAGAGATCGAGATGGACTTTGCAATCACAATGACCGGCTTTGTCGCCTTGTATGTGTTCATGCTCGCCGGTTTTGCGGGCTGGGTGATTATTGGCGGCGTACCCGCCATTTTGCATACGCCGCTGATGTCGGGTTCCAACTTCGTGCACGGCATTGTCGTCGTCGGCGGAATCTTCGCGTTGCTCAATGCGAGCACGGTGCTGGAGCAGTGCATCGGCTTTGGTGCGGTGCTGCTCGGAGCAGGAAACGCGGCAGGCGGTTATGCTGTCACGGACCGCATGCTCGCGATGTTCCAGGTGAGCAAGCCTCATCGCGCGAAGCATGCGCGCGCCAAGCATTTGAAAAAGGTCTGATTCACGACATGAGCACGATCATTCCACAATTGATCATCGGTACGACCGACCTCGCGGCGGCTTTTCTTTTCTTGTATGGGCTCAAGCGCATGTCGTCTCCCGGGACAGCCCCATCGGGGATATTCGTTGCGGGTCTGGGTATGGTCGTCGCAATTCTCGCGAGCTTCCTCTACGTGTTCAGCGTCAGCGCAGCCGCGAGACCGCATTTGGCGGTCAATGTCGGTCTTGCACTCATTGCGCTCGCCCTTGGCGGCGGCGTTGCGTGGTGGAGCGGCCGGAAGGTCGCGTTGACCGCCATGCCCCAGATGGTGGCGCTCTATAACGGCATGGGCGGCGGCGCGGCAGGCGCCATCGCGGCGGTGGAGCTGTTCGGAAACAAAGCGCAAGGGCTTGCTCAACTCGTCGTCACATTGCTGGGGGCTCTCATCGGCGCCGTGTCGCTCTCCGGCTCGGTGATCGCGTGGGCAAAGCTGGACGGCGTGATCGAAAAGCCGTTGCGGGTGAGAGGACAGCAGGCCGTCAACGCGCTCTTCATGCTGACCACGCTTGCGGTCGGAGGATACATCGCTTTCGTAACGCAGAGCGGCGTTGCACCTCTGATCCCGATGCCGCATCTGATCGCCCTGTTCTTCGGTTGTGCGCTGCTATTCGGAGTTCTGATGACGCTTCCCATCGGCGGCGCCGACATGCCGGTAGTGATCTCGATCTACAACGCTTTGACGGGACTTGCGGTCGGCTTCGAAGGCTTCGTCCTGCAAAACCCGGCTCTGATGATCGCCGGCATGGTCGTCGGCGCCGCAGGTACGCTGCTCACGCTGTTGATGGCGAAAGCGATGAACCGCTCGGTGGGCAATGTCGTGTTCACGAATTTCGGCACGTCCGCCAAGCACAAGCAGGGCAACATCAAGGGCAGCCTCAAGCCGGTCGAAGCAGGCGACGCAGGCATCTTCATGCGCTATGCGAGCAAGGTCATCATCGTGCCGGGTTACGGCCTTGCGGCCGCACAGGGACAGCAGAAGCTCTTTGAGTTCGTCAAGCTGCTGCAGGCAGGCGGCGTCGACGTCAAGTTCGCGATTCATCCCGTCGCCGGCCGCATGCCGGGACAAATGGATGTTTTGCTGGCCGAGGCAGGTGTTCCCTACGATCTCATTTTCCAGCTTGAAGACATCAACGATGAATTTGCGAATGCTGATGTTGCGCTCGTGATCGGCGCCAACGACGTGGTGAACCCGGCAGCGCGCACGGACAAATCGTCGCCGATTTACGGCATGCCGATTCTCAACGCCGACAAGGCAAAGAAAGTTTATGTCGTCAAGCGCGGCGAGGGCAAAGGCTACGCCGGCATCGTGAACGCGCTGTTCTATGGCGACAATTGCAACATGGTCTATGGCGATGCGCAGGCCGTGCTGGGGAAGATGATCGAAGCGGTCAAAGGGTTGGGATTGGCCGCCGCTGCCTAAAGAACGTCTCGTCTCAAGCCGACAACAGGAGTTCGTCATGACGCGTAAGATGCAAGCTGCCGTGGTCGAAGAATTCGGAAAACCACTCGTGATACAGGAGTGGCCCATTCCCGTGCCGGGGCCGGGACAGATTCTGGTCAAGACCGAAGCGTGCGGCGTTTGCCACACCGATCTTCATGCCGCGCATGGCGATTGGCCGTTGAAGCCCACGCTTCCCTTCATTCCGGGTCACGAAGGGATCGGCCGCGTGTCCGCCGTGGGCGCGGGTGTGACGATCGTCAAAGAAGGCGATCGCGTAGGAGTGCCGTGGTTATACTCGGCTTGCGGACATTGCGAATATTGCCTGAGTGCGTGGGAAACCGTGTGCGGCGAGGCGCAGTTCGGCGGCTACAGCAAGAACGGCGGTTTTGCGGAGTTTATTCTGGCCGATCCGAATTATGTCGCGCACATCCCTGCTGGTCTGTCCGCCAAGGAGGCCGCGCCGATCATCTGCGCCGGCATCACCACCTACAAGGGCATCAAGGAAACCGAAGCACGGCCCGGCGAATGGATCGCTATTTCGGGCATCGGCGGACTTGGGCACCTTGCAGTGCAATACGCCAAGCTGATGGGTCTGCAGGTCTGTGCGGTTGACATCGACGACAGCAAGCTCGCGCATGCCAAGAGCCTGGGCGCGGATCTCGTTATCAATGCCAAGACAAGCGATCCGGCGATCATTTTGAAGAAAGAGACCGGCGGCGGAGCCCATGGCGTGTTGATTACCGCGCCGTCGCTTCCCGCATTCAAGCAGGGCGTCGCCATGACGAGGAAGCGCGGCACGTGTGTCCTCGTCGGCTTGCCGCCCGGCGAATTCCCGGTGCCGCTGTTCGACGTTGTCGCGAACTGCATTACCATCCGCGGCTCGTTCGTGGGCACACGCGGCGATATGGCCGAAGCGCTTGCATTCGCAGCCGACGGCAAGGTCAAGGCCGATATCGAACTTCAGCCTTTGTCGAAGATCAATAAAATATTCGGACGGCTCGAGCACGGCGACGTGCCTTCGCGTGTGGTTCTCGATTTTGACATGAACTGAGATTCGCAGGGAACCAATCCGTGACGAATTCGTTGGTGCCAAGGGCATTGCCGAGTCCGACCCACGAAGAGCGAAACTTTAGATGGAGTGAAGCCTATGCAGATCGGTATCATCGGACTGGGCAAAATGGGCGGCAACATGACTCGCCGATTGATGAAGGCGGGGCATCACTGTGTGGTATTTGCGCGCTCGCCGAAAACGCGCGATGCGTTGGCGAAAGACGGCGCCAAGGCCGCAACATCGGTTGAGGACATGGTCAAGATACTCGGGGCCAAGAAGCCGCGCGCCATTTGGTTGATGTTGCCGGAGGGTCAGACCACGGAGGAAACGGTCGAGCGTCTTGCCGGTCTGCTGGATGCCGACGACATCATCGTCGATGGCGGCAATTCCTTCTACAAGGACGATATTCGCCGAGCCAAGAAACTGGCAGCACGTCGCATCCAATATGTCGATTGCGGCACGTCCGGCGGCGTTTGGGGAATCGAGCGCGGCTACTGCATGATGATCGGCGGACCGAAAGAGGCGGTGGATCGGCTCGATCCGATCTTCGCGGCACTCGCGCCAGGACTGGGCGACATTGCGCGCACGCCGAACCGCAAACCGGGCGACTCCCGCGTTGAGCGCGGTTACATTCACGCCGGCCCGTCCGGTGCAGGACACTTCGTCAAGATGGTCCACAACGGCATCGAGTATGGATTGATGCAGGCCTATGCCGAAGGTTTCGACATTTTGCGCAACAAGGTCTCGAAGGACCTGCCGGAGGACGAACGCTTTACGCTCAACATGCCGGACATCGCGGAAGTCTGGCGGCGCGGCAGCGTGATTTCATCCTGGCTGCTCGATCTGAGTGCATCTGCGCTCGCGCAAGATCCGCAGCTGCAAGGATTCTCGGGCTTCGTGCAGGACTCAGGCGAAGGTCGTTGGACAGTCGAAGCGGCACTTGAAGAATCCGTCCCGGCCGAGGTGATATCTTCAGCGCTCTACACGCGCTTCCGCTCGAGACAGGAACACACCTTCGCGGAGAAGATGCTTTCTGCAATGCGCTTCGGTTTTGGCGGGCACGTCGAGGGCGCCGAGCCGCACGATCCCCAGGCAAAGCCAGCGCAATCGCAGACGGATTCGGCAATGAAAAACGCGGCAGAATAGCGTTGCGCTCGACGGCGGGACGACATCGATCCATTGCGACGCGGTTTTCTGCGACGCGAACGATGCTGGACAAGCGCTAAGACCCCATGGTTTGAGCAGCGTTGCGGCCGATGAAGCCTTTGATGGCATAGACGCGGCTGCCGAACCGGTTGGAGCCGATGTCCCACACGCGTACCCGGGACCAATCGTTCTGTGCACTCACGTCCAGCACGGGCGTGTTGTGATCGATCTCGCCGCGGTTTCGCCAATTGGCCTGGTCCACGCGGATTTCGCGGGGCGACACAATCCGGGCCACGACGGCAACATGGCCGCGCGCAATCCGCGCGCTGCCGGAGAACACCATCACCGCGTCGGCCGCGGGCTGGGTGAATTTCGCGTAGAGATTTCCGGCGCGTTGCCACCATGTTTTGGCGTCGCCGAAGATTTCAAGGCCCGAACGCAGACGCGCATACTCCACGCAATAGAAATGGTGCAGCGGCGTTTCGACGGTCGGCACATCCGGCGCGCTCGCTTGCGGCGCGGTCAGGGACGCAACGTCGTCTGAGCCGCGCAATGCCGCGCTCGCGTCGTTCGACACGGCGTCGCCGACAGTGGCCGTGGTCTGTTGCGACGCGGTGCTCTCAGCGAACGCGGCGTCCGCAGTCAATGTCAGAGCGCCAAAAACAAGGCCAGTGAGAAGAGTGAGATGGGTCGGACGAATTCGTATGGCTCGAAACGATCGGGTCATATGAGGTTCCTGAGATGAATTGATATGCGCCGTGCCCTAAGTCGACAATGTTAAGCAGGATGGCGCGTTCGACAACGTTAACGCCTAGCCCGAAATTCCTAACAGACCCGGAATGATCGCGCAAACCCAGTGGCAGCGGCACAAAACGTCGCGGGAATCGACCGGACTTGACATTTTCCGGGCCTGCGATTGCTTGCGCTGCTGGAGTTCCCCTGGCGCCGAATCGCGACTCGCACAGCGGAGTCCCGTCAATCCTTCGCGGCGCGAAGGTCGCTCGGGCTTTCGGCCACTTTGCTTTCGAGCGGCATCGACGCAAGTTCGCGATCGACGCCGATGCGGTTCGCGAGGAACTGGTGCAGGTCGCGGCCCGCGAGAATCTGTCCGCGCGCGACTTTCACAGTGAGCGGATTGACTTGATTGCCATTGATGCGGATTTCGTAATGCAGATGCGGACCTGTTGCGAGTCCGGTGGCGCCGCTATAGGCGACGACTTGTCCCTGGCGCACATGCGAACCCTGATGCAGGCCCGGCGCGAAGCGGGAAAGATGGCCGTAGGCAGTCGAATACGTATTGCCGTGGTTGATCAGCACGAAATTGCCGTAGCCGCCCAGCCAACCTTGAATCTGGATCGTGCCGCTGCCGGCCGCCATGACCGGCGTTCCGGTCGGAACCGCGAAATCGATTCCCTTGTGCATGCGCGTGTAGCCCAGCACGGGATGGAAGCGCATGCCGAAGCCCGATGAAATGCGCGCGCCGTCGACGGGCGTCTTCATCAGCATGCTCTTGGCGCTTTGTCCTTTGGCGTCGAAATATTCCGCCGGATCGCCGTTGGGCGGCTGATAGCGATAGAGCGCGACCGTGCGGCTGCCCAGATGCATCGTGGCATAGGCGATGTCGCCCTGTTTCGCGGGTTGGCCGTCCGGCGTGTAATAGTAATTGTAGAGAACTTCGAACGTATTGCCGGGTTTGATATCGCGCTGGAAGTCCACTTCATACGAGAACATGTGGATCATCTGCACGACGACTTCGGCGGGGATGCCGGCCTGCATCGCGGCGAGATAAAGGCTCGAGTCGATTTTCGCGCCCGCGCGATGGAACTTCGCGATCAGCTGCTTCTCGGTGCTTTGCGCGCTGAAGCTGCCGTCCGTGGTTCGGCTGATCGCGATGTCGTGTTCGATGGTGGGCGAGAAACTGACGGAGAGCAGACGTCCGACGGGCGTGGCCGGTGCGGCCTGCACGTTCGAATCCGGCGTGTCGTCGGCATCGGACACAGTGTCGTTCGCGCCTGCGGGCGGCGTGTAAGTGATGCTGGCGACCGGCACCGCAGGGGGAGCGGGTTCGAATGTGAGTTGCAGCGTCTGGCCCGCGCGCACCAATTTGGGACTGTAGACTTTCGCCAGTGCGATGACGGCGGCTTGTGCATCCGCGTTCGTCACGCCGGCATCGGTCAACGCGCCTGCGAGCGTGTCGCCGGATTCAAGCGTGATCGTGCGCGAGTCGACATCCGTGTTCGCGGCTTCGGAATCGTCGCCGGCGCTTTCCGCGGCGAGCGAATTGTCGAGCGTGTTGTCGGGCTGGACGATCTGGGACGGAGGAGTCGTGACGGTCGGCGATGGGCCGAACGCGGCGTAATTGATTTGCGGGCCTTTGTTCTCTGCCGTCAGACGCAGGAACAACTCATACGGCATCAGCGAGCGCTGTTGTGTCGCCGAATAACCGTGAGACGGAGGCATTGTGCCGGCGGCAAGCCAGGCGATCGAACCGGCAATCACTGCGGTGATCGAAGTCGAGACGACGGCCCAGCGTCCATCGGTGGTGGAGAGAGCTGCGGCGGCGGACCGCGCGGTGCGTTGCCAATCGGCTGCGAAAGTCTCGAACGTCGGTGCGCGGCGACGCTGCACGGCTGCTCCTGTCGTTGAACCAAAGGGATGTCGTGCCATCCCCGCACGTCTGGTTTGCGCCCGGCCGAAGCAAGGCGCGCCATATAGCCTGACCATCATTAGCGCCGTCAACCGTTACCGGCACGTTAACGTTGTCTAAACCCATGTTGGGAACGAGCCGCCGAGTCGTGTGCAGCAAGAGTCGGGCCAAACGAATCGTGGCCTGCGATACGCGCAGACCACGATCTGTCGTGCCGGTTGTTGGGGGGACTTACAACCGCACGAGCAATGCTTCGGCGATGCGGCCGTGCAGCCAGCCGATGCCCTTGCAGACATGCAGCAGAATAAAGAACAGCAGGATTCCGAACAGAGCTGCGGCGGCAAGTCCGGGTGCGGTGTGCAGCGCGTGATCCAGCCACGGAACATCGCTGACCTGAAAGTCCACGTGATTGGTCACCAGCGCGAAGATGCTCGCTCCCGCCATGCCGAGCGACAGCGACAGGCCGACGACCGCGACGACGAAATAGAAGATGCCGAGTGGCAGCATCAGGAGAAGATAAAGCATCGACGACCAGGTGCGAATGTCGACCAACGCATCCTTGATGCGCGCCAGCACGGTTTCATCCGCTGCCGAAACGGGCGGCAGGCGGCGCGGCATGCGCACGCCGAGCAACCCCTCGATGATGCGGCCTTCGACGAGGCTCAACACGCGCACCGATCCGATGAAGAGAAGTGCGAACGGAATGCCGATGATCAGAATGATCAGGCCTGCAGTCAGCGAGATTCCGGTGACGGTCCAGGTGAAATAGAAAATGCCTGTCACCATCGACAACAGCATGTACATCAACGCGCCATACGCACGCGGATCGCTGATCACGCCGAAGAAGCCGTAATGGCGTTCGGGCGCTTGTTCGGATTTGGGGAAGGGCCCCTGAAGTGTTGCTTCCATGGATCGGTACTCCTCTGCGATTTCGGCTGGTGTTCCATAGGTTTCGATGACGGAGGCCAGCACGTCGGCCTCGCTGCGTTCGGGATTGGAGGCGAGCTCGTTGCGCAGATGCTCTTCGGCATCCGACAGAGCGTCGCTGACGAGGCCCGGCGACGCGCCTTTGAGCGCGCTCTGGAGCGCATCCAGATAGGCGCGGACCGTGTCAGGCGGACGGTCGTTGTTCATAAGCGGCTCCTCCTCCCGCCATGAGCGCATCGTCCACGAATTCGCGCATGTCTTTCCAGGCGCCTTGCCAATCGTTCAGCGCCTGACGGCCATCGTCGGTGATGTTGTAGTAGCGACGCGGCGGGCCGAACGCGGATGCCTCCACCCGGCTGTCCAGCAGCCCCAGAGTGTTGAGGGATCTGAGAACGGGATAGATGGCGCCTTGCTTGAAGATCAGTCCGCCTTCGCCTTCGGCCTTCACGGCTTTGGCGATTTCGTATCCATACATCTCCCGGCCTGCGCGAGCGAGCACAGCCAGGAGGACGAGCGATGATAGCCCGGCCATAAGCTCCTTACGGAATTTGCGCGTGTAGAGGGATTCTTCTGTCACGGCGCGTCTGTTTCCGCCTCCCTTGCTATTACGAAGTCCTATCTAGCATGAACTTCGTACTATGCAATAGTCCACTCTACGAAACTCCAAACTATTTTCGACTCCCCACCGCTCGGGAGGGACCTGTATGGGTTTGCGCGAGAGTTTTTTGCAAATTTTTGTCATTCAAGAATCTACAGCACTTCCAAAGGCTTGCCAGGAAATAACAGGCCGTTCGCGCCTGTTATGGCTCCTGTTATTGGTCCTGTTATGGAACCTGTTATGGATCCTGTTATCGGGCCTGTTATCGACCCTGGCCCCACAGAAACCCGTGCGGGAACTTTATGCTGCACCGCACACAAAGCTTCTTTTCCGAAAAATCCAGGATTTACCTGGATGCCCATAAATCCAAGTCGGGTATTCTCCCCTGTTAAACACGAGAATAACAGGAAGAGCGTTTCGTTGCACTGCACAAGACTAGAATTTCCCAACCGATTCAACGGTCGGGTAGGGACCCACGAGGCGCCGCTCGGCCTTTTTGCCGGAATAGCACGAGAATAACAGGAGCGAGCACCGCGCCGGGACGCGTCGGATTTCGCAAGCGCAGCAGTCGACTCCGAGCGCGCAAACCGTACGCGCGCGGTGCCCGCCGCGCGCTTGCCGGATTGTCCCGTGTGCCGGCGTGTGGCGATATCGGCCCGCGTCTCTGCCAAATACGATGTCTCTTCCATGCACGAACTCCACGTCGGGAAACCGCCCAACGTGGCGCTGCAAATCGCCTCGCACAAGCGAACGAAAACGCGACTCCGAAATAAAGTTGGAACGAAAATCGAAACTGTGGTGCGAAAATTTCGACGAATGTTTTGGCGGGTCAGGAGGTTAGGGACAGGCAAATCTCGCCAAAGCCATTTTTTAATACACCGACCATCGAATTTCCCATCGCCGACGCTCGCGGACAAACGGACGTGGTTCGGCGATTGCGCGATCGAGCCTGCACAGGCCGTTTGCTCGCGCCAACCATTCATAAACTAGACATCCCATAGGATGTCTGTTACTGTGGCCAAGTGCTTCGCGTCGTTCTCGATACATCGGTTGTCGCCGCCGCTTTGCGCAGCAGGTTGGGCGCGTCGAACGCGTTGTTGCGCTATGCCGCCGCCGGAACGCTGAAGGCGCTCGCGACGCCTGCGCTGTTTCTGGAATACGAAGAAGTCCTGAAACGGCCTGAGCAGCGAGCGGTTCATGGGCTGGAAATTGCGGAGGTCGAATTGTTACTGGCCGCGTTGGCGAGTGTGATTGAACCGGTCGATGTCCACTTTGCCTGGCGACCTCAGTTGCGCGACCCGGCGGATGAAATGGTCTTCGAAGCGGCGATCAACGGGCAGGCGGACGCGCTGGTGACGTTCAACTTGAAGGATTTTGCGACGGCCGCCGAACGGTTTGGACTCGACGTGATCCGTCCGGCAGAATTGCTGGCAAGGGTGAAAGAATGAGCAAAGCAACCTATCCTCTGAAGCTTCCCGTTTCGATCAAGCACGCTGCGGCGAAGCTTGCGAAGGAGGACGGCGTATCGCTGAATCAGTGGATTGCGTCGGCGGT
>JBEKDC010000049.1:0-15770 GCA_050014535.1 Rhizomicrobium sp.
GGCGATTCCCACAGGATTCCCCACCCTATCGCTATAGTGGCGACTACATCGCCGCCAATCAACAGCGCGTGGGTCAGTAGTTCGTGGGCGAAAAAGAACGCTAGGACGCTTTCATATGGGGGCATCATCGGAGCCGCCTTCCTTCTATTTATCGGCGCTCTCTGTGGGCTTGTCCGCGCGATCTACCGAGCGTGGCGAGAATGAGAACTATAATTGGATCGCGCCCTAATGTTTCTTCGGCTCGGCGCGCGGCTGCTTGCTCATTTTCTTCACAAACTTCCTTATCTTGTGCTTCCGCTTTTTCGCGCCGTCAGTTTTCGCCTTTGGCTTATAGGCCAGCACAACGTCAACAATCGCGTCCAGTATCGGCGGTGGTTTTGTGTCGCTCATTGGATAAGCGCTTTGTAGGTCAAACGCTTGCCAGCCGCTTTCTCAATGAAGCTTTCGAGGCGCTGCATGGTGTGACGCTCGACGTTGCCTTCGTTCAGGCGAAACGCGAATTCATCGACGTAGCGGTGCAAATGCTTTTCACTGGCGTGATGATAGACGCCATGCAGGCCACGCTTCATGACTGCCCAAACGCTTTCGATGCCGTTCGTGGTCACGCCGTCCCGAACATATTCCTTGGCACTATGGTCAACTGTTTCGTGCCCATAGGTCGGGGTGAGACCGAGATAGCCCTTGTGTTCGTCCGTATGCAGCATGGAACACGGCTCGACCGCCGCTTTGATTTCGGATTGCAGGCTGATCTTGTCAGTTGCGCCGACCGGCATGGCCTTCGTGCGACCGCCCTTGCCGCGCTCCCGCATACCGAGAACAGCTATTTTCCCGACAGTCCCGCGACCAGCCTTGAGCTTCTTGTGTTCGTGTTTGTTCTTTTCCTTGCCGCCGATGTACGTCTCGTCAATCTCGATGATACCCTTAAGCTTGGCGAGATCGTCGCCGCACGCTTCGCGAAGGCGGCCAAGAACGAACCAAGCCGACTTTTGCGTGATGCCGATTTCCCTCGCGAGTTGCATGGACGAGATGCCCTTGCGTGCCGTCACAAGCAGATACGTCGCGTAAATCCACTTGTGCAGGGGAACATGGCTGCGCTCGAAGATCGTGCCGGTGCGAACCGTGAAGTCTTCCTTGCACTGGTTGCAGCGGTAGTACCCGCCAGCGCGCGCCGTGATGCGGTCGCCAAGGCCACAGACGGGACACTTCGGACCTTGCGGCCACAAGCGGCTTTCCAGATAGACCCGTGCCGTCTCCTGATCGGGGAACATCGCGAACAATTCAAAGGTGGAAATCGTGCTTTTCGACATCGGCGGACCCTCAGTTCATGGTCGAAATATAGGCCAAATCGGCGAGGGAGTCAAGTATATAATTCCCCTTGCTTTGGGGATGTCAGCCACCTATGCCCAGGTGGAGGAAGTAGTTGTTACCGCTGAGCGACGCGATGACGGCGCGCCCCACATATATTTGGTCAAGCGTGCCGATCATCTCATCACCAAAGTTCGCGTAACGTGCGACACCCGAGAGCTGAGCCAGCGCAAGGAAGAGCTGAAGGCCACATTGCGAAACATGATCAAATCCGCAGCTCAGACCCATTCCATTTCCCTCGGTCTTGGCGATCAGATTCTCGGCGAACTGACCGAAAGCAATTTCGACGATATTATCGAGCCGGATACGCGTCCGGATACCAGCCAAGTCTATGTTGTCGTCGAAACGGAAGTCCTGAAGACGGACACGTTCAACTCGGCGACCGCGCGCGTCAGGGAGTTCGTCGATAAGACGACAAAGGTCGGCCGTGCCGAGATTTTGCTGGAATCCCGTTGGGATCTTACTCTGATCGGCCCCGAACAATATCGCGACAATCTCGTCACCCGGATCGTCGCCGACGCCAAACACACTGCTGACCTGTTTGGTTCCGGCTATGGCATCACCATCGAAGGGCTCGAACGTCCGGTTTCCTGGTATCAAAAAGACCCGCTCGATCTGGCGCTCTATATCCCTTACACGCTTCACATTGCGCCACTCACGTCGCATTGAGGTGTGCGTGCGCCGGGATAGGTCATGATTGCATTCTTGTGCACGGCTCTGAGCGCAGCAGCCTTCTTCGGCTCGCTCGGGCTCGGCAATCTGTGGTCGCTTGCTTGGGTGGCGCCGCTGCCCATTCTGTGGCTTGCATTCGGGCGGACTCGCACCGTCATTGTCGCGATAACCGCGTTTGCCGCCTATGCGATCGGATCCTCCAATATTCTGGAGGCCTATGCCGGTATCCTGCCGTTGACGACATTGATCGTGGCGATTTGTGGCCCAGCAGCACTGTTCTTGCTGTCCGTGCTCGCCGCGCGTTTCGTGGCGGCGCGTGTCAACCCGCTGGCCGGAGTCTTTGCATTCGCGACAGTATGGACGGCATTGGGCTATCTGGGCTCGTTCGGACCCGATGGCACCGCCGCCAATATCGCCTATAGCCAGGTGCCCGCACCCATGCTGATCCAGAGCGCGTCTCTGTTCGGTCTTTGGAGCATCGCGTTTCTGATCGCTTTTGTGCCGGCGTCGATTGCGCTGGCATTGCGCCGAAGACGGGTTCTTCCGGCCGCGCTCGGCATCGGACTGTTCGCGCTCAATGCCGCATATGGTGCTTACGTGTTCGCGCAACCTGCGGGACTCACACTGCGCGTCGGACTGATAGACAGCGACAGACTGGGTTCGGCGGCATTCGCCGACGACGGCGCGGTCGCGCTGGCCGCCATCGACGCTTATGACGATCAAGCGTTGAAGATGGCGCGCGACGGCGTGCGTCTTGTCGTATATCCGGAGAAGCTTGCGATCGTCGAGGAGCCGTGGCGCGCACAAGCCGCAGCGAAACTTGCTGCCACGGCGAAAACACTCAATGCGACACTTGTGGCGGGCTTCGACAACCGCGACGGCCCGACGCGGGAAAATATCGCCTGGGTGTTTCCGCCCGACGGCGGTGCGCCAAAAATCTATTCGAAGCGCCACATGGTTCCGGGCCTGGAACACGCCTTCAGGCCAGGCAATGCGCCGCTCACCCTTTCGAATCATATCGGCATCGAGATCTGCAAGGACATGGATTTCAACCGCATGCTGCGCAAGGATTCACGCGAGCGCGCCGATGCGATGGCCGTTCCCGCCTGGGACTTCGACGCCGATGCGTATCTGCACGGCAACATGGCCCTCATGCGCGACGTGGAGAACGGCTTCGCGATGGCGCGCAGTGCGCGCAACGGATTATTGACGCTTTCCGACGCACAGGGCCGCGTGCTCGCGCTGCGCCGCACGAGCAAAGTTGGCTTCACGACGCTTGTCGGCGATCTTCCGCGCGGTACCAATGCCGGCAATACGCTTTACGACCGCGTCGGCGACGCGTTCGCATGGCTCTGCGTCGCCGCCGGCACGATATTGCTGTTGCTGGGATTCTTCCCGCGAAAGAAAGCTGCCTGATGCGCGGCTATTCGGCCGCGATCGAAATCGGCGTCGATAATTGGCGACCGCCGTTCAAGGTCATCAGATAGCGGATGCCCTCCTCGGCGATGTCGTCGCCGATCATGCGGTCGCTTTCCTTGTACAGCTCTTCCATATCCACATAGGCGGCATAAACGCCGCGCGTGCGCTCGGTGATGATGCCGGCCTTGAGCAGGGTCTTGATCAGCACGCGAAAGATCGAGGTCGATTCCCGGAGACGCGCGCGGATGCGCGCATCGCTGAACGCTTCCATCATTGCGCCCTGCACCCAGGCCATATCGAGCCCGAATTCTTCATAGAGCGCGCGCTTCTGCTCCGGGCTGCCGAGATTGCGGAGCAGGCCCACGAACACTTCGGCCGCCCAATCCTCGACCTTGTTACGCTCTTCCTCGGAAAGATGCGGGATCGTGCGATCGGCCCAGATCTTCCCGAATTTGTGGTGGAAGGCCTCGTCCGTCATGACCAACTGGCAAAGCCGCACTAGAACGGGATCCTGTGCAAAGGTGTAAAAGCTCGCAAAGGCGCCCATTGCGAGTCCTTCGACCAGCATCTGCATGCCGACAAGTTTCTTCCACACGTCCGGCGAGCCGACCATCTCGATCAGAAGATTCCCGAGCGCAGGCCCGACGCCGACGGGCTTTCCCCAGCGGGCCTGGATATACATCGAGAACGCCGTGACGTGACGGGCCTCTTCGCGCGTTTGGTTCGCGGCATATTCCTGTGCGCCCGGATCGCGCAGGATATGACATAGTGAGGCCGACAGCGCGAGCGCGCCCTGCTCGCCATGCAGGATCGACGAGATTCCAAACTGTGCGCTGCGATTGACGAGCTTGATCTTCTGCCGTTCGTCGAGTCGCTCGCCGATCGCGGTCTGCAACTCCATGTTCATCTTCGGCGGCACGAGATATTCGTTTTCGAGATCGAAGGGCTCGGAAAAATCGATGTATTTCTTGTCGAGCGGATCCCAGAAATGGTCATGCGTTGCCGAGATGATCTTGTCGAACGCCGTCGAGCGGCGGCCGTAACGTTCGACGTCGAGCATCGCCGGGAAATCCTGCGGGTCGACAGAGTCGTATGCCGGATCCTTGGTGATGTTCGTCATGGGCGTGTCCTCACTCGGCTGCAATGGACGAAGGCGAGACGAACCCGTTACCGCCGTTCAGCTTGATCAGATATTTGATTCCTTCTTCGGCGATATCGTCGCCGATCATGCGGTCGCTTTCGGCATAAAGCTCAGCCATGTCGATATAGGCCGCGTAGTTGCCGCGCGTGCGGTCGGTGATGATGCCGGCCTTGAGCAAGGTCTTGATCAGAACCCTGAAGATGTTCGTGGTTTCCTGCAACTCCTCGCGGATGCCTGCATCGGTCAACGCTTCCATGAAAGCCTGTTGACACCACACAGGGTCGAGGCCGACCGCTTCGTAGATCCATGCTTTCTGGTCGGGGGAGCCCAGATTGTAGAGAAGAATCTGGAACACGTCCCAGGCCCAATCTTCGATCAACTCGTGCTCGGCTCTCGACAGTCTCGGGATCGTGCGGTCGGCCCAGATTTTTCCGAATTTGTGATGGAACGCTTCGTCCGTCATCACCAATTGGCAGACCTGACGCATCAGCGGATCGCGCGCTTCCTTGTAGAAAGTTGCAAACGCACCCATCGCGAGACCTTCGACAAGCAGCTGCATGCCGACAAGCTTCTTCCACACGAGAGGAGAAGCGACGAGTTCGTTGAGCAGATTGCCCAGCGCGGGCCCAACCTGGACCGGCTTGCCCCAACGCGCGTGGATATAACGCGTGAACGCCGTGACGTGACGGGCCTCTTCGCGCGTCTGGTTCGCGGCATATTCCTGTGCGCCCGGATCGCGCAGGATGTGACAGAGCGAAGCCGACAGCGACAGCGCACCCTGCTCGCCGTGCAGGATCGACGAGAACGACCAGCACACATCGAGATTGACGAGCTTGATCTTCTGCTTCTCGTCGAGCTTGTCGCCGATTGCGGTTCTCAGATCCGCGCTCGCCGAAGGATTGATCAGATATTCGTTGTCCATGTCGAAAGGCGCAGAGAAGTCGATATATTTTTTGTCCAGCGGATCCCAGAAATGATCGTGGGTCGCGGAAATGATCTTGTCGAAGGCATTGGAGCGCTCGCCATAGCGATGGACATCCAGCATCGCGGGAAAATCTTGCGGATCGACAGCGTTATAAGCGGGATCCTTGGTGATATTTTCCATGAAGGCCTCCGGGCGATGGCAGGGATGACAAGCTGTCAAAACACTATGCCCGCGGAGACGGCTTCGCAACAATAAATGACGTTAGCGTCACCCAGCAGTAAACCACCGCGGGGGTGGTGATCCTCTGTGTAATTTTATAACAATCTGGCCCATCAATGGCCTGGGCGCGATGCAATCCCTGCTGATTATGACCGTTTCCTTCGGAACCTTCCTGGCGACCCTCGCCGGAGGGGCGCTGGCATTGCGCTTCCGCGACCAGCTCCACCTGATCCTGGGTTTCAGCGCCGGGGCCATCATAGGACTCGCCTTTTTCGACTTGCTTCCCGAAGCGCTGAAAATCGGCTCCCGCGACCCAACGACCATTTTGAGCATCACCGCGCTGGGTTTTTTCGGCTATGCGACGCTCGACCGGTTGATCCTGCTCCACACGCATCATGACGGCGATGGTCATGCCCATGACGCGGCTGCGGTCAAGCGCGGCTGGGCCGGCGCAGGAAGCCTCTCCGCTCACAGTCTGATCGACGGGCTTGCGATCGGCATCGCATTCCGCGCGTCTGCGTCGGTCGGAGTTGTTGTCGCGGCAGCCGTTCTTGCGCATGACTGCTCGGACGGCATGAACACCGTCAATCTGATCTTGAGAAATGCCGGATCGAAGCGCCAGGCATTCCGATGGTTGATTGTGGA
Organism: Rhizomicrobium sp.; assembly: GCA_050014535.1. Taxonomy (GTDB): domain Bacteria; phylum Pseudomonadota; class Alphaproteobacteria; order Micropepsales; family Micropepsaceae; genus Rhizomicrobium. The sequence goes on from JBEKDC010000049.1 coordinate 6,387, forward strand.
TGCAGCAGCGCCGGTGTTGGGGGCAGCGCTCAGCCTTTTCTTATCATTGCCGGGCGAAGCCTTGTCTCTCGTCCTTGCCCTGTTCGCCGGGTTTTTTCTCTACATCGGCGCAAGCGACTTGTTGCCCGAGAGCTTTCACGCCCATCCCAAAGCACTGACGACCGTCGTGACTCTCCTGGGCGCGGCTATGCTCTACATCGTCGTGCGGCTTGCGGGCTGACGATGGCCGCGCAATGAATGATTGCCGCCACCTCTCGCAATGCGCGAATCTTCCTTCCATTCCAGTCCCTTCCGGGTGATAGGATGCTCGACGGGGTGAAGGCGCACGGGAAATTGCAGGGTGGCGATGAAGGCTGGGGGTAAGCCGGTCAAAATCTGGGTGCTGCCGCTCGTCCTGCTCGCGGCAGCCTTTGGGTTGATTGCAACCGATCTGGGCGGCCTGGCGACACGCATCCGCGGCATCGAATTCGATGCCTATCAGCACCTGCATCCCCGCGCGTATGAAGACACCAGCGCCAGGAGCGGCTATACGGTGCGCATTCTCGACATCGACGAGGCAAGCGTCGCGCATTATGGCACTTGGCCATGGTCGCGCACCGTGCTGGCCCGGCTCGTAAGCGACCTGAAGGCGCAAGGCGCATCGATCGTCGTGCTCGCCATGCCGCTGGACACGCCCGATCCCGCAACACCGTCGCTTCTCGCGAGTCTCCTGCCGGACAATCTGCAATCCGCACCCGCCCGCGCGGCCCTGGCAGGAATCCAGCCGCCGGATAGCAGGCTTGCAGCGGTATTGGGCGGTATCAAAACCGTCAGCGGGTTTTCGCTCGGCGAAGCAGGAACGGGGTCGCCTGTGCTCAAGGCGCCGATCGACGGCGCGGACGAGTTGTTCGCGCACACGCATCAATTCGCAAAGGTAGCACCCGCCCTGCAGGGTATCGAAACCGTAAGCGCAGGGGTTGGCGCCCTCAATCTCAAGCTCGATTCCGACGGCAAGCTCCGGAGCATGCCGCTGTTCTTCCGGCTCAACGGAACACCGCTGCCATCGCTCGATGCGGAAGTGATGCGCGTGGCCGGCGGCAAATCCGAGCTTACCTTCCGGGGCCAGGAGAGCGGCGCTCTCGGGCTTGGCAATGCGACTCTGATCGGTGGCGTCGGCGCCGGGAGCTACGACGTGCCGCTGCGCGCCGACGGATCCCTGCAAATCTACTATTCGGGGCCGCAGGCAGAACGTCACATATCCGCGGCCGGCCTCGAGCAGGATCAGCCTTCTCCGCTCCTAAAGAACGCGATCGTCTATATCGCGCCACCGGACCAGATCGTCGAAACGCCGGACGGCGCACGCAACATCGCGGAAGTGCGCGCCGAGGTGATGGAAAATATCCTTCTCGGAACGCCGCTGAAGCCCGTTTCGTCGATCTACGCCGAGCTTGTGTTCCTCGTCATCGTGGGCATCGGGGTTGTCGTGCTGTTCGCGCGCGCCGGCGTTTGGTGGGCGGGCGCAGCCGCTTTGCTTGCCATCGGCGGCGCACAGCTCTTCACCTGGTTCCTGTTCACGAATGTTCACATTCTTCTGGACTCCGCCAACCCGTCATGGGGGCTGGCGCTCGCATTCGCGGGCGGCATCGCTGCGCGCGGCTACGACGTCGCACGCGCACGCACGCGCCTCAAAGGCTCATTCGCAGACACTCTTTCTCCGACCACCATCGACGCAATTGCGCGCATGCCGGAACTTCTGAGGCTCGAAGGCGAAACGCGCATCGTCACATGCCTGTCCTGCGGCCTCAGACGCTATGGAGCGCTGGCGCAGTCTTTCGCCGACGATCCCGTGGGTTTCACGCGGTTGATCAACACTGCGATGGCGCCACTGATCGAAGATGCGGTCGGCCATGGCGGCATGATCGGACGCTTCGATGGGGAAAGCTTCACGGCCTATTGGAACGCGCCTCTTGACGATTCCGAACATGCGATCCGCGCTTGCGAGGCCGCCAACCGCATGACGGTGACTCTCGCCGAAGTGAACGAACAGTTGGGGCATGAGCGCCGCTTCGACGGCACCGCGTTCGAAGCGATTGAGATCGGCATCGGAATCTCGACCGGTGCGGCCGTCGCAGGCGGGTTCACCGCGCTCGGCCATACGACCTACACTGTCAATGGCGACAGCACCGTGTTCGCTAACCGCATCCGAGTTCTTTCCGCGCAATATGGGCCGGCCGTGGTCGTGAGCGAAGAAACCCGCAAGACGGCGCAACGCGGATTCGCTTTTCTTGAAGTCGACTTCATCGCCGCCGGACCCAAGGACGAACCCGTCAAACTCTACGCGATGCTCGGCAATCCGCTGGTGCGTGCGAGCCCAAAATTCCGCGCGCTCGAGACTTTTCACGATCACATCTTTCAGTCGATCCAGACCCAGCAATGGGAGAAGGCGCGCGGCCTGATCGACCAATGCCGTAAGCTTTCCGGGGCCAGTCCAAAAATGTACGACCTGCACATGGCGCGCATCGTCTATTACGAGACGCACCCGCCCGGTGCGGACTGGGACGGCGCGTTCCGGCAAATTGTAAAATAGCGGCGCTTGCTGTCAGTCATGCGGTCGGGACGGCTCGATCAGACCGTAGAACGCAGACGGTGCACCGCTCACCGCCGACCACAATTGATCGCCCCAGGAGAAATGCCACCATTCGTCGGGATGGCCCGCGAAACCTTCGTCCGTCGTGACCCAATGCAGCAGCCGCCGGTTGGCGCGCGCCTCTTCGTCCGAGAAGCACAAGCCTGTCTCGCTCGCAATTTCGAAACGGTCGCGATGGGCGATCTCCGTGGCATCGTCGAAGATCGACCCCATCCACAATGCTTCGCCGTCGCGCCATCGCAAGGTCAGATCGACGGCTGCGCCGGTGGCGTGCGGTGCGGGGGACGCGGCATCGCCGGTTGGAGCGGCCCAGTAACGTTCGACCTCCCGCAACAGCGCTTCGCCCGAAAGCGCCGGCCGGCGACGCATCAATTCGCGCGGCATCCATTCGTCATGGAAATAGACCTGCACCGCGCGCGGCCGCCACGCATCGAACACAAAGAGCTCGAGTCCGGCATCTCTCAGCCGCAGGTTTACCTTTGCAAGCTTCCCTGCCACCGAACGCCGCAGGTAAAGTTCGGCGATCGAGCCTCCGATCCGTCGCCAATAAGGCGGATTTCGCGTCGCAAAGTAATAGTTCTCGCCCGCGATCCCTTCGCCGGCAATCTCGATCAAGGGTTCGCCTGCAAGGACATGACCCGCATCGATCGGCAAAGCGCGAGACCCGCGGCGGGCAGCGCGTGCGGATGCCTGGTCCGGAATCGGCTTTGAACGCAGCATTTCCAGCGTTCCGAATGGGCTCATCTATTTTTCACACCCATGCATTCGCGTTCGAGTATAACCAGATCATGTAACCTCTCATGCCTCACCATGACAAAGCCTCCCGAAAGTTACTTTCCGGCCGACTATCGCTCCGGTCGCGCCGCCTTCATCGAGGCTTGCGAGGACGCGGACCTGGGAGTGACGGCCCGCGTGCACCCTTCCGCGAAGGGGCCGGACGAAAAGCCCTTGTTCATCGACGTGGCGACCATCGGAGCGCGGGAGGCGAAAACCGCGCTGCTCCTGATTTCGGGCACGCATGGCGTGGAGGGCTATTTCGGCTCTGGTGTGGAAACGGGACTGTTGCGCGAAGGGCTCGCACGGCGCGCGCCCAAAGGCGTCAAGATTGTCGTACTGCACGCGCTGAATCCGTATGGCTTTGCGTGGAACCGCCGCGTCAACGAGGACAATGCCGATATCAATCGCAACTTTGTCGATCATGCCAATCCGCCTGTCCATAATGCCTATGAACTGCTCGCCGACGCCATCGCGCCGAAAAGCATTGCGCCGGTCTCGATGAAAAAGGCGAATGCTCGCCTCAGGGATTATGCGCGCGAGCATGGCGATTTCGCACTGCAGGAAGCGATCAGCCGCGGACAGTATCGTCATCCCGACGGGCTTTATTTCGGCGGTGCGCATCTGGCGTGGTCGTCCGCGATGCTGAAGGATGTGTTCGTGGAGGAACTCGCCCATGTCACGCGGCTGATCGCGATTGACTTTCACACCGGGCTTGGCGAGACGGGTGCTGCCGAAATGATCACGGAGGATCTTCCGGGGTCGGCCGCCTATGCGCGATCCAAGGCGATGTGGGGCGGGCTGGTGCATTCGAGCGAGGCGGGCGAATCTCTGTCCACACCGCTCACCGGCACGATCGACGCAGCGGTCGCGCAATGGATGAAGGGCAAGGACGTCACCTTCGCCGCGCTTGAAGTGGGCACCGCGCCGATCCGCGACGTATTCAGCGCCCTGCGCAAGGACAATTGGCTGCATACGCGCGCCAAGCCGGGCTACCGCGGCACCAAAGCGATCAAGAGCCAGATCCGCGCGGCCTTTTATCCGGACACCCCGGAGTGGAAACGCGCCGTATGGGCCCACGCCGAAGAAGCCGTCGATGCGGCTTGCTCGGCATTGGCTTAAACCGGACGCACGCAATCACCTCACTGCGCCGGCAGGCCGCGGTGTTCGAGCATCGGGCCGATCTCCGGATCCTTGCCGTAGAAGGCGCGGAACATGGGACCGTAATCCTCCGTATGGCCGCGCGACAGAATCATGTCGCGGAAGCGCTGGCCGTTGGCGCGCGTCAGGCCGCCATGCGCGATGAACCAATGATAGGCGTCATCATCCAGCATTTCCGTCCACGAATACGCGTAGTAGCCCGCCGCATAGCCGCTCGCCCAGATGTGATTGAAATAGCTTGAGCGATAGCGCGGCGGTACGTCTGCCATGTCGAGGTGCACGTTCTTGAGCGCCTGGATTTCGAACTTGTCGACATCCTGCTTCGGCGAGGCTGCCGGCAATGTGTGCCACTGCATGTCGAGCTCGGCGGCCGCGACAAGCTCGCCAAGCTCGTAGCCTTGGTCGAACTTCGCGGCTTTCTGGATCTTGTCCACCAGCGCTTGCGGCATGGGTTTGCCGGTCTTGTAGTGGACCGCAAAATGCCGGAACACCTGGGGATAGAGCGCCCAGTGCTCGTTGAACTGCGACGGGAATTCCACGAAATCGCGCGCCACATTGGTGCCGGAGAGAGCCGGATATTCCTCATTGGCGAACAGGCCGTGCAGTGCGTGACCGAATTCGTGGAACATGGTGGTCACGTCGTCGAACGAGATCAGCGCGGGTTGACCCGGCGCGGGCTTCGTAAAGTTGGCGACGTTGTAGATGACCGGCTTCGTGCCCAGCAGCTTGGACTGGCCCACGAAGTTGCTCATCCAGGCGCCGCCCTGCTTGTTGTCGCGCTTAAAATAGTCGAAATACATCAGGCCCAGCGGCGAGCCGTCCTTGTCGTCCACTTCGAACGCACGCACATCCGGCTGATAGACCGGTATGTCCTTCCGCGCTTTGAAGGTGACGCCGTAGAGCTGGTTGGCCGCGTAGAACACGCCGTTCTGCAGCACATTGTTGACTTCGAAATAGGGTTTGATCTCGTTCTCGTCGAGATCGTATTTCGCCTTGCGCACCTGCTCGGAATAATATTCCCAATCCCAGGGCTTGAGCTCGAAATGCTGGCCGCTCTTGTCGATGACGGCCTGGATGTCCTTCGCTTCGATCGCCGCCTCGGCCCGTGTCGCCGGCCCGAGCTGCGCCATGAAATTCTCGACCTTTGCCGGCGTGTTCGCCATCTGGTCTTCGAGCACATAGGCGGCATAGTTGGGAAAGCCGAGCAGCTGCGCCTTCTGCGCGCGAAGCTGCGCCAGCGTGGCGATGGTGTCGCGCGTGTCGTTGGCATCGCCCTTCTCGGCGCGCGTCCAGGAATTGTCGAACAGCTTCGCGCGGGTGCCGCGATCGTCCAGCGATGCGAGAGCCGGCTGCTGCGTCGTGTTCTGCAGCGGAATGACCCATTTGCCTGTGAGGCCGCGCGCTTTGGCGGCCTGCGCCGCGGCGGCGATCCCGCTGTCGCCGAGGCCGGCGAGTTTGGCTTTGTCGTCGACGACCAGCGCGCCGGCTTTCGTTGCCGCAAGCAGCTTTTTTTCGAACCCGGTCTGGAGCGTGGAGAGCTGCTCGTTGAGCGCGCGCAGCTTCGTCTTGTCGGGATCTGAAAGATTGGCTCCCGCGTGCACGAACTGCAGATAATAGACTTTCACCAGCTGCAATGCTTCGGGATCGAGATGCAGCGAATCGCGGTGGTTATAAATCGTCTTAACGCGAGCAAACAGTTTCGGATTGAGGAAGATCGCATCCCCATGGGCGGCGAGCTTGGGCGCCTCGGTCGCTTCCACCGCCTGCAAGGCGTCGTCCGTATTGGCGCTTGTCAGGTTGAAAAAGGTCTGCTGCACGCGATCGAGCATGCGACCGGATTTTTCCATCGCCACGATCGTGTTGTCGAACGTGGCGGGCGCGCGATTGTCGGCGATCGCTTCGATCTCGACCAATTGCTGTTTCATGGCCGTTTCGAAAGCGGGCAGGAAATCGGAATCCTTGATGCGGTCGAAGGGCGGCGCCTGAAACGGCAATGTGCTGGGTTGAGCGAACGGCCCCCCCGGAGCCGCGCCGGCGGCCCAGCCTGCAGACACCGAACAAAGGGCAAGCACGGCTGCGGCGCCGAGCCACGCTGTACGAATTCCAATCATTGAAGTCCCCACGCTTTTTGGCGGCGCGAACATGGCGTGAAGCGCGGCGCATTGCCAGCCATGCTGACGAAGAATTTACCGGGTGCGGACCGCGCGAATTTGGTGCGACGCGGCAGGTCAGATTAACCGTGTGATCCGGAACGTCAGAATGACGAGGGCGGCTGCCGCGGTCATGAGCGCATGCGCCACGAACTCGATCCAGATTGCGGCTTGCGGCACACGCAGGCGGAAGACGGCGAGGAGCGACGTGACCAGTACCGCAAACTCGAACGCGACAAAGGCCCAGACCGCTTCGATGTAGTTGCCGAGTTCGGCGATATGCAGCCCCCAATAGATCGCGACGCTGCCGCTGACGAGCAAGTTGAGAGCAAGGACCGGCGCGATGCCTTTGCGCAACCATCCCGACCAGACGAGCGCGCCGATATGGGCGAGCAACAGGGCCAATGCGACGGCTTTCACGATATCGTCCATATCGAGCGGGAAATCGATCATGACGGAAAGCGCCTTGCGCCGCCTCGCCGCGAGCCCCAATGATTCGGAGACCCCGGATTCGAGAAGGTCGCCCGGAGAACGCTGCAAGCGCAATGCGTGGCCGGCAGGGACGGTGCCCGGCTGCTTCCTCCGAACGCGCGTTTGCCCCCATCATGCCCGGCGCGCTATAGAGCCCGGCACGCGCCCGTAGCTCAGCTGGATAGAGTGCTGCCCTCCGAAGGCAGAGGTCACAGGTTCGAATCCTGTCGGGCGCGCCACCCTGCGCTGCGCAGCAGCGAAGGGTGCCTCCCGAAGCTCCAATAGGAGCGTAGGGAGGCTGATCACGGCTTCGCGCAGCTTCGGGTGGCAGGCCACCTGAATTGACATGACGAAGACTGTCTCCCGATGCGTCCGCCGAAGCACAGCGCGAACTCTCGATCCTCATCCCCTACTCTCCGACTTCGCTGAAGCTTCGCCGGATTGTGCGTTCGGTCCGGCGAAGCCTTGGCGTAGCCGGACACGAGTGGGGGAAGCGCCGAGCAAAGCGAGGCGCAGGGGGGAGCCACCACCACATCCCCCTGCGTCACGTGCGCTGTCGCGCACGCGACGCTTCCCCCACTCTCCGACTTCGCTGAAGCTTCGCCGGATTGTGCGTTCGGTCCGGCGAAGCCTTGGCGTAGCCGGACGCGAGTGGGGGACAAGGATTTAAGGCGGCCATCAATGCAGCCTGCCGCGTGAAGCCCACGGGTCGAAAGGTGGCGTCCGCGTAGGATCGGCGGCCGCTCGCGGCGTATTTTTTTGCACAATTTTTTCCGTTCCGGAATTTTCAACGGAATCAAGGGCTTGATGTGCCGGAGCAGGGCTTTTCGGCCCTGCTGAAGCCCCTGTCGAATCCCCTGCATTAAGCCCTGCAGCCGACCCTGCCGTCTCTTCCTTTTTCAGGTGCGGAGACATGTGCGGCCAGTTGGGATAGCGCAACAGGTCTTCCTCTTCGCGCGACAGTGCACGGCCGTCGGAGCCGTACAGTTCTCCACTGCGCGGATCGCGCCGGAACGATGACGCCGAACAGGTGGACGGCGCTCTCTTCGCGGCCGCTCTGGTCGGGACGCGCTCAGGCGCCGTGGGGCTGACCGTCACGGTGAGCTTGGCCGCCAATTCGGGCGGCGGAGGCGGCGGGACTTGCGAAATCTCGTCTGCCAGCTGGTCCTCGAATTTGCGCAAACTCGCGGTCTTCGCTTTTCTGGAATTGCGCAGCGCGGTCACTTTGCGGCGATCGCCGCGGTCCACCAGGCGCAGCAGAAACATCCGGCATTTCAGGTCGCCCGCGTCGGCGCGCTGCACGATGTCGAGCATGTATTCGAACATGCGCTCGCGCGGCACGTCGCCATCCGAGCGCTTGACCGGCCATTCCAGCAGCAAGCGCGCATACCAGGTGAGCGTGTTGCCCAAGGCCGGCCGGCGGCCCTTGGGATTGCCGGATTGTCCCTTCTTCCAGCGCGTGGCGATGTCGGGCCGCGTCTCTACCAAATGCGATGTCTGTTCCTCCTGTTCGATCTGTTCCATCTGCTCCATGTGCACACTCCTTCGCGGAAAACACCCACCGTGGCGCTGCAAACGCCCGCGCGCAATCGCATAAAGCGCTGACTTGGCAAGATTTCTGGAACGAGAATCGAACGCTTGCCGCAAATTTTCGGCGAATGTTTTTGCGCGACAGACAGTTAGAATGGGGCAATTTGGCGCGCACGATTTTTCGATCCAGCGAGTGTCGGATTGCGGAAAGCTGAACTCCTCGGCCGCCTGAATTCTGCCGCGCTGCTTATGGACCGCGGGCGTCCCGCCCGCTTTTCTTTTTCTTCAAATTCCTAGCGGGCGAGGACGCCCGCGGTCCATCGGCGCCGGTGCATTTATTCCGGAATAGCGAGTGATCGTTCGACCTTCGTTGGAAATCAGGCTGCGATCCGATTGCGCGCGCGGTGCAGAAGGGATCAGCGCATCCGCGGAAATGTCGAATCTCTCGCGCAGGCGCTGGACCATCGTCATGCTCAACTCCCGTTTGCCGCTAAGCACTTCGCTCACGCGGCTGGGCGTTCCGAGCAACGGGACGAGATCGGCGCGCGAGAGACTGTGCTGCTCCATCTGGTAAGTCAGAACCTCGGCGGGACCGTGCCGGCGGCGTGGCCAGCGGCTGCGCTCATAGGCCTCGATCAGGCACGCTTGCGCGGCCAACTGCGCTTCATCTTC
>JBEKDC010000050.1:0-21760 GCA_050014535.1 Rhizomicrobium sp.
AGCGGATTGCTCGTCGCCGCCAAGAACGAGCGCGCGATGCGCAGCCTGGGCAAGCAATTCGCCGGGCACTCGATCGAGCGCGCCTATCATGCCGTCGTCTGGGGCAGCCCGCGCGTCGGCGAAGGCCTGATCGAAGGCAAGATCGGCCGCAATCCATTCGACCGCAAACGCATGGCCATGATGCGCGGCTCGGGTAAGGACGCGCGCACGCGTTATCGCGTGGTGGAGCGGTTCGGCGATCCGGAGCGGCCCTTCGCGAGCCTGATCGAATGCCGGCTCGAAACCGGCCGCACGCATCAAATCCGCGTGCATCTGACCCATCTGGGCCATCCCTTGATCGGCGATCCGTCCTATGGCCGCGCGCGCACGCCGCCGCGACCCAAGACCGATGCCGAAGCGGCCGCATTTACCGCCGCGGCCGAGTTCCCGCGTCAGCGTTTTGAGTCCGTGTGGCCTGCGGATATGGCGGAACTCATCGCGCGCCTGCGCCGCTTGTAGCGTCGAAAAGCGTACTTACATCAACCCTCATATTTCGGCCATATTCCCTTCTATCGTATCCATTCCGACTATCGGACGTTGTTAAGGGTATCCGCGAACGCGCTTGGGCGGCTGCGGCCGAAATTGGGGTAACGAGGATGAGTGGTCGCGGATTGCCGTCCCTTCAAGGCGAAGGCGGCCTGTCGCGGTATCTGTCGGAGATCCGGAAGTTTCCGCTTCTCCAGCCGGAAGAGGAATACATGTTCGCCAAACGCTGGCGCGAACATGAGGACCCCGAGGCGGCCCGCCGCCTGGTGACCAGCCATCTGCGTCTCGTCGCCAAGATCGCGATGGGCTATCGCGGCTATGGCCTGCCCGTGTCCGAGATCGTGGCCGAAGGCAATGTCGGGCTGATGCAAGCGGTGAAGCGCTTCGAGCCCGATCGCGGATTCCGCCTTGCGACCTATGCCATGTGGTGGATCAGGGCCGCGATCCAGGAATATATCCTGCGCTCGTGGAGCCTCGTGAAGATGGGCACCACCGCGGCGCAGAAGAAGCTGTTCTTCAACCTGCGCAAGGTGAAGGGCAAGATCAACGCGCTGGAGGAAGGCGATCTGAGGCCCGAGCATGTGGCCGAAATCGCGACCAAGCTGGCGGTTTCCGAGGAAGAGGTGGTCAATATGAACCGCCGCCTCTCCGCGCCCGATTCCTCGCTCAATGCGCCTCTGCGCTCGGATTCCGAATCCGAATGGCAGGATTGGCTGGCCGACGACACGCTCGACCAGGAAACGCGCCTCGCCGATACCGAAGAGCTGAACGAGCGCCATTCGCTTCTGACGACGGCGTTGGGGGAATTGACCGAGCGCGAGCGCGACATCATCGAAGCCCGCCGTCTGCGCGACGAGCCCGCCACGCTCGAGGATTTGTCGCAGAAATACGGCGTCAGCCGCGAGCGCATCCGCCAGATCGAAGTGCGGGCATTCGAAAAGCTGCAGCAGCAGATGAAACGCACCCTCCACGAAAAGCGCAGTCATACGCTCGAAGGCGTTTAGTTTTTCGCTCCAGCCATGACGCGCATGGGGAACCATTATGCGCCAAGCCGTATTCACGGCGCGCGTGCCTGCGCTAACCATTCGTTGCCGAATGATGTTCGAGGCTGGCAATGAAACTCAAGCTTTGGCAGGTCGACGCGTTTGCGACGAAGCCGTTCGAGGGAAATCCCGCGGCGCTCGTGCCGCTGGAATCCTGGCTCGATGCCGGCCTCATGCAAAGGATCGCCAACGAGAACAATCTCGCGGAGACCGCCTATTTCGTGCGCTGCGATGCCGGCGCCTATGAGCTGCGCTGGTTCACTCCCGAAGCCGAAGTCGAACTCCGTCTCGTTCGAAACGCGCTCCGGCACGCTGACGGTGATGCGCGGTCGCGACGGACAGAACACGATGTCGCTGCCCTCCGATCCCGTGGCGCCGTTCGAGGGACCGGCCGGATTTGCGGCCGCGATCGGCAAGGCTTTGGGTACGACAGCGCCGAACGAAGTCCACAAAGGCCGCTATATCTTCGCAGTCTGGGACGATGCCGCCGCAGTACGCGCGATCAAAGGCGCGGGCAATATCGCCAGCGTGCTGCGCAGCGTCGGCAACTGGGGACTGATCGCCACCGCGAAAGGCGACGGCGATCTCGATTTCGTCTCACGCTTCTTTGCACCCGACAAAGGCGTGCCCGAAGATTCGGTGACCGGCTCGGCGCATTGTGCGCTCACCCCATTCTGGGCCCAGCGCCTCGGCAAAAAGACATTGAAAGCCCGGCAAGTGAGCCCGCGCGGCGGCCAACTCACCTGCACCGACGACGGCGCGCGCACGATTCTCTCGGGACCGTGCGCGCTTTATATGCGGGCGGAAATCGAAGTCTAATACCAACGGCCCCAGCCCTTTACCCCTCTCGTTGTCATAGCCCGCGAAAGCGGGCTACCCAGGTGGAGCGTGTATACGGTGCATGCGATGCTCATACGCGTGCTGTTTCTTCAAGATCAGAGACACCTCACCTAGGTGGCCCGCTTTTGCGGGCCATGACACATAAGGGAGAAACGAGTCACCATTTGCGACCATTGGTATAACAAAAAAACCGGCAGCGCTTCGATCAACGCTGCCGGCCGCCCCATCCCACTTTACGCGTCAATTCGCGAACGAATAGCCGATCTCGAACGAAATCCAAGGTTTGTTGTTGTATTGATAATTCTGTGCGGAACTCACGTGGTCGAAACCGAGGACTACGCCCGCTTGGAAGTCGTCCTTGATTTCGAACAGCAGGCCCGCCCCGTAGCTCAATCCGGCGACTGTCTGCGACGTGGTCGTGGCGCCGCTCGTCGCCGAGGTCGAAATGCTCGATGCGCCTGCGAAGATGATCGGGCTCACATTGAGGCCCAAATCGCCGATCGGATTTTGCCAACCGACATAGCCGCCAAGCGATGACGATCCGGTAAACGCTTTGTCTCCCGACAGCTGCATCTTGAACGGAACAACCAGCGCGCCGTAGTCAAATCCGGCTCTGTAACCGACATTGTCCATATCGCCGGCGGAGATATACGCAAGATCGCCCTTGGAAAAATTTTTCTGAGGCGTTTTCACGTCTGGGCACGCGGTTGCGAAGTCGGCAGGCGGTGCGACGGCTTTTTTCGGAGTCTTGCCTAAAAAACCTAAAATCGGCTTATCGGTATCCAGCGTAACCGCCTGGAATTGGGACGTGCTGGTGCCGGCCGTCTGGCCGGCCGTCTTGGATCCAGTCGTCGTGGTTTGCTGCACGTCGGTGTCCAACGCCGCGTGGGCGCCGATCAACCTTGTTTTTGCTGGAATGCAATAGCCGTCCGAATAGTCTCCATCCAGAGTGGCTTTGGCCTCGATCGCGCTCGGCCAGGCCAGTCTGTCGTCGAGATAATTTTCGCTACTGTTCGGAATCGAACTGCTGGTGCTTTTTCCGCCGCTCGGCTGATTGTTACTCTGAACCGTTCGCCCATTTCCGTTGTCGTTCGTCTGGACTGCGGGCTGCTGATTGGACGGCGCAGAAGTCTGCGCCGGATTGGAAACGACAATTTCCGAGGCGTTGGCGCTGCTCGCCATGCTCGTCGCAGCGACGAAAATTGTTGTGGCGACGAGAACCTGTGAAATCCGCGTCATGGTCATGTCCCCTTCTTTAAATACGGCCAACCAAAGCGATCGGCGATCGGTCGCCGGAACGATTGCTGGGGGCCGTTGGCCGGAAACCCTTTGCGCCTCGCGCTTGCGAGCCTCGTTCGATGCGCAGCTAAGTCGCTTGCGGCAGGTGCCGTCCGTGACGGCCGTCACGCCTGGAAGGTGCTTCCGCCCGGAAAGCAACCCCTCGTTGTGCGGCGCGGCAAATTCTGGCAGAGTTTTACTTGCTCTTTGGGGAGAGCGGGGGTGTCGAATATTGCCATCGCGGAAAGCCCGAAATATTGGGCTTTCGTCAGCTACAGCCATAAGGATGCGGCCTTCGGGCGGCGACTTCATCGGCGCTTGGAAAATTATTCGCTGCCGCGTCGGCTGGCGGGACGCACGAAAGCCGGCGAGACATTTCCCAAACGCCTCGCACCCATTTTTCGGGATCGCGAAGAATTTTCCGCCGCCAACGATTTGAGCGCGGAGGTCCGCGCGGCGCTGCAGGTCTCGCGAAGCCTTATCGTCGTATGCTCGCCTGCAGCGGCGGCGTCGCCCTGGGTGGCGCGCGAAATAGAAAATTTTCGCGCCTTGCACCCGGACCGGCCGATCCTGGCCGCGATCCGCGACGGCGAGCCTCCCGCGTGCTTTCCGGACGCGTTGCGCCGAATCGACGCAACTGGAGCGGCCGTAGAGCCGCTTGCCGCCGATTTCCGCAAAGGCCGCGACGGTCCCGAATTGGGGCTCCTCAAGCTTGTCGCAGGCATCCTCGGCATCGGCCTCGACGAACTCGTGCAGCGCGACGCGCAGCGCCGCACCCAACGCGTGACGGCCGTCACGGCGGCGGCACTTATCGGAATGCTAGCAATGGGTCTGTTGACGATCTTTGCACTCAACGCGCGCTCGGAAGCCGAGCGTCAGCGCACCGAGGCAGAAGGACTAGTCGAGTTCATGCTGACCGATTTGCGAACGACGTTGAAAGGCGTAGGCCGGCTGGACGCAATGATCACCGTCAACGAGCGCGCTTTTCGCTACTACACGGATCAGGACCTGGGCGAGTTGCCACCGGACTCGCTTGAGCGCCGCGCACGAATCCTGCATGCCATGGGCAGCGACGACGAGACACGCGGCGACTACGATGCGGCGCTTGCCAAATTCCGTGAGGCGCAACGCACGACCGCTGCTCTGCTGGCGCAAGTGCCAAACGACCCCGAAAGAATATTCGATCAGGCACAAACCGATTTTTGGATCGGTACCGTCGACTATCGTCGTAATCGTTTCGCAGAAGCAAAAAAAGCATTTGCAGCTTACAAGCAACTCGCCGATCGCCTCGTCGCGATCAATCCAGCCGATCCGAAATATTTGCGTGAGGATTCGTTTGCGGAAGGCGATCTGTGCTCGACTGAAATTGAATCGCTGGGTGACGCTGCAACTGCATTGAGACTGTGCACAGCCGCCTTAACCCAAATGGAAATGGCCTCTCGGCGAGTGGGTCGTGCCGGCAATTTCGATGCGGACATCGCCAACAGGCATGGCTGGCTTGCCGATGCTTATCTCGCCAATCGCGATCTGAAGCGTGCATTGTCCGAGCGCCTTATTCAAGACCAAATCCTGCATAGGCTCATGCAAGCCGATCCGAAGAACATGAATCTCAAGAGCAACTGGATCGCTCTTCAACGAATTCTCGCGTGGCTGAACGGAAAAACCGGGCAACGAGAAGCTGCGATTGCCAGGCTCAAGGGCGCCATTTCGGTTTCTGATCAACTCGTCGCGTTCGACCCCTCGAATAAAGCCTGGACTCAGCAACGCGCAAAACTCGACGCGGATATCAACAGGATCAATTCAATGACCAACGAAAGGAAGCAGCCATGAACAAGCTATCCGGCAAGGTTCTCTCATTTACAAGTGGACCTGATCAACCGATACCTGTAACCAGCGTAGTCCCGCCACCGCCAAGCGCCTACACTTACACTATGAAAATCGATACAAGTACGGCAGGATACCTTCAATTCTACTTTGTCGATGTGGGCGGCATAAAATGGCCATTGTCGATTTGGAAGGATCTGGTGGTTACAATCAATCTGGATCCGAGTTGGCAGTGGGAATTCATTCACAGCCCCCAAGTAGCCCCCATGACGCTCGGGCCCCAGGATACGGCCGAAAATAACCCATATTGGGGTTTGCAAGTTCTCCCTGCAAATACTGCATCTGGATTGTATCAGCAAGTCCAGTTTAACGCGGTGCTGAATTCGGAGCCGCTTCATCATACCGATCCGTTCAACTTGTATGTCTTGCTTCATCAGCCGGATGGTACATCCATCCCCATCAAGATCGACCCAGATATCGAAAACCCTGGCGATCCGCCGCCCAACCAGCTTGGGGGTTGACGCGCCCAGAGCATGAATCCATCCCTTCTCTCCATCATCGCCCACGCGCGGTCCGGTTCGCTGGACCACGCGTGGCGATTGTTTCAGGAGGCGGGACTCGAGCGCGTCGATGACGATCCCGCCGTGCTCAGCGTGCGCGGTCGCCTGCTCGGGGCCGAGCGCAAGCGTCTTTTTCTCGAAGCCGCCGACGCTTACGCGCGCGCGGGAAAAATCGGCGGCGCCACCTATCCACTGATCAATGCGGCGACGTTGTCGTTGCTGGCCGGCCGGCGCGCGCAGGCGGAAATTCTCGCGCGCGGCGTGCTGGAGCGCGGCGAGGACGAAGAGGAGACTCCCTACTATCGCGCCGCCACGCGGGCCGAGGCGTTGCTCCTTGTCGGTGATCTCGCGCAAGCCAAAAAAGAATTCGCAGCCGCCATTGCCCTGGCGCCGCAAGCTTACGAAGACCATGCATCCACCTTGCGGCAATTCGCGTCGATCCTCGACGAATTGGGCGAGGACAAAGCGTGGCTCGATCCATTGCGTCCGCCGCGCAGCCTGCATTTTGCAGGTCACATGGCGCTCGCCGCCGGGAGCGACGCGCTCGAACGGAAAATCCGCGCCGCGATCCGCGACGAGCGGATCGGTTTCGCCTATGGCGCGCTTGCGGCCGGTGCGGACATCCTGATTGCCGAGGCGCTGCTCAAGGCGGACGCCGAGCTGCATCTCATCCTGCCGGGCTCGCGCGCGCAGTTCCGCGAAACTTCCGTGGCGCCGTTCGGCGACGATTGGGCCGCACGGTTCGATCGCATCGTCGATGCGGCGGCAAGCTTGCGCGCCGTCGCCGTGGAGCCCAGGTCGCCTCCGACACTCGCCATCCGGCTGGCGGCGGAAATCGCCATGGGATCGGCCGCGATGCAGGCCG
Source organism: Rhizomicrobium sp. (assembly GCA_050014535.1). Taxonomy (GTDB): domain Bacteria; phylum Pseudomonadota; class Alphaproteobacteria; order Micropepsales; family Micropepsaceae; genus Rhizomicrobium. Next base: position 6,936 of record JBEKDC010000050.1, read on the forward strand.
GCCAGACGATGACGGAAGCGGTGCAATTGCTGATTCTCGATCGAAACGAAGCGGCAACGTCCAGCGGCAGCGACCGGATCGGCGCCATCTGGTTGAAAAGCGGCCGGCGGCAGATTGTGTTGGCGGCGCCGCGCCTGCGCGGGCAGGCAAAGAAGTCTCCGTTCGAAATTGCGGCTGCCGGGGACGTATGCCTGGCCGCCATGTTGCGGATCGATCTCTCCGAGTCCGGCGAATCCTTCCCCGCCGCCGCGCTGAGCCGATTGGCCGGTGCGCTCGCGGCCGGGCCCAAGCCATCCGTCGCGCCGCGCTGGACCGGCGAGGCCGTTGTCGTCGCGTATGAGAGCGCAGCCGCGGCAGCCGATGCCGCATTGTCCGCGGCACGCGCGCTGGGCGAAGCCGCCAACGCGCGCATCGCGGGGCATTATGGGCTCGTCCAGCGAATCGGCGATCCGTTCGGCGGCGCGCCGTTCCTCGGCGGCGACGCGAGCGCGCTGCCTTCGCGGATGATTTTTTCCACGCCGTCCGGCGCCGTTCACGTGACGGAAGATTTTGCGAGCGCGTTTCGCGCGGAATCGCCTGCCTGGCGGCTTGAATTGGTCGGCGAACTGCCTGCGGCCGACATCGACGATCCGATCAGGCTCTACTCGCTCCATCGCTGACCGCGAATTTCACACGATCATTTCTTCCAGCCGGCGCGGCGCCACGATGACAAGCGCGTCGGCCTCGCGGCGAATGAGGCCGCGGCGCTCAAGAGCGTTGATCGTGCGCGATACGGTCTCGCGCGTGCTGTGCACGCGAACGGCGAGCACGGACAACACAGGGGTCGGTCGCAGCGTACGTCCGTCGCCGAGTCGCGCCAGGCGCAGCAATTCCGACTGAATGCGGCCGACCGCGGACAACGTGGTACGCTCCACCATTCGGGCTGCCGTGGCGCGCAGTTGCTTGAGCAGCATCCGCGACACCGCCAGACCCACGCAGCCATAGGCCTCGATCAATGCCAGGAAATCGAGCATCCGAAAAACGGCCGCGCGAACATCTTCGACGGCGACCACATCGGCGTCTTCCGGCGCGGGTTTGGTCTGCGCGATCGCGCCGAAGAAATCGCCCGGCAACAGCTCATGCAGCAGGACCATCTGGCCTTCGAGGCCGTATGTCAGCGCCTGCGCGCGGCCGGCGACGAGAAGAAAGGTCGCGCTGGCCTCGTCGCCCTGCTTGATGATGACCGCTTTCAAGGGATAAAGACGCTCGATCGCGCGCCGGGCAATGCTGTCTGCGATATCGGCCGAGCAGGCAAAAACCTTCTGCAGGAATTCCGAAAGATTCGTATTCTGCGGAGCGCCCACTTCCCGCTTCAGCCCTTAAGTCAGACGCCAGCTTAGGCGAAATTGCAGCAAAAGTCACGCCTTACGGGCTCAGCTATCCGCGTCCTCGTCGGAAATCGACTTTCCGAAAGCCGCGAGACCTTCTTCGAGATAGTCGCCGAGCAACGGCAGGCCGAGCAGGTACTGCGTCGTACGTTTGTTGTGTTCGTCGCGTGCGACCTGCAGCGCGTCCGACCATTCGGTGAGATCGTAGGTGCCGCGGCCGAGCCATGCCAATGCCACAAGTTCAATCTGTTCGTCCTCGTTGAACGCGTTGATTGCGCCGGCCAGTTCCTCGCGCGTGCCGTCGCCTTCTTTGTCTTCGAGAATGTCGGCGTTGCCGTCGTCGGTCGGATTGGAGCCCTCGTCGGGATCGCTGTCGGCCACTTTCTCGTCGAATTCCCGCGCCTTGACGATGATGAAGCCCACCTTGTCGATCGGAAGATTGAGCGTGGGTGTGTCGTCGGTTCTTTGTGCAAGCGGCATGATGGCAACCCCAATAGCGCCGATAGAAAACGCATCGATACCGCCGCCGTTCCGGTGCGACGGCAACGTGAGTTAAATTACTTATTTGACTGCGCGGCCGGGAATCACTACACAAGCGGCGGGCCACACCTCCCCAACGAGGTGCGTTCATTCTGGAAGGAATGACTGATGACCGGAAATCGTCCGGCCGTGCGCCCTGCACGGCCTTTTTTTTCGTCCGGACCCTGTGCCAAACGGCCGGGTTGGACACCTGAAGACCTCAGCGCGGCGCTTCTCGGCCGCTCGCACCGATCCAAGCCGGGTAAGGCCAAGCTCAAGGATGCGATCGAACGCACCCGCATGATCCTCGGCATTCCTGCGGATTATCGCATCGGCATCGTTCCCGCCTCCGACACCGGCGCCATGGAAATGGCGATGTGGTCGATGCTGGGTTCGCTGCCTGTCGATCTGTTCGCCTGGGAAAGCTTCGGCGAGGATTGGGTGACCGATGTCGCCAAGCAGCTGAAGCTCAAGGATGCGCGCATCCTCAAAGCGGATTATGGCGCGCTGCCCGATCTCTCCCAAGCCAATCCCAAACACGACATCGTGTTTCTATGGAACGGCACCACCTCGGGCGTGCGCGTGCCGAACGGCGATTGGATCGCTTCTGACCGCCTCGGCATCACGATCTGCGACGCGACCAGCGCCGCGTTCGCGATGGATCTGCCGTGGGACAAGCTCGATGCGACGACGTTCTCCTGGCAAAAGGCGCTCGGCGGCGAAGCCGCGCACGGCATGCTTGTGCTGTCGCCGAACGCAGTTGCGCGGCTGGAAGCCTATTCGCCACATTGGCCGCTGCCGAAAATTTTCCGCATGACCAAGGGCGGCAAGCTGGTCGAAGGCATTTTTGAAGGCGAAACGATCAACACGCCTTCGATGCTCGCACTGGAAGATTATCTCGATGCGCTCAAATGGGCGGCGGGAATCGGCGGACTCAAAGCGCTGATCGAACGCTCGAACGACAACGTCGCGGTGCTTGCGCGCTGGGTCCGCGAAACCGATTGGGTCGCGTTCCTGGCCCAAGACGAAGCCTCGCGCTCGAACACCTCCGTGTGCCTGAAAATCATCGATCCGTGGTTTGCAAAGCTCGCGCCCGAGGCGCAGGCCACCGCCGCCAAGAAGATCGCCGATCTGCTGGACAAGGAAGGCGTCGCGCTCGACATCGCGTCTTATCGCAGCGCGCCTCCCGGATTGCGAATCTGGTGCGGCGCGACCGTTGACGCGACCGATCTCGATGCGCTGACACCATGGCTCGATTGGGCCTGGGCGCAGGCCAAGGCGAGCTAAATTCCCCACCCGGAGCGCTGACGCGCTCCGACCTCCCCACAAGGGGGAGTGAAATCCGTTTGGAGTTTCCCATGCCCAAGGTTCTGATTGCCGACAAGCTTTCTCCCGCAGCCTTGCAGATCTTCAAGGAACGCGGCGTCGAGGCCGATGTGAAGACGGGCCTCGCGAAGGAAGAGCTGCTCAAGATCGTCGGGGATTACGACGGCATCGCGATCCGCTCGGCGACGAAAATCACCGCCGACGTGATCAAGGCCGCGAAGAATCTCAAGGTCGTCGCGCGCGCCGGCATCGGCGTCGACAATGTCGACATTCCGGCCGCAACCGCCGCAGGCGTGATCGTGATGAACACGCCTTTCGGCAATTCGATCACCACTGCCGAACACGCAATCGCGCTGATGATGGCGCTGGCGCGCGAATTGCCGGCGGCCAACAGCTCGACCCACGCCGGCAAATGGGAAAAGAACCGCTTCATGGGCGTCGAGCTCACCGGCAAGACTTTGGGCCTGATAGGAGCGGGCAATATCGGCTCGATCGTTGCCGACCGCGCCAAGGGCCTGAAGATGAAAGTGATCGCGTACGATCCATATCTGTCGGCCGACCGCGCAAGCAGCATGGGCATCGAGAAAGTCGAACTCAACGATCTCCTCGCACGCGCCGATTTTATCACTCTGCACACGCCGCTGACGAGCGAAACGCGCAACATCATCTCGGCAGACGCGATCAATCGCATGAAGAAAGGCGCCCGCATCGTCAATTGCGCGCGGGGCGGGTTGATCGACGAGAACGCGCTGAAGGCGGCACTCGATTCCGGGCATCTGGCCGGCGCGGCCCTCGACGTGTTCGAGGAAGAACCTGCGAAAACCAACGTGCTGTTCGGCAATGAGAAGGTGGTGGCGACGCCTCATCTCGGCGCATCGACCAGCGAAGCGCAGGAAAACGTGGCGCTGCAGGTGGCCGAACAGATTTCGGATTATCTGCTGACGGGCGCCATCACCAATGCGCTCAATATGCCGTCGATCTCGGCGGAAGAGGCGCAAAAAGTGCGGCCGTGGATTTCGCTCGCCGAAAAGCTCGGCGCGTTCGCGGGTCAGTTGACCGACACAAGCCTGACGACCGTCGAAATTCTCTACGAAGGCGTGGCGGGCGCGCTCAACACGCGTGCGCTGACTCAAGCCGCTCTTGCCGGACTTCTCAAGCCGGCCCTTGCGGACGTCAATATGGTCAATGCGCCGGTCGTGGCAAGAGAGCGCGGCATCAAGGTCAGCGAAACCCGACGCGATCGTCACGGCATCTATGAAGGCTTCATCAAGGTCACGGCGACGCTTGCGGACGGCACGACGCGGCGTGTGGCCGGCACGGTGTTCTCCGACGGACGCCCGCGTCTCATCCAGATCAAGGATATCAACATGGACGCGGAATTCGCGCCGCACATGCTTTACGTCATCAACGAGGACAAGCCGGGCTTCATCGGCAGGCTGGGCACGCTGCTCGGCGACGCGAAAGCCAATATCGCGTCTTTCGCGCTCGGGCGCAGCGCGCAGGGTGCTGATGCGATCGCTCTGGTCGAGATCGACGGCGGCGTGTCCGAAAACGTCGTCGCCGAAATCCGAAAGCTGCCCCTGGTGAAGCAGGCCAAGGCCCTCGCCTTCTGAGGTCTTGCCATTTATTTGCCCAGATTACGTTCCCAACTGCGGAAGGAATTCAGCAGGGGCCGATCCCGTGGATGATATGCTGATCGCATGGCGCGAATCCGTGACGCCGCAATACGCCACCATTGTCGTTTGGGCCGTCTGGTTCGTGAGCTGGATGCTGGCCGCTTTCTGGTCGGCACGGGTCGCCAAGAGAGTCGATTGGAATTCGCAATTTCTCTACCGCATCATCACGATCTTGGGCGCTTTCCTGCTGTTCGGCATCTACACGCATTCCTATCGCGGCCCGGGCAGGCTCTGGATTTTGAGCGAGCAGGCGAGTTGGGCGCTCGTCGGCGTGGTGACGCTCGGCTTTCTGTTCGCGTGGTGGGCTCGCATCTATCTGGGAAGCTTGTGGTCCGGCTGGGTGACAAAGAAGGCCGGTCACCGCATCGTCGACACCGGCCCATACGCTCTTGTGCGTCATCCAATCTATACGGGCCTGATTCTGTCCGCTCTCGCGACCGCGATTCAACGCGGCACGCTGGTGGCACTGGCGGGCGCGGCCATCATGACCTTGGGTTTCTGGATCAAGGCCCGACTCGAGGAGCGTTTCCTGCGCGATGAGCTGGGCGCGGAAGCGTATGATTCCTATCGCCACAAAGTTCCGATGCTCATTCCTTTCGGCCCAAAGGCCGCTTGAGCCATGAGCGACGAGCCGTCGATGAATCACTCACGCGCGCTGTGCCGAAACATTCGGTGACGCGGCCGCAGGAAATTTGTGCTTGTAATAGACCGCGGTCGCGACGATTGCCGGCACCCCGACAATCATCGGCCAAAGCCATATCGCGAGTCCGGCATAATGGAATATCTGACTCAAGGTGACGACCGAAAAGGCAGTCCATACCGCGATGTAGCTTCCGATGAATTTTTCGAAATGCACGAACAACCAGAACATCCGTTGAGTCGGTTTGCGCAAGAAGCGGTACATGTCCGCCGCCACGCCCCGCATACCGAGCGTCCCCAACACGATCGCAACAATGCCCATGTGTTGAACCCAGGCCGGACGGAACAGGGCGAAGCCGACGAGGCTGGCGCATGCGGGGAAGGTCAGAATTGCAGCCGCCCAGTCGACAAACCCCGCGTGTCCACCACTCGCAAGGCTCTTCAGCCGCAACACGCGATAACCCGAGAAGGTCAGATAGAAGCTCAGGATCGCGACCAGCGCCAGGAACAGTATGGGGCGGAAAAGCGCCATCGGCAGAGCGGTCCCTGCCAGCGCGCCCATCGACCAGAAATAAACCTTACCCCAACGTCGATGTTGGGGACCGCCTTTCGTCACCGCCAGCACAAGGGGCGCAAGCACAAGACACAGCGTGCCGGCTGCGATGTGAACGGCCAGGAGGATATGAACCCACAACGGATCGTCGTGCATGGACTGCTTCCTCCGAAACTTGCGTCGGCGGCTTGCATCCCCCAGTTTGGTTGCGATGAAAAGGCGAAATGCGCGAAAGCGCATTGAATTACGCGAATGACGAATCATGCAGTTCACGCTTCGCGAAATGCACTGTCGCCATGGCTTCCATCCGCCAGATCGATTGCGGTTTCGATCGCAGCGGCGGCATTTCTGACCCTCACGGATGCCTTCGAACTGGAGGCTCTTCCTCTCGGAAAACGCTTTCTCTACTGGGTGTGCCTCCTGGGAATCGCGCAGTTCGGCAGCCTGTCGATCCAGGCTTCGCTGGATCGCATCCAGCTTTCGCCTACGAAGCTCGTGCTTGCGGGCCTTCTGAGAACCGTCCTGCTGTCCATGCCCGTGACGGTCGCGGTATGGCTGGTTACGGCCATGGCATTGTCTCAGCCCTTGCGTGCGGCCCCCTTGCCGGAATTCTTTTTGCCGGTCCTTCTGGTCGTCGCTGCCATGGTCTGTCTCAACCTCCTGGTTCAGCGGCGTCCCATCGAGACGCATGGCGTAGACACGGGCCGGGACCCGCCGCAAGGACCTCAGCCGGCAGCCATACTGACTCGGCTTCCACACAAGCTGCGCGCTGCCAGGCTTCACGCCGTCCAAGCCGAAGATCACTATATTCGGCTTTACACGAGCGCCGGTTCCGATCTCGTCCTTCTGCGATTCTCCGATGCGCTGGCGGAATTGCGCGGACTTGAAGGTGCGCAGGTCCATCGGTCCTGGTGGGTTGCCCGCGACGCGGTGGAATCTTCGCACAGGGAAGATGGGAAGCTTTTTCTGCTGTTGCGAGACGGCACCAAAGTGCCTGTCAGTCGGACTTTTACGCGCGCGCTTCAGGCATCGGGATGGTTTTAACGCATCGCGCCGAATCACGCGTGCGAGAACCAACGCCTGGAGTCCCGAACTTTAATTCCGGAATATGCCGCGGTCGGGTGCGGCAAAGGTGACGTCAACGTTCGGAACCGCGGCTCGGCCTGTGGTTCCAATCGCCGCTGGGCTCCCGCGCCTTCGGCTTTCGAGCGAAAATCGGCCTGACAAGCCCGGAGTTTTCCCTCTATAATCCGCCACCGTGCCCGAGCGCGACCCTCGCGCGGGCGATTTGATCCGGGTACGGAATAATGTCGAACGTCGCCGTGATCGGCGCCCAATGGGGCGACGAAGGCAAAGGCAAGATCGTGGACTGGCTGTCGGCCCGCGCCGACGTGGTCGTGCGCTTTCAGGGCGGCCACAATGCCGGCCATACGCTCGTCATCGACGGCAAGACCTACAAGCTGAGCCTCTTGCCGTCCGGCGTGGTGCGGCCGGGCAAGCTCTCCATCATCGGCAACGGCGTCGTGGTCGACCCCTGGGCGTTCGTCGACGAAGTCGCGCGCATCAAGGAATTGGGTGTGAACGTCACGCCGGACAGCCTGCTGGTGGCAGAGAATGCGGCACTGATCCTTCCGCTGCATCGCGAGCTCGACAGCGCGCGCGAATCCTCGAACAGCGTGCAGCGCCTCGGCACCACCAAACGCGGCATCGGGCCGGCCTATGAAGACAAGGTCGGACGGCGCGCGCTGCGCGTGATCGATCTCAAAGATCCGAAATCGCTGCCGGCCAAGATCGAGCGCCTGCTCGCGCATCACAATGCGCTGCGCCGCGGGTCGGGCCTCTCGGAAATCGACGCAGACGCGCTGCTCGATGCCCTCAAGGAGATCGCGCCAAAGATTTTGCCGTTCGTGGGCTCGGCCTGGCGACGGCTCGACGAGATGCGGCGCAAAGGCAAACGAATTCTTTTCGAAGGCGCGCAGGCCGTCCTGCTCGATATCGATCACGGCACTTATCCCTATGTGACGTCGTCGAACACGGTCGCCGGACAAGCGGCCGCCGGCTCCGGCTGCGGACCGCGCGATGTGGGTTATGTGCTGGGCATCGTGAAGGCCTACACCACGCGCGTGGGCGAAGGTCCGTTTCCAACGGAGCTGACCGATGCGCTGGGCGAAAAGTTGGGCTCGCGTGGCGCGGAATTCGGCACCGTGACGGGACGCAAGCGGCGCTGCGGCTGGTTCGATTCCGTGCTCGTGCGTCAGACTATCGTCACCGGCGGCATCGACGGCATCGCACTCACCAAGCTCGATGTGCTCGACACCTTCGACGAGATCAACATCTGCACGGGCTATCGCCTCGACGGTCACGAAATCGACCATCTTCCTGTCGATGCCAATGAGCAGGCCCGTTGCATTCCAATCTATGAGACGGCCGAAGGCTGGAGCGAGTCCACAAGGGGCGCGAGGTCCTGGGCCGAGCTGCCGGCCACGGCCGTCAAATATATCCGCCGGGTCGAGGAGCTGATCGGCGCGCCGGTGGCCCTTCTCTCCACCAGCCCCGAGCGTGAAGACACGATCCTGGTGCGCGATCCGTTCGTGGATCGTTGACAACCGTCCAAAAGTCTACCATTCTACCTTATATAGGTAGAATGGTACCATGAGCCTCAACATCAAAAACCCCGAAGCCTATCGGCTCGCACAGGAGCTCGCCGAACTGACCGGCGAAAGCATGACAACCGCCGTGACCGAGGCACTGCGCGAACGGTTGGCGCGCGCGCGCAGAAAAGGCCTCGCCGATCGACTGATGGCGATCGGTAAAGACTGCGCCGCGCATATGAGCGATGAGACACGGACAATCGATCACGGCGAACTGCTTTACGACGAAAATGGACTTCCGAAATGATCGTCGATACGTCGGCGGTCATTGCAATCCTCAGACAAGAACGCGAGGCTGCGTCGTTCTCTGCCGCAATCGAAAGCGCGCCTGTCTGTCAAATGAGCGTAGCCAATTTCCTCGAAGCAGCCATCGTCCTCGACAGGGATCCCAATCCTATCGTGGGCCGACGACTTGACGATTTTTATGTCCAAGCGCCCGTCGTGCTCGTAGCTGTGGACGAAGTCCAAGCCCGGATCGCACGCGAAGCCTATCGCGATTTCGGCAAAGGCAGCGGACATGCGGCGCGGCTCAATTTCGGCGACTGCTTCGCCTATGCGCTGGCGAAAGCGGCGGGTGAGCCCCTTCTGTATAAGGAGACGGATTTTTCGCACACCGACATAGCCTCCGCGCTTTGACAATTGCCACTTGCGCCCCACCCGGCCTTACCGGCAGGCTGGGGTCGATCGATATGCAAACCAGGGGCTTGGACCATGTTGAAAACACGCTTTACCGAAATGTTCGGCGTCGCAGCGCCCATCACCTGCGGGGGGATGACCCGCGTGGGCAAGGCCGAACTGATTGCGGCCGTCGCCAATGCCGGCGCGCTCGGGTTCATCACCGCGCATTCGGCCGGCAAACCGGAGGACCTCGCAAAGGAACTGAAGCGCTGCCGCGAGATGACGGACAAGCCCTTCGGCGTGAACCTCACCATCCTGCCCAGCATCACGCCCATTCCTTATGACGAATATCGCGAGGCGATCATCGAAGGCGGAATCAAGATCGTGGAGACGGCCGGCAACAACCCGCAGCCGCATCTGCCGCGGTTCAAGGAAGCCGGCGTAAAGGTGATCCACAAATGCACCAGCGTGCGCCATGCCGTGAAGGCGCAATCGATCGGCGTCGATTGCGTGTCGATCGACGGACTCGAATGCGCGGGCCATCCCGGCGAAGACGATGTCGGCGGACTGATCCTGTTTCCCGCAACGGCCGACAAGCTCACGATACCGATCATCGCCTCGGGCGGCATGGCGGACGCGCGCGGGCTCGTGGCAGCGCTCGCGCTCGGCTGCGACGGCATCAATATGGGCACGCGCTTCATGGCGACGAAGGAAGCGCCCATCCACGAGAACGTGAAAAAGCAGATCGTTGCCAATGACGAGCGCGCGACGAACCTGATCTTCCGCACCATGCACAACACCGCACGCGTGGCGAAGAACGCGATCAGCGACGAGGTCGTCGCGATCGAACGCCGCGGCGATGCGAAGTTCGAGGAAGTGAGGGAACTGGTCGCGGGCACGCGCGGCGCAAATGTGCTCGACAAGGGCGACATGGATTACGGCATCTGGTCGGCCGGCCAGACGCAGGGCCTCATTCACGACATTCCGTCCTGCGCCGAACTTGTCGCGCGTATCGTGACCGAAGCCGAAGCCATTATCCGGAACCGGCTGGACAAGGCGCTCGCTTAAGCCGGGCTGCCGGCTGCCTCAGCCGGCGCGCCGGATCATGATGATATCGAATCCGGTCTTTGCGCCGGATTCGACGATGAAGGCGCGCTTTCCGATCGCGCGAAAGCCGTAGCATTCATACAATTTCTGCGCGCGCTGATTGTCTTCCCAGACGTCCAGGTAGATATCCCTGGCCAAAGCAAAACGCGGCTCCCGGAACGCGGCATCGATCAGTTGCCGGCCGATCCCGTTGCCTTGAAATTCCGACAGGACATAGACGCGGCGCAACTCCGCATCGTCCGGCGAGAAATCGTCGTCGTCGCTTTCGGGCCATACCACACCGATCTGAATAAACCCGATCAATCGGCCTTCACGCTCGGCGAGGAGGATCGTGTCTTCATCGAGAAATTCCTCGAAACATGCTTCGGATAGATTGTTGTCGAGATGGGCCGAAAGATCGGTTGGTCCCAGCGAATGACCAAATGCATTCGCATAGGTCGTCTTCGCCAACTCCGACAGCGGCTTCGCATCGGCTCTCTGCGCTTTTCGGATCGCCGCGTTCACGTCAATCCTCGAATCTGCTCTTAAAGCGGTATTCCGGGATCGCATGCATGTGATTGAGCGGACCTTTGCCTGCGCCGAAACCCGGCGCCGCTTCGATCGCGTCATATAAGAACAGATGCGCACGTTCCGCAGCATCGTGAAGCGAGAGTCTCTGCCCCAGCCCGACCGCGATCGCAGTTGCAAGCGTGCACCCGGTGCCATGTGTATGCGGCGTATCGATGCGGAGGGATTCGAAACGATACGATTCGGGCGAGCCGCACAGAACCAGAGTATCCAACACCTCAGGTTCCTCGGCGTGACCGCCTTTGATCAGAACGGCCTTCGCGCCGCCTTCACACAGGATTTCCGCCGCGCGCATCACATCTTCGGGCCCATGAATCGAAATGCCGGCAAGAATTTCCGCTTCCGGAATGTTCGGCGTGATCACTGCCGCAAGCGGGAACAAGAGCGACTTCATCGCGCGCTGCCCCGCTTCGTCCAGCAGCGCGGTCCCGCTGGTCGATGCCAGAACGGGATCGAGCACAATGGGTATGTTCTTCGCCGGCTCCGTCAGCACGTCCGCCACGGCCTCGACGATCTCCGCCGATCCCAGCATGCCGATCTTGATCGCGTCCGCGCCGATATCGGCCAGCGTCCAGGCGATCTGTTCGCGCACGATGGCGGCAGGAATCGGATGGATCGCGTGAATGCCGCGCGTATCCTGCGCAGTGACTGCCGTGATCGCCGTCATAGCATAGGCGCCAAGCGCGGTTGCCGTCTTGATGTCGGCCTGGATGCCCGCGCCGCCGCTCGAATCCGATCCCGCGATGATGAGCAGGCGCGCCGGGACCTGCTTCAAGCCGTCGCTTCCTGGATCGCGGCCACGACGTCGCTCACGATCTGGCGCACGAGCTTTTCGTCCTCGCCTTCGGCCATCACGCGGATCACGGGTTCGGTGCCCGATTTGCGAACCAGCAACCGGCCGGAGCCGTTGAGACGCGCTTCGCAGGCCTTGATGCTGTCGGTCACACGCGCATCGCTGAGAGGTGCACCGCGCCGGAAATAGACATTCTCGAGCACCTGCGGCATCGGCTCGAACACGTGCGACGCTTCGCTGGCGACTTTGCCGTCCTGCGCGACCACGGCCAGAACCTGCAGGGCCGCGATGAGCCCGTCGCCGGTGGTCGAGAAATCGTTGAGCACGATATGGCCGGATTGCTCGCCGCCGACATTGAACCCGCCCTGTAGCATCTTTTCGATGACGTAGCGGTCGCCCACCTGCGCCCGCGCGAGCTTCAGATCCATCGTCTTGAGGAATCGGTCGAGCCCCGCGTTCGACATGACCGTGCCGACCACTCCCCCGCCACGCAGTTTGCCGGCCTTTGCCCATGAGCGCGCGATGAGCCCGAGAATCTGGTCGCCGTCGATGAGCCTTCCTTCTTCGTCGGCCATCACGACCCGGTCGGCATCGCCGTCCAGTGCGATCCCGAAATCGGCGCGCCGTTCGCGCACTTTGCGTTGCATCGCCTCGGGAAAGGTCGAGCCGCATTCATTGTTGATGTTGAAGCCGTCCGGCGTGTCGCCGATCGCGATCACGTCGGCCCCCAGTTCCCACAGCACCGCAGGCGCCACTTTATACGCCGCGCCGTTCGCGCAATCGACCACGATGCGCAAACCGTCGAGACCCAATTGCTTGGGAAAAGTCCGCTTCGCGAATTCGATGTAGCGCGCCTGGGCGTCGTCGATGCGTTTGGCGCGACCGATCTTGCGCGGTTTGGCAAGACCCTCTTCGAGCCCCTTCTCCATCAGCGCTTCGATCTGCATTTCGCATTCGTCGGACAGCTTTTGCCCGTCGGGCCCAAAGAACTTGATGCCATTGTCTTCGAACTGATTGTGCGACGCCGAAATCATCACGCCGAGATCCGCCCGCAGCGAACGGGTGAGCATGGCGACAGCCGGCGTCGGAAGCGGGCCGAACAGAAACACGTCCATGCCCACAGCGGTGAAGCCCGCCACCAGCGCGGACTCGATCATATAGCCGGACAACCTCGTGTCTTTGCCGATCACGACCCGATGGCGGTGATCGCCACGGGTAAAAATGCGTCCGGCCGCCATGCCCGTTTTCAACGCGATTTCCGGCGTCATCGGGTAGCTGTTGGCCCGGCCGCGTATGCCGTCGGTCCCGAACAATTTGCGGGTCATAACGCTACATATCCCCTGGATACGACATCCCTCGGAGAGCGAATATAGCAGAAATCCTAACGGATTTCGCATTGCTCGAACGGCTATCTTAATGCCGAGGACGCCTGCCGCATGTCCTAGGCCAGTGCCCCGCCAAGGTCCAGCCTATTCCGCACCGCAAGCGCGTCCCGAAGGGCACCGGGATCGTGGGTACGGATATAGTTCGCCCCCCGATCAACCGCGAAAAGTTCCGCAGCCAGGCTGGCCGCGCCGGCCTCCTGCGGCGGCCTCCCGGTGAGCGCCCGCAGGAAGGATTTGCGAGAGACCGAGACCAGGATCGGCAACCCAAACGCCGTCCTGATCGCAGGAAGCCCGCGCAGCACGGTAAACGAGGCTTCCGGATTGCCGCCGAGGAAGAAACCCATTCCGGGATCGAGGATCAGTCTTTCGGCTGCAACGCCGGCTTTCGAAAGCGCTTCGATCCTCGCTTCGAAAAACCGCAACATTTGGCCAAGGATTTTCGACGGTTCCACGACGAGCCGCGTCGCGCGGCCCGCACCCTGGACCGAATGCATCACGATCAGCTTCGCACGCGACGCCGCGAGTTCAGGATAGAACGCCTCATGCGGAAAGCCTTGAATGTCGTTCAGGAAATCCGCGTCCTCGCGTATGGCCCAGCGCTGAACATCGATCGAATAGCTATCGATGGAGAGCGAGCGCCGCTCGATTTTGAGCGCCGCGACAACGGGAGCAAGGCGCGCGATCTCGACGTCGGACGCGACAGGTTTCGCCTCAGGATTGGACGATGCGCCGCCGAGATCGAGTGCATCCGCACCGTGCCGAAGCAACTCCCGCGCATGCGCGAGCGCCGCCTCGGGCTCGAGAAACCGTCCTCCGTCGGAGAACGAATCTTCCGTGATGTTGACGATGCCGAAAAGTTTCGGCCCAGCACTCACCGACCCGGCTGAGGCTCGACGACAGGGCCGATGCCCGGACCGCGCGGACGTCCGGCCTGCGGCACGCTGGGTCCCGGACCGCGTTGCGGCTCGGGCTCTTCGTAAGGCGTGCGGTCGGGCGGAATGCCCTTGAGCAACGCGATGATCTCGTCGCCCGTCAAGGTCTCGTATTCGAGGAGACCCTTCGCAAGCGTGTGAAGGTCGTTGACGCGCTGCTGCAGGATGTCGTGCGCGCGGTTGTAGCAAGTGTCGATGATGCGGCGGATTTCCGCGTCGATCTTCTGCGCCGTCGCTTCCGAGATATTCTGCGTGCGCGCCACGGAATGGCCGAGGAACACTTCCTCCTGGTTCTCGCCGAACTCGATGGGTCCGAGTTCGTCGGAGAAGCCGTAACGCGTCACCATCGCGCGCGCCATGTGGGTGGCCTGCTTGATGTCGGAAATCGCGCCGGTGGTGACCTTGTCGTAGCCGAAGATCAGTTCTTCGGAGAGACGTCCGCCGAAGGCGACGCAGATGTCGGCCAGCATCTTCTGGCGCGTGACGGAAAGCTGGTCGCGTTCCGGAAGACGCATCACCATACCGAGCGCACGTCCGCGCGGAATGATCGTCGCCTTGTGGATCGGGTCGGACCCTTCGACGGAGATCGCGACAATCGCGTGACCCGCTTCGTGATAGGCGGTGGTGCGCTTTTCGTCGTCGCTCATTGCGAGCGAGCGGCGTTCCGCGCCCATCATCACCTTGTCCTTGGC